>JBMFOT010000091.1:0-10767 GCA_049969495.1 Armatimonadota bacterium
GTACCTCTGCCTGACTTTTGCGCCTCCAGCGCGCAGGCGTACAGGGTGTCCATACCCACCCCCACCATCGGGGAGCGCAACGTTGCCGCCACCGCCACATCGTTCGTGGGAGCATCTACCACCGTTAGCGCGAAGATGAGATCGCGCACCTCGGGCTGCACGAAGTACTGGCGTCGCGCGGTATTGTGGAACGGCACGCCCGCCCGCGACAGAGCCTCTTCAAAAAGCGGAACCTGATGGGTCTGTCGCAGCAGAATAGCGATGTGGCGGTAACGCAGAGGCTCGCCCTGTTCCGTGCCCTGCACCGTGATGCGAACACGCCCTTCATCAACCAGCCGTCGGATATGGTCGGCAGTGGCGTGCGCCAGCGATACCCACAGGGCGTTGCCCTGCGCTGAGGGTACCATCACGAACTCCACGCTGGGCTGCTCTTTCGGGGCAAATTGCCTGGCGCTGCGTAGAGGACGATATACATCCCCTCCCGGCGACGCCGACCACACGGGGCGATAGATGCTCTCGATGAAGCGCAAAATCTCGGGGCGCGAGCGAAAGTTGCGCTGTAACCCCACCAGCAAGGCACGCTCGGGCGATTCTCGCGCCTTTCTCTCCATCCGACGGAACAGGGTGACGTCCGCATGGCGAAAAGCGTAAATGGATTGCTGCGCATCGCCCACCACAAACAGGTTCCTGCCGTTGCTCAGCAGGCGCACCAGCTGCAGTTGCAGTTCGTTGGCGTCCTGAAACTCGTCTACCATCACGAAGCGGAAACGCCGACGGTAGTGCCGACGAACGGTTTCGTGCTCACGCAGGAGGCGGATGGCTTCGGTCATCACGTCGGCGAAATCGCACAGGTTTGCTTCCTCTTTCACGCGCTGATACTCGTCCCATGCCTCCACCAGCAGATGCAGCGCCGCAACGGTACGCCATGCCTCTTGCACCTCTTTTTCAATCTGTTGGACGTTGCACAGCCTCTGCCAGTCGCGAATGCGGCTCAAGCACTCTGCCACTACCGGATGGTTGATGTGGCTATCGCCTTGCCGTAGCAACAGCGCGCGGCGCAGCGTGTTGATCGTTTCCGTTAACTCGCCTTCTCCTACGGAGAGGTTCTGCAGCATGGACTGCAAACGACGCATCTCTCCTGCCAACAGGCTTCCCTCGGAAAGCACATGCAGAGCTGCTATGATGCCGGGTAATAATGCGTTCCGCAGTAGCCGCAACAGCTGCCAGCCGACCTCTTCGGGGCGCTGGGCGATTTCATCCGCCCATTGTGTCAGGTGTTCACGCTTCCAGCCGAACAGGCGGACGGTCTCCAATGCCTGGTAGAGGTCCTCGCGGAGGGTGTGGAGGGCATCACGTGGGTCGCTGTTAAAGCGTATCCTGCCGAAGGCTTCGCGCAGCAGCTTGCCGATAGCACTGTCGGGCTGTTCGCTGTGTCGGTCCACCACATGGTCGAAGGCGCGATAGAACAGCCTTTTTGCATCGTGCTCGGCGAGCTGCTCGAAAAAGGGGTCTATGGTGCTTTCAAAGGGGTTTTCGCGAATCAGGCGGGCGCACAGCGAGTCGATGGTGCTGATATACGCGCTCTCCACCTGCCAGCGCGCCTCACCCATTCCCTCGCGTTCCAGCAGCGTAACGATTCGCTCTTTCATCTCGCGCGCCGCCTTGCGCGTGTAGGTGATGGTCAGGATTTCATCGACCTTCGCTTTGCCCTTGCTAACCAGGTAGGTGAACCGCTCTGCCAGCACCTGTGTCTTGCCAGAGCCCGCCCCCGCTGAAACCACCACCGAGCGGTCATCGGTTTCGACGGCAAGTCGCTGCACCTCTTCTTCTGTGGGGCTATGAGGAGGGTGTACCATAGTGTCACTATGATATCGCAGGAGGGCAGGCGCTGTCAAATGGGGTCACAGCCCAGCTGCAGTAGGCGCATCCTGCTTACAACACCTTTGCCCCTGTCAGCGGCAGGTAGGTGCGCCCCATCAGGTATTTGTCCACGTAGTGCGCTGCCTCACGCCCTTCGCTGATCGCCCACACGATGAGCGATTGCCCTCGGCGCATATCGCCTGCGGCAAACACACCCGGCACACTGGTCGCATAGTTTATCGTCTTGACGTTGCCGCGCTCGTCGTACTCCACACCCAGCGCATCCAGTAAGCCGTCGTGCTGGGGGTGCAGGAAGCCCATCGCCAGCAACACCAGATCCACATCCAGGCTGAACTCGCTGCCGGGTATCTCACGAAACTGCCGTCTGCCGCTGGAGTCGGTGTACCACTCGAGTCGCACCGCGTGCAGGCGTTTGACGTTGCCGTTCTCGTCGCCTTCGAACCACTTGGTGTTGATGCTCCACTCGCGGATGCCGCCTTCCTCATGCGCACTAGAGGTGCGCAGAATCATCGGGTAGGTGGGCCAGGGCTGGGTGAGCTCGTCGCGCTCCAAGGGTGGCTTGGGCAGCAGTTCAATCTGATAAATCTCTGCGGCGCCCTGTCGGATGGCGGTGCCCAAACAGTCTGCGCCGGTGTCGCCCCCACCGATAATCACCACCCGCTTGCCCTCGGCGGTGATGCGCTGTTCGGGTGGGATGTAGTCTCCTGCGTTCATGCGGTTCTGCTGGGTAAGGTATTCCATCGCGAAGTGAATGCCCTTCAGCTCGCGTCCGGGTACCTTCAGGTCACGCGGAACAGTGGAACCACCTGTGAGCAGCACCGCATCAAAGGCGGCGAGCAGTTCTGCAGCGGTCAGGTCTACCCCGACGTTCACGCACGGCTGGAACTGAACGCCTTCTGCTTCCATCAGCTGCAGTCGGCGGTCTAAAATCTTCTTGTCCAGCTTGAAGTCGGGAATGCCATAGCGAAGCAATCCCCCAATGCGATCGGCACGCTCGAACACCGTGACCCAGTGCCCCGCACGGTTCAGCTGTTGAGCCGCCGCCAGTCCAGCCGGCCCCGAACCGACGACCGCCACCCGTTTGTCCGTGCGCACCGGCGGTGGTTCCGGCTCGACCCAGCCTTTTTCAAAGCCATACTCGATAATGTGCTCCTCGATCTGCTTGATGGTGACCGCAGGCTGATTGATGCCCAGCACGCAGGCGGTCTCGCACGGCGCGGGACACAAGCGCCCGGTGAACTCCGGGAAGTTGTTGGTGGCATGAAGCCGACGCAGCGCCTCGTGCCACTTACCGCGATACACCAGGTCGTTCCAGTCGGGGATGATGTTGCCCAGCGGGCAGCCTAGGTGGCAGAAGGGCACGCCGCAGTCCATGCACCGCGCCGCCTGCTTCTGTAAACGCTCCGGTGGCATGTGCGTATGCACCTCCAGCCAGTCGCGCTTGCGCTCCTCGACCGGGCGATACGGCGCGGTTTCGCGAGTGTATTTCAGGAAACCTTTCGGGTCAGCCATACGTTCACCACCTCAGTCCATAACCATCTGTTCGGCGGATTGCTCCCGTGCCATTTCTTCCAGCACGCTTTTGTACTCTACCGAGATGACCTTCACGAACTGCGGTAGCACCTCGCCCCATCGCTCTAACACCTCTTTGGCGCGCGCGCTGCCCGTGTAGCGGTAGTGTCGCTCCACCAGGTCGCGCAGCAGGGAGACATCCTCTGGGTCTTCCACCGGCTCCAGCAAGATGGAGCCACCGCCGAAGTTCACTCGCTTTTCGAACAGCCCGTCGATGTCCCACACGAAGGCGATGCCACCGCTCATGCCCGCGGCGAAGTTGCGTCCGGTCTTGCCCAGCACCACCACCACACCGCCGGTCATGTACTCACAACAGTGGTCACCTGCTCCTTCCACGACCGCCCGTGCGCCGCTGTTGCGCACTGCGAACCGCTCACCGACGACGCCACTCAGGAATACCTCGCCACCGGTGGCGCCGTATAGCAAGGTGTTGCCTGCGATGATGTTCTCGTGAGGCGCAAAGTCGCACTCCTTCGGCGGATAGGCGATGATGCGCCCGCCGGAGATGCCCTTGCCCAGATAGTCGTTGGCGTCGCCTTCCAGAATCAGCGTGACGCCGTGGTGCAGGAACGCGCCGAAGCTCTGCCCGGCGGAGCCCTTGAAGTGGATGCGAATGGTATCGTCGGGCAGACCTTCTTCGCCATACCGCCGGGCGATTTCGCCGCTGAGCATGGTGCCCACCGTGCGGTTGCAGTTGCGGATGGGCAGGCTCAGTTCCACGCGCTCACCGCGCTCCAGCGCAGGCTTGCACCACTCCAGCAACCGGATGTCTATCTGTTTTTCTAGGCCGTGATCCTGCTTCTCCACGCAGCGCAGAGGGGTGCCGGGGGGCACATCCGGCTTCTGCAGCAGCATGCTCACATCGACGCCTTTCGCCTTCCAGTGGTCAATCGCTTCGCGCATCTCCAGCATGTCCACCCGACCGACCATCTCGTCGAAGGTGCGGAAGCCCAGCTCCGCCATAATTTCGCGCACTTCCTGCGCCACGAAAGTGAAGAAGTTGACCACATGCTCGGGCTTGCCGGCGAACCGCTCGCGCAGCACGGGGTCTTGGGTGGCGATACCCACCGGACAGGTGTTCAGGTGACACACGCGCATCATGATGCAGCCCAGTGCCACCAGCGCCGCGCTGGAGAAACCGAACTCCTCCGCACCCAGCAGGGCGGCAATGACTACATCGCGTCCCGTCTTCAACTGTCCGTCCGTCTGCAGCACCACGCGCCCGCGCAACCCGTTCTTCACTAGCACCTGCTGCGTCTCCGCGATGCCCAGCTCCCACGGGATACCCGCGTGCTTGATGGACGAAAGCGGCGACGCGCCCGTGCCACCCTCGAAGCCGCTGATGAGGATGTGGTCGGCGTGCGCTTTGGCCACGCCAGCGGCAACGGTTCCCACACCGACCTCTGCCACCAGCTTCACCGAGATGCGTGCGTACGGGTTGACGTTCTTCAGGTCGAAGATAAGCTGCGCCAGGTCCTCGATCGAGTAGATGTCATGGTGCGGCGGCGGCGAAATGAGCGTCACACCCGGCGTAGAGTGGCGCACCTTGGCGATGTACTTGCTTACCTTGTGTCCGGGCAACTGCCCGCCCTCGCCGGGCTTGGCGCCTTGAGCCATCTTAATCTGCAGTTCGTCCGCATTCACCAGATAGTGGGTGGTCACGCCGAAACGTCCCGAAGCCACCTGCTTAATGGCACTGCGCTTGCTGTCGCCGTTGGGCAAGGGGATGTAGCGCTCGGGGTCCTCACCTCCCTCACCCGTGTTGCTCTTCCCGCCGAGGCGGTTCATGGCGATAGCCAGAGTCTCATGCGCCTCTTTGCTGATGGAGCCGAGCGACATCGCCCCCGTGGCAAACCGCTTGACAATCTCACTCACCGGCTCCACTTCCTCAATCGGGATGGGATTGCCCTTCTTGAACTGGAACAGTCCGCGCAGGGTAGCGAGCTGTTCGCTCTGCTTGTTCACCAGCTCGGCGTACTCTTTGTATATCTGGTAGTTACCGGTGCGCACCGCGTGTTGCAGTTTGGCAATCACGTCGGGGTTCATCTGGTGGAACTCACCGCCACGCCGCCACTTGTACCAGCCGCCGGGGTCCAGTTCCAGATTCTCCGGTACCGGCGCGGGGGGATAGGCAAAGCGATGTCGTGCCAGAGTCTCCTCTGCAATCACGTCCAGCTTCACCCCGCTGATGCGCGAGGCGGTATGGGTGAAGTACTTGTCGATAACCTCCTCGTGCAGGCCGATGGCTTCGAATATCTGCGCGCCACGATAGCTCTGCAGGGTGGAGATGCCCATCTTGGACATGGTCTTGAGCAAGCCCTTGTTGATGGACTTGATGAAGTTCTTACATGCCTGCTCGTAGGTTAGGTCTTCGGGCAGCATCCCTTCGCGCTTCATATCCGCCAGCGTCTCGAACACCAGGTAGGGGTTCACTGCGCTCGCGCCGTAGCCGATGAGCAGGGCGAAGTGATGCACCTCGCGTGGCTCTCCCGACTCCACCACCAGTCCGACCGCCGTGCGCGTGCCCTCGCGAATCAGGTGGTGATGCACCGCTGAAGTGGCGAGCAGAGCGGGGATGGGCGCGTGGTGACGATCCACGCCCCTGTCCGACAGGATGATGATGCTTACGCCCTCAGCGACCGCCCGGCTCGCCTCCTTGCACAGGCGGGTGAGAGCTACCTCCATGCCTGCCGCACCGGTATCGGGGTCAAACAGCATGGATAGCGTGCGCGCGCTGAAGTTGTTCGCCTCGATGTGGCGCAGCTTTTCCAGCTCCACGTTGGTCAGAATGGGCGTTTCGATGCGCAACTGCCGGCAATGTTCGGGCGTCTCCTCCAGCAGGCTACCGTCTTTGCCGATGTAGTCCGCCAGCGACATGACAATTTCTTCGCGGATGTGGTCGATGGGAGGGTTCGTCACCTGTGCAAAGAGCTGCTTGAAGTAGTTGTAGAGCAGCTGCGGCCGCTGCGACAGCACCGCGATCGGCGTGTCGTTGCCCATCGAACCGACCGGCTCTTCGCCGTCTGTTGCCATCGGTGCCAGAATCATGTTCAGGTCTTCCAGCGTGTAACCGAACACCTTCTGGCGTTCCAGAATGGTGTCGTGGTTGGGCAGGTAAACATGCGGTGGGTCAGGTAGCCTGCTCAGGTCAATACGGTTCTGAATCAGCCACTGTCGGTAGGGCTTCTGGTGCACGATTCGGTCTTTCAGCTCCTCGTCATCGATGATGCGCCCCTCCTCGGTGTCTACCAGAAAGATTTTGCCCGGCTGTAGCCTCCACTTGGAGCGGATGTTCTCGTCGGGAATATCCAGCACGCCCGTTTCGGACGCCATGATGACGTGGTCGTCTTTGGTCACCAGATAGCGTGCAGGGCGCAGACCATTGCGATCGAGCATCGCCCCGATCTGGCGTCCGTCGGTGAACGCGACGGCGGCGGGTCCATCCCACGGCTCCATGATGCAAGCATGGTACTCATAGAACGCCTTGCGGTCTTCGTCCATGAACTGATGATTGCCCCATGCCTCTGGAATCAACATGAGCATCGCGTGGGCGAGACTGCGTCCACCACGCACCAGCAGTTCCAGCGCGTTATCCAGCGTGGCGGAGTCGCTTCCCGTCTCGGTGACCAGCGGGGTAATCTTTTTCACGTCGTCGCCGAACAGGGCAGAGCGCAGTTGCGCTTCGCGGGCACGCATCCAGTTGCGGTTGCCGCGCAGGGTGTTAATCTCCCCGTTGTGCGCAATCATGCGGTACGGATGCGCCAGCGGCCAGGTGGGGAAGGTGTTGGTGCTGAACCGCTGGTGTACCAGCGCGAGCGCAGTGACCACATCGGGTTCGGCGAGGTCCAAATAGAACCCGCTGATCTGGTGCGCCAGCAACAGCCCTTTGTAAACAATCGTTCGTGAGGACAAGCTGCAGATATAGAAGTACTCCGGCTGTTTGAGATGCAGGCGAGCCACACGGTTTTCGATCACCTTGCGGATGACAAACAGCTTGCGCTCAAACGCCTCCTGGTCGGGCAGCTCCTTCGCCCGTCCGATGAAGAACTGTTTAATGACCGGTTCTACTGCACGCGACGCGGTGCCGATAGCGGTGTTATCCACCGGAACCTCACGCCAGCCGAGAAAGAGCTGTCCTTCCTCTTTGGTGACGGTCTCTATCGCTGCCTCGCACAGGGCGCGGTCGCGCTCATCGCGGGGCAGGAAAACCATGCCTACCCCGTAATAGCCTTCGTTGGGCAGGTTGCCGTCACGCTGACGCAGGAAGAACTGGTGCGGTATCTGGATGAGGATCCCTGCACCATCGCCCGTTTCGGGGTCGCTTCCTGCCGCGCCGCGATGCACCAGGTTTTCCAGAATCTGGATGCCCTGTTCCAGGATAGCATGCGACTTCTTGCCTGCGATGTTGACCACAAAGCCTACACCGCACGCATCGTGCTCGTGTGCGGGATGATATAGACCATCTGGTGCCGGCAGTCCGTAATAATGCATAACCTCTCACCAACTCCCTATCAAGCGATTATAGAGATGCATGCTTTTGCACAAGACAAATAATGCCCGTTGTCGCAGGTGCGTATCTTCGCACGAACGACACGGGCGTCTTTGGAACCGTGTGCGTGCGTTTATTTTACCTTAGTGCGCAGTGCTTTTGCAATATATCGAGCAGAGTAACTGCTCAAAAAACGCGATGCTCTCCAGCCGCAGCATCTGTCCACCCCACCTCTTTGTGCGCTTTGGTGGTGGTCTCCACCCACACGCCACGGTAGTCATCCAGCGGGCGGTACTGTTTGCGCGCCTTCTCCAGCAGCAAACGCACGGTGACTATCTCATGCGGTCGGAACGAGACGGCAACGGTGTTACCCTCTATTGGCAGAGGCGTCGGTTCGCGCAGCAGCATGTTTACCCGCTCCGCCTTCTCCACCGCGCCGTAGAAGTTGAAGCGGGCCTCGGCGGGCTTGCCGTTGACCTCAAACGCCCGCAGTACACACCACTCCCCCTCGCGGTAGAAGGCAGAGAGCACCACCTCGCCCTCTACCTGCAGGAAGCTCATCGCCTCTGGCAGTTGCGGTTCGCCAGAAGAGATGTCGCGCCACACCGCCACCACAGGTCGGTGGAAAACGGTTGCCTCACGCAACAGGGTGTCGCGGCTGGGCACGCTCTCCCAAATGCGATACCCGTAGCGCAGCTCCACCTCGCGCACCCAGTTGCCCTCATCCCAGGCGTCGTACATGAACAAGATGTTGCGCACCACATTGCCGTCGCGCAGGAAGCCCTGATTGCCCCCGTGCATGTATTGCAAGCCGCGCGTGCCGTCGGTCAGGAAGATGAAGTTTAAGCCCGTAAACGGGTTGACCACCTCCTCGAAGAACTGGGGCGAGGTCATCCAGTCGCCGGTGGGATATTTCTTGCGATACACCCCCTCGGCGCGAATCGGCGTCACCGCAAAAGGATGGTCATGCCAGATTTCGGTGCGCTGTAGCCGGGCAGCGATATCGGTCTGCAGCGAACGCATCATCGACGGTTCAGGACGCAGAAGGAAGCGCAGGTGGGTCTGCACCTCCACGTTTGCGCTCACAGCGTTGAGGAGGATGCGCGAGCGGAACCGCGCCACTTCGCCCAGGTCGCCCTCTACCAGCACACTCGCCAGCACAGGACCGGGATGCTCTATGCGGACGGCGCGTATCCCCTCTTGGGAGCGATACACCCTGTCACCAAGGGGGATGTGCAGCGCGTTCAGCGGCATGTCCTCGCGCACAAACTCTGCGCCGGTTGCTACTGACCGCAGGCTGGTGATCACGCCCGTACGGCGGTCTATTCGAGCCTTCACGTACGGATTGGCGAGCTGTATCGCCTCTTCGCGTTCGGTCAGAGCGACCAGCTGAGCGTCAGCGGCATTTCTCTCTGCAAAGCGGTACGCCCTGTAGCCGACGGACGGCACGTCTTGCGCGGGGAAGCAGACCGTTGCTTGCTCACCGTTCGCATCGGTCACCTGCACAGGCAGGAGGTGCCCGGCATCGTCCACCATCGCCGATTTCACGCGGTCGGCAGGCACGGTGACGGTGGCGATACCGCTTTGCGCCCACCCCAGCGGGTTAAACACCACGACGTCGGGCTCTCCGCTCACGCACCCGGCGATGTGCTTCACGTTGCGCTCTAACACCATGCGCGAAAGTTCGAGGCTATCGCGATAGTACAGTTTTCCCGTGTCGCCGCACAGCCCCTCACACTCGTCCACGTCGTGATGCTGCGCCAACAGCAGGTTGCGCCACGCCTGCCGAATCTCCCACTCGGGATACACATCCCACTGCGCGTACGGTCTGCCCAGCATTCCCGACACCAGCGCGAAGCTCTCCGCGCTCAGCAGCTGGTTCTCCGCGCGCTTGCTGAGGTAGCGCACCACGTCGCCGTTCTTGCCGATGGACATGCCGTGGAACACGTCATCCAGCGTGTACTCCAGCACCGGCTCATCGCCCTTCGCCCGTGAGAGAAACTCGCTCAGCGTGACCCAGCGGATGTCGAATTCGGGCTGGGCGGCTATCTCCTTCATGCGCGGGGCAATCAGCTCCGCCCGGCACATCCAGTCGGGGGTGGGGAGCAGCTCCAGCCACTGGATGATGAGCGGGGCTTCCATCTGTTCTACCGCTTCGTGTCGCAAACCCTGCTCGAAGTCCTCGGGCCACTGGTGCAGGCACAGGTCGGTCTTGGGAGCAACCAGTATCTCCGAACCATCCAGCCCGCGCCACCGTGCGCGGGAGACCTTCTCAATGGGAATGTGCGGCGTATGCCACGTCCACTGGAAGAAGAGGCAGCCGTACTCAAACCCACACTGGCGCAGAATCTGGGGCAGCTGCGGAAAGAAGTCGAACTCCTCTTCCCACCACGTGACCGGACGCACGCCAAACAGTTTCTCGCACACCAGCACCCCCATCGCCAGCTGGCGCACGTTTGCCTCGCCCCCGCAGAATAAGCCGTAGGGCTGACCGTACGACGCCCCCACCAGCTCGGCGCGTCCATCCCTGACCGCCCTCTTGAGTAGTTCAAACGCTTCGGGGTCGGTGAGTGCCAGCTGTTCGTAGCCCACCACGTCGAAGTTCACGTTGCCCTTTGCGCCTGTTGCGTCCATCAGCAGGAGCATATCCCGCACGCTGGCAGGAAGCACAAACTCGCCCCAGTTCCACACCATATCTACCCAGTGATTATGGTTGCCGAAGGTATAGTGTACAGTTCGTTTTGGTGAAGGATGCATCGCGGGCTCCCTAACAGGTTGATATTTGGTATGCTTATTCTGTTTGCAGAGTCAAACCTCCTACTGAT
>JBMFOT010000092.1:0-10001 GCA_049969495.1 Armatimonadota bacterium
GGCAGCGTGCCGGGCGACACGAACTGGAACGCCGAAGCAGACCTGGACGGCGATGAGGAGGTGACGCTGTTCGACTTCGGCATCCTGGTGCGCAACTTCGGTGCGATGGGGGATGAGTAAACGTTACGGAGGCGGCGGGGCATGGCTGGTGTGGGCGGGCGTGCTCCGTCGCCCCCTTTGTGATACACGGTCTCTTCGTCGCGGACGCAATTGCACTACGCCCTCGGGTGGTGCTTCCTGTACACTTCGCGCACGTGGTCGATGCTTACTCGCGTGTAGATTTGGGTGGTGTTGATGCTGGCATGTCCCAGCATCTCCTGCACCGCGCGCAGGTCTGCCCCACCCTGCAACAGGTGTACCGCAAAGGAGTGGCGCAGGGTGTGCGGGCTCACAGGGCGAGCGATGCCTGCCTGCTGTGCGTACTGCTTCAGGCGCAGCCAGAACTGCGTGCGAGAAAGCGGAGTGCCTCGCTCGCTGAGGAAGAGATAGTCCTCGCTACGTTTGCCCAGCAGCTTCGGGCGGGCAAGGCGCAGGTAATCCTGCAACGCCGATTTCGCGCTGTCCCCAAAGGGCACCCATCGCTCTTTCGACCGCTTGCCGAACACGCGCACGAAGCCCTCATGCAGGTCGATATCCTGCAGGCGCAGTGCCACCACCTCTGACACGCGCAACCCTGCGGCGTATGCCAGCTCCAGCATCGCCCGGTCGCGCAACCCGAGGGGTGTTCGGGTATCGGGTTGCGACAGAAGGTTTTCTACCTCCTGATGGGAAAGGGCGTTGGGCAGCTTGCGAGGAAGACGGAAAGTGGCGACGGAGGGAACTGTTTCTTCTGGGAGTACTCCCTCCTGCCGCAAAAAGCGTGCGAACGCTCGCGCTGCGCACAGCTTGCGTTCGATACTGACCTCTGCCAGCTCCTGCTTGCGCAGATGTTGGGAGAAAGCCAGCAGACCGTTCTCGCCCAGAGCCTCATGCAGAGAATACCCTCGTTCCCGGGAGAACTCGGCGAGCTGGCGCAGGTCACGCGAGTAAGCGTCCTGCGTGTGGGCAGAGGCGCCTCGCTCCACACGCAGGTAGTGCAGAAATCGGGCAATGTGTTCGTTCATTTGGCTGAGGGAAGACCAACGCGGGGCTGTGGGTTCTTGATGATACCCAGCGCCCAGCGGATGCCTCCCAGCATGTGCTGTTTATACCACTCGCTTTCGATAACATCCTCGCGATGCCCCAGGCCGGTATAGAACACGCGCCCCTTGCCGTAGGGCTTGCACCATATCAGCAAATAATCACCCGGTTGACCGGCTTCGGGGTGTCCATCGTTGGGATGCTTGTCCATCGAACCCAGCACATGCAGTTTGGCGCGATCGATATTCTTGTACTCGTAGATTTCGTCGAACACTTTGAAGCGCGGAGCGAGGTGTGCCATCGCGGGATGTTTCGCGTCCTCCACGATGACCTCCACTTCGCACTGCGCACCATGCGTCTTGAACTCTCCGCCAAGCATTTCGATGAAGCTCGGCTCATCGTGATAGGTATCCGCCGCCGCATGCAGACCGATCACCGCTTTACCCGACTTCACCCAGTTGAGAAACGCCTGCAGGTCGGGAATGCCGATGTTGCCGGTGGTGTTCGAGAAAATCACCCCGTCGTAATTCTTCAATCCCTCTGGCGACATCATCTTCTTGACGTCCTCGGCGGTGCGGCAGTATTCCACCGTGAACTGCCCGGACTTGTCCGCCAGCTCGGCAATGACCTTGTCGAAGCTCTTGATCGCTCCCTCGTGACGGAAGCCGGCGGTATGCGATACCACCAGCAGATGCTTCTTCGCACGTTGTGCTTCCGCAGACACGCTGAAAAGCACCACTGCGCCACACAGCACCAGTATCCACCCTGTTCCGTTCATGCTTCTACCTCCTGCTTGAAGGAAGGTTGTTTACTCGCCAAGCGACTCTTCCCTTTCCGAAAGGGAGAGTCCTGCAGCTTTCGGGAAAACCCTCTGCGCGGTACGCTTTCAGAGTAGTAGTTTGTCAAGGTTCGTTCTTCTGGATGGCGAGGCTCCGTCCGAGCCGTTTCCGCTTACCTCCTCCTCTGCCCAAGCGGTTGCAGGCATACCACTGGCTCGCGGGCAAGGGCGGTGCGCAACGGAGACAGGTGCGCCTCCCTATGCCTCTGACAGGAATCTCCCCCTCCCCTCGCGAAATCAAGGGTACATTCGTTGACAGGAGGTTTCCACCATGGACGCCTATACCCCTCGCAAGGAACATAAGTTCACCTTCGGATTGTGGACGGTCGGCAACCGCGGGCGCGACCCGTTCGGCGACGTGGTGCGCGATGTAGTCACTCCTATCCGCGCGGTGCAAAAACTCTCCGAACTGGGCGCGTACGGCGTGAACCTGCATGACAACGACCTCGTGCCTATCGACGCCTCCCCTGCCGAGCGCGACCGCATCGTGAAGGAGTTCAAAAAGGCTCTTAACGACTACGGCATGAAACTGGTAATGGGCACCACCAACCTGTTCTACCATCCGGTCTTCAAGGACGGCGCGTTCACCTCCAACGACCCGAAGGTGCGCGCTTATGCCCTGCAGAAATCCATGCAGTCGATAGACCTGGCGGTGGAACTGGGCGCGGAGATATACGTCTTCTGGGGCGGACGAGAAGGTACCGAGTGTGACGCCGCCAAAGACCCCACCGACGCCATCAAACGCTATCGCGAGTGCATCAACTTCCTGATTCACTACGTGAAAGACCGCAAGTACAACCTGCGCTTCGCGATGGAGCCCAAACCCAACGAGCCGCGCGGTGACATCTTCCTGCCCAACGTGGGCGCGATGCTGGCGTTCATCAACACGCTGGACGACCCCGACATGGTAGGCGTGAACCCCGAGGTCGCCCATGAGCACATGGCGGGTTTGAACTTCGCGCACGCCGTCGGGCAGGCGCTGGAATCGGGCAAGCTGTTCCATATCGACCTGAATGCCCAGAAGCTGAACCGCTTCGACCAGGACCTGCGCTTCGGCTCGGAGGACATCAAGGGCGCGTTCTTCCTCGTGAAACTGCTGGAGGACCACGGCTACAACGGTCCGCGCCACTTCGACGCGCACGCCTACCGCACCGAGGACGAAGAGGGTGTGTGGGAGTTCGCGAAGGGCTGTATGCGCACCTATCTGATTCTGAAAGAGAAGGCGCGTCAGTTCAACGAGCATCCCGCCATTCAGGAGATGCTGGCACAGATTCAGCCTCGCGACGCCGAGCTGGAGAGCCTGATGAGCAGCTACTCTCCCCAAAACGCGCAGGCTCTGCGCCAGAAGCAGTTCGATATCGAGGCACTGGGCAGGAAAGGGCTGGGCTATGAGAAGCTGGACCAGCTGGTAATAGACCTGCTGCTGGGTGTGGTGTGATACTACAAGCAGGGTTGGAGTGAGGCAAAACGGAGCACAGACCGCCGTCTCTACCCATGGGGCAACCGCTTCGACCCCGACGCCTGCTGCTGGAACCGTCAGCCGCGAAACGGGATGCCCAACACCGCAGCGGATGAAGCGAGAGATGGACCTGTGAAACAAAATTGGCTGCGGGGGATGGATTCGAACCACCGTTACCTGGTCCAGAGCCAGGCGTCCTGCCGCTGAACGACCCCGCAGCAACCGCTATATATTATGCCCAACAACCCGCGCTTTGTCAAGGGTTCGGAGCGGTTTCGTCTTCCTCAGTGGGGGCGGAAGGGCGTTCCAGACGCTCGCGCAGCTGCCGCAGGCGTTCCGCGATTTTGCGTTCCAGCCCGCTGTCGGAAGGCTCGTAGTAGGGCAGGTTCCAGTTGCCTTCGGGCAGGTAACGCTGGGGCACCCAGTGCCCGGGGTGGTTGTGCGGGTAGATGTACTCCTTGCCGTGCCCCAGGTGCTGTGCGCCCGGATAGCTGGCGTCGCGCAGGTGCAGAGGCACAGGGGCTAAAGGCTGTGTCTCCAGGTCGTGCAGCGCTTTGTTCAGCGCAACGTAGCTGGCGTTACTCTTGGGCGCACAGGCAAGGTAAGTGGTGGCTTGCGCTAACGTGATTTGCGCCTCGGGCAGCCCGATAAACTGCACCGCCTCCATCGCCGCCACCGCCACCAGCAGCGCGTGCGGGTCGGCGTTGCCGATGTCCTCGCTGGCGAGGATAACCAGCCGACGGGCGATGAAACGGGGGTCTTCTCCCGCGCGAATCATGCGGGCGAGGTAGTGTAATGCCGCGTCGGGGTCGGAACCGCGTACGGATTTGATGAACGCGGAGATGGTGTCGTAGTGCTCATCGCCTTCACGGTCGTAACGCGCGGCGCGTTGTTGTACCACCTGCTCCAGCATCTCCAGTGTGACGGTGCGCCTGCCTTGCGTGTCGGGCTCGGCGAGGGCGGCTGCCGCCTCCAGCACGTTCAGCGCCACACGGGCATCTCCGTTGGCGATTCGCAGCAGATAGTCCATGCACTCCGGGGGAAGATGCACACGCAGCTTACCTAGTCCCCGTTCCTCGTCAGCGAGGGCGCGCTCCACGATGACGCGCAGGTGCTCCTCGCTTAGCGGCTCGAAACGCAGCACCCGCGAACGGCTGAGCAGCGGCGCGTTGATGGCAAAGTAGGGGTTTTCGGTGGTCGCGCCCATCAGGATAATCGTGCCGTTTTCCACATGGGGCAGGAAAGCATCCTGCTGGGCGCGGTTGAAACGGTGTATCTCGTCTACGAACAGGATGGTGCGCTGACCGTGCAGCTGGCGACGGCTACGTGCCTCTTCGATAGCCCGACGCACTTCCGCGACGCCGCTGGTCACCGCGCTGTATTCCACGAAATGGCACTTCGTGTGCGCGGCGATAATACGCGCCAGCGTGGACTTGCCACAGCCGGGTGGTCCCCAGAAGATGACCGAGCCGAGCTGGTCGCTCTCGATGGCTTTGCGAATCGCCGTCCCCTCGCCGACCAGATGCTCCTGCCCAACGAACTCCTCCAGCGTGCGGGGACGCATCCGCGCCGCCAGCGGTGCCTCCGCTTCGGTTTCGTACAGGTTTTTCTGCTCAAACAGGCTCATGGTGGCTCCTGTACTGATTGTAGCAGATGGTGAGGGCGATTGCAAAGCATTTATCGCGCAGCCCCTCTGGAGGGCGAGGCTCCCGCCGAGCCGTTATGGTCACGGCAGCCGTGAACCTGCGCCAGCTTGCAGAGAGATGGGGCGCTATGGTATGCTGAATACACCCTGCACCCCGGAGGTTGATGGCGATGTCCACAGCGGTGCAAACAGAGCGAAAGGTGTTCTATCCTGACTCGGACGGTCAACCGATGGCGGACAATACGATACAGTTCGAATGCATCGTCACCATCAAGGGGAATCTGGAACTGCTTTTTGCAGACCGCCCCGACGTGTTTGTCGCCGGCGACCTGCTCTGGTATCCGGTAGAGGGAAACGCGGAGATTCGGCAAGCCCCGGATGTGATGGTGGCGTTCGGACGTCCGAAGGGACACCGCCGGTCGTACAAGCAGTGGGAAGAGGGCAATATCCCCCCGCAGGTGGTGTTCGAGGTGTGGTCGCCGGGCAATCGGCTTTCGCAGATGCTGGAGAAGATGGACTTCTACCGCCGATACGGTGTGGAGGAGTATTACATTTACTATCCCGACAGTGGCGAGTGGGATGGCTGGTTGCGTGAGGGCGAACAGCTGGTGCCGGTCAAAGGCATGGAAGGCTGGCAGAGCCCGCGTCTGGGCATTCGCTTCGAGAAGGGCAAGGATGCGGAGGTGGGTCTGTTCTATCCGGATGGACGCAAGTTCCTGAGCTTTGTGGAACTGGGACAACAGGCAGAGGCGGAGAGACAAAGGGCAGACCGCCTCGCGGCGAAGCTGCGAGAGATGGGCATTGACCCCAACCAGATATAGCCGTTACAGCCAGATACGCCTGTCCAGACTGCGATACTGAATGGCTTCCGCCACATGCGGCAAGCCAATGTGTTCCTCACCGGCAAGGTCGGCGATGGTGCGCGCCAGTTTCACGATGCGGTCAAAGGCGCGTGCGCTGATGCCCATCTGCTGGCTTACCTGCCTCAGCATCGCTTTCACATCCTCCGAGAGCGGACAGAACTGGCGCAACATGCGCGTGGTCATCTGTGCGTTGCAGCGTACGTTCGTGCCTTCAAACCGCTTTTGCTGAATCTCCCGTGCGCGCACCACCCGCTCGCGAATGGCTTCCGACGGCTCGCCGGGTTGGGTGCGCAGCAGGTCGTCGGGGGTGAGGCGCGGCACTTCGATATGGATGTCAATGCGGTCCAGCAACGGTCCTGATACTCGCTGTTGATATTTGCGGATTTGCGTGGGCGAGCAAGTGCACCCGTGCTGAGGGTCACCGAAGTAACCACAGGGACAGGGGTTCATGGCAGCGATCAGCATGAAGCGGGCAGGGTAGGCGATGCTGGCTTGCACCCGCGCGATGCTCACCACGCCGTCTTCCAGCGGCTGGCGCAGCACCTCCAGCACTTCGCGACGAAACTCCGGCAGCTCGTCGAGGAAAAGCACCCCGTTGTGCGCCAGGCTTACCTCGCCCGGACGAGGCACACTACCTCCGCCTACCAGCGCGGCGTTACTGCTGGTATGGTGTGGTGAGCGGAAGGGGCGCGTGGTCAACAGTCCGGTGTTCGGAGGCAACAGCCCGGCGACGCTGTACAGCTTGGTAATCTCGATGGCTTCGTCTACCGTCATCGGCGGCAAGATGGTGGGCACACGGCGTGCCAGCATCGTCTTGCCGGAACCCGGGGGACCAATCATCACCACGTTATGCCCCCCCGCTGCAGCAACCTCCAGCGCGCGCTTGACATGGTGTTGCCCTTTCACATCGGCGAAATCCACCTCATACTTTGGCGGTTGCTGTAACAGCTGTTCGGGGTCGTTGCTGAGGGGGGTAATGCCGTCGCGCGTGTTCAACAGGGCTACCGCCTCCGCAAGGCTGGCAACAGGGTATACCTGAACATTGCCCACAATCGCTGCCTCAGGGGCATTGGGCGTGGGCACAATCATGCGCTTGACGCCCTGCTGGCGGGCGTGGATGGCGGTGGGCAACACTCCGGTCACCGGGCGCACGGTGCCGTCCAGCGACAGTTCACCCAGCACAAACGTTTCGCCCAGCCATTCACCGTCCACCTGCCCTGCTGCTGCCAGGATACCGATGGCGATAGGCAGGTCCAGAGCGGGGCCTTCCTTGCGCAGGTCGGCAGGAGCCAGGTTGACGGTGATACGGCGCATGGGCCAGTGAAGTCCTGAGTTGCGAATAGCCAGACGAACGCGGTCAATCGCTTCCTGCACCGCACGGTCCGGTAAACCCACGAGGGTAAACGCCGGCACTCCGCCCGGCTGCATGTCCACTTCTACTTCGATAGTATGCGGTTCAATCCCGTGTACGGTGCCCGAAAGTACACGAACCAGCAACGCAGGCCTCCTCAAGATTTTGTGTTCACGCCTGTTTCAACAGCCTCTCCACCCATTCTGCCAGCGCTTGTCGCATGGCAGGCGCGAGCCGGGTGAACTTCAGCCCCACATGATAGACCGCCGGTACCCTGTTGGCGATCATCCCGCCCACGTGCACCACCTGCGCTTGCCCAATGAGGGTAAGGTTTGCCTCGGGCAGCGCCATCTGGAAGGAGACCTCTTCGCCAACGGGCGGTGCCTGCGACAACAGCACGGAGAAACCGCCATGACTCAGGTCGTACAGTTCGCCCGTAACCGTCAGCGGAGCGGCTTCACGCTCTTCCCGGATCGAAAACGCCAGGTTGACCTGTCCCTCTTCCACAATGCGCGGGTGCTTGCGGCGTTGCAGGCGGCGGATGGCGACCGGCTTGCGCAGATACAACGCTTGTCGTGGGGTGGTAGCCAGCTTGATGCGCGAACGAAACTGGTATACACCATCCCCGCGCGTAAACTGAACAATCGCTATCCCCTGCGACAACACCTCTGTATCCACTACTGCCAGCGGCGGTTCGATCTCCAGCGTGCGGTCGTCTTGCGAGATGACGCGCGGTGCATAGGTATACGACCACTCGCCTCGCCGGATGTCCACAACCACCTTCTCACCGTTCTGCAGCAGCATGGATGCTCCCGTCATGGGGGCAAGGGCGCTGATCTCTCTCCAGATCAGCTCGGTGAACGCCTCCAGGTCAAACGGCTTCTGCAAGACAGCATTCGCTCCCAGACGCGCCGCTTCCTCGTGTAGCTCGACGTCGTCGAACGCGGTGATGAGCACGCAAGGGAGCTGCGGATTGTCTCGCCGGATTTCGCGCAGTATCTGCACACCGTTCTTGCGCGGGAGCCGAACATCCAGCACGACCACATCGATCGGTTGTGAGCGGAGGATTTCCAGCGCCTGCACACCCTCATGCGCAATCACGCACTGCAATCCACTTTGCTGCAACCTTGCAGCCAGCACCTTGCACAGGTTCACTTCATCGTCCGCTATCAGCACTCTGGGCATCGGCTCAGACTTCCCCTTTCGACATGGACCGGGCATCTTTTCTGATTTCAATAATAAATATACAATTCCTGCATTCTTAACAGGTCTCCTTGCAAATATATCCGCCCATATATCACTGCAAGTTCCGTACCATTCAGAGCGTTTTTGCCGGAATTTGCAAAAAAATCTAAACGATTTGCACCGTCTTGGTGATAGATTCCGGCAAGAGGTCGGGCGTAAGCCGTTCTGCGTCGATATCAGCGAGCACAACCGCCCGTTCGATGGCGTTTTCCAGCTCGCGCACGTTCCCGGGCCAGCGGTAATTCATCAGGATGTCCATCGCTTCGGGGGCGACGGATTTGAGCTGTTTGCCGTTCTCCCTGTTGTACTGCTTCAGAAAGTGTTCCACCAGAAGCGGAATGTCTTCCCTTCGTTCACGCAGGGGAGGCAGGTAAATCTCGATGACGTGCAGGCGATAGTACAGGTCGTCGCGGAAGGTTTTCTCCTGCACCATCTTCTCCAGGTCTTTGTTGGTCGCAGCGACGAGGCGCACGTCCACTTTGATCGGTTTGGTGCCCCCGAGCCGCTCGAACTCGTGTTCCTGCAGCACACGCAGCAATTTCACCTGAATAGCAGGGGTGATCTCTGCGATTTCATCGAGGAACAGAGTGCCCTTGTGTGCTAGTTCGAACCTCCCCGGCTTTTGTGACGTCGCGCCGGTGAAAGCGTTCTTCTCGTGCCCGAACAACTCGCTTTCGAGTAAGGTCTCCGGCAGCGCGGCGCAGGACACGGCGATAAACGGCCCGTTCGCCCGATTGCTGTTGCGATGAATGGCTTTGGCAACCAGCTCCTTTCCTGTACCGCTTTCGCCGCGAATCAGTACGGTCGCATTGCTCGCCGCGACCTTTCCAATCATCTCATATACTTTCTGCATCGCTTCGCTGGTGCCCACGATACCCTGAAGATCGAGGGTGTCGCGAGGCCGTTGCGCCTGCTGTAGGATTTCCTCC
The DNA here is from genome assembly GCA_049969495.1 of Armatimonadota bacterium. Classification (GTDB taxonomy): domain Bacteria; phylum Armatimonadota; class HRBIN16; order HRBIN16; family HRBIN16; genus HRBIN16. The sequence continues at coordinate 9,450 of JBMFOT010000092.1, forward strand.
CTCTGGCGATACTGCTCGGCCGCCCTGTCCACCTTTGCTTTCAGTTCGTCCAGGTCGATAGGCTTTTCAATATAGTCTATCGCGCCGTCTTTCATTGCCTGTACCGCTGTGCGAACGGTGGGATGCGCGGTGATCATGATAGCCATTACGTTCGGATACATCTCGCGAACCTTTTGCAGCACTTCCATCCCGTTCATCGCGCCGGGCAGAATCAAATCGACGATTAACAGGTCAACATGCCTCTGTGAAGCGATTTCCAGTGCACGCTGACCGTGCTCGGCGGTGAGCACGTCGTATTGTTTAGAGAAGTGTGCCTCCAGCACACGACGGTGATTGGCCTGGTCCTCCACGATGAGCAGGGTTAACGGTGTGGATTTCTCTGCCGCTATTTTTGCCTTCACTGTCATACCCCCCTTCAAGTCTGTACGTGAGCGTTTAGAGGTCCGGTATCCCGGTGCGCAGATTGTCTTCCTCTCTCAGCTCAATGCGGCGAGTGCGGCGTACCGGGTGAACCGGCAGGATAATACGCATCTCGGTTCCAACGCCCACCCG
>JBMFOT010000093.1:0-9318 GCA_049969495.1 Armatimonadota bacterium
GCTAAATCGCGCTATCCCTTCCCGCACGCTACCTCCCGCAAACCGTCTTTCGGAAAGCGCATCGTGAGCGTCGTAGACGGTCAGCTGAGGGTGTTCTTGCTCGGCGATCAAGCGATACCGCTGGAAGAAGGCCTCTTCCACCTCCGCCAGATGATAAAGCAGCTCCCTGGGAGAATAGCGGTCAGGCGAGGGGCGTTGTTCCCAGCGCTCAGGGGTGATCAGGTGGGTGAGCCTTTGCAAGGCATGAGGCGTTTTCTCCAGCGCTTCCAGGCACTCTTCCCACACGAATGGGTGATGCATGGTTTCACCTCCTGGCATGCAGATTGAACATCGGGTGTCGTTATATACAGCGAGGGCAGGACGAAATCCTGCCCTCGCTGTTCGCTACAACCTTACGCTCTGCGCGAACGCCTCAAGAGCGCACCAACGCCAACCGTTCCCACACTGAACAACAGCAGGGAAGACGGTTCGGGAACTACTCCCCCCTGTGGAGCGAACACCATATCTTCCAGAAAGTAACCCGGTCCCGAGAAGGAAGCAATCTGCTGCGACACAAAGCTATTCAGGGTATTGTCCCAGTATACATGATACACTTCACCACCGCCAAGTGCCTCTCGGGCGATGAACAGGTCGTCTGGTTGCAGATTGGGGATGTTGTTCAGGTTGGTAATCTGGTAGATTTGGGAGTTACCGCCGCCGTACAGGGACACGTACAGGGCTAGAGGCGCTCCCGTGCGCGAATGGTAGAGTCGGAACGACTCTGGCGCGCCAGGAATGGGTGAGGTCACTGCCTGGAACGTGCCTGTTATCGGGTCGATGGTGAACATGGTAGAGGTGGGATAGTTTTGCCCAACCAGCACCTTGTTCTGGAATGTACCCCATCGCGGGTTGCTGCCTAGCACAATCATCGCCTCGGGCAGACCCTGTTGCCGAAAGCCGTACTGGTCGGTATAGGTCAGTGCGGTTGTCCACACGATATTGCCGGAGCTATCTACCCGAGAGACTTCCCCGCTGCCTTCGTTCGCGTAGAACAGGTCGTTACTTGCCACGCCGAATTCATCCCAGCGGACGGTCGTGTAGTCTGTGGGGGTTGCCAGCCAGTTGTGTGTGTTCGGCAGCCCCGACGTGAAGGTGGATACGGCGCCGGTTGGAGAAATAGCGAAGATGTTACCTGTGCCTCCGCTGGACACAAGGGTCGTGCCCTGGCTGTAACCATTCCAGCTGGTGGGTAACACGGTCAGCAGCGTTTCGTAGTAAGTGGAGCTGGTGGTTTGGGCGAGGTGTGTGAGCGTCTTGGTAGCAAGGTCAATGGTTGCGTATTGGGGCGGGATAGAGCCGTACAGATACTGAATGACAAACCTGTCCCGAACCCAATCGTAGTCCATCTTCATGTTACCGTTGGTGCTTGTCCACAGTGTTGCCGTCACGCCGAAGCTCGTCGATACGGAAACCTGCGCTTGAACCAGGCCGACCATGCAGAGTACGCTAGCGGTTACCGCCAGAAGTCGCTGTACGGTGTTAACAAATCGCTGTGGGTAAGCAGCATGGTGGTGTGGTGAACAAGTTGTCATGCGTCTCCTCCTGTTACCATTGGTGCCCTCCGTCAATCCAGGGGTATTGCCTTTTTAGGCAGTTCGTAAAGCTGAATTGTTCCGTGTGTGCGGATGGTATATCCTACCTGTGGGAAAAGGAACCTCAATGATGTAGAGAGAACACACAAAAAGAACTGCTTTGGGAGGTTAGGGTAGATGCTGGTATGGTGTCTGTTGCTGGTGGCAGGTACAGCATGGCTACAGGACGAATGGGTTACCGTACGCCCCCCGGATACCGGAGAGGCTCTGGTGAACCCCGGCATGGGCTGGGTACTGCACTACTACGACAACATTCCCGAAAACTACGGCTCCCGGCTAGAGCCTTCGGACACGGTGGACGATTTCCCCGGGCTTTCCGTGGTGTATCTGCGCATCCCGTGGTCGTACATCGAACCCGAGGAGGGACGTTTCAACTGGTCAGTCCTGGATACGCCCGCGCAGCGATGGATCGCCAGAGGCAAGCAGATAGCCCTGCGCATCAGCTGTAGCGAGTCCTGGACGCGCTGGGCGACACCGGAGTGGGTGCATCGTGCCGGAGCGAAGGGGTATGACTTCGAACCCGGCGTGGGTGTCAAAGAGGGAGGACCTTACTGGGAACCGGACTATGACGACCCTGTTTTCCTGCAGAAGCTGGAGAACTTTCTTGCTGCGCTGGCAAAGCGATACGATGGCAACCCTGAAGTGGCGTTTATCGACGTGGGTTCGCTGGGCGTGTGGGGAGAAGGACACACCTTTGCCAGCACACGGCGCCAGATTTCGCCCGAAACGGTGAAGAAGCACATTGACCTGCACCTGAAGTACTTCAAACATACCCTGCTAGCAGCGAACGATGACTTCTCCTTTCACGGTGAGGAGACAATAGAGTACGCTCGGGAGAAAGGGTTGACCCTGCGCGACGACAGCATTCTGGTGCAGGGTGGGCAGAATGCCTACTTTCACGCGGGCATGGCGCAGGCTTTCTGGCGCGATAGGCCGGTGATTCTGGAATGCGAACATTACGGACCCTCCAAAGAGCGAGGTAACTGGCAGGACGGCAGCAAGTATCTGCAAGCGGTGGAGGAATACCACGCCAGTTATGCCTCTATCCACTGGTGGCCGCGCGAGTTTCTTCAGGAAAATCGCGAACTGATAGACAAAATCAATCGTCGGCTGGGCTATCGGCTGCGGCTGGTAGAAGCTTCGTGGCAGAGACGGGTAACGGTCGGAAGCAGATGGGAGCTGCGCTGGCGATGGAGCAATGTCGGCGTGGCGCCATGCTATCGGGGTGGTTATCCGGCAATCACATGGAAGGACGAAAAAGGTGGTATCGTGGCGGTGCTGGTGGATCAGGGATTGAACGTCAAAAACCTGCCTGTTGCACCACCGGGTAAAGCGGAGCCTGTGGAGAGCCGGGCAAGCTTTGCATTACCTTTCCAGCTGAAGCCGGGCGTTTACTCGGTGTACGTGTCTGTCGGTACCCTTACCGGCACGCCGGAAATCGCCCTTCCGTTGCCGGATAGCGATGGGCAAAGGCGTTACCTGTTGGGGCAAGTGGTAGTGATGCCATAATCTGTGCCTTGACCCTGAGTGGTTCTGCGCCTATAATGTACCTGTCAGTGTTCACAGGTAAGGAGAAGAGAGGATGGCTTTGTCTGCACGCGAGATATGGGCACAAGGCGTAGACCGCATGAAGGATAAAATCGTGCTGCCCAGCATGTGGGAAGCACTGGACTATGCGGTACCCATCACCATAGAGAACGGCGAGTTTGTGGTGGGACTGCCCTCGCAACGGTTCAGTCTGTCGGGACATCTGCGCAACCCGGGGTACCGGCGCACCATCGAGATTATCCTTTCGGAGCTTGCAGGTGAAGAGGTGCAGCTGCGCATCATCGAAGGTACTACACTGGCGGATTGGGAGCGTACCAAACAACGGGAGGCTCTCGCCGCCGCCAGCCGCGAGCAGGAGTACGCCCAGCGACGCAAGCAAGAGGAAATAGAGCAGTCGTGGGACAGTCTGTACGACCGCATCGTACGCGCCTACTCGGAACAGCCATACCGGCAGTTACCACAGGGCAAAGCGCTCTATCTGCAGAAGGCGTTGCAGATGGTGAGCGAGGCGATGGATGAATTGTACCCGAAGAGCGGCGAGGTAGACGACCTCACCGAACGCAACCTCGCCCGGGTGATTGACCGCATCGCCAACAACATCGGTGCACCGCCCGCTCTGGTAGCGTACGAGCTGTTTCGCTTGCGCGGTTCATGAGAGATCCACAGACATCATCTGAGAGGAGGCGACACGTGAAACTCTGTCTGAACGCAACGATAGGCGGTTATGGCAATATCCACGAGTTCGTAGCACGGGCGAAGCGTCATGGCTATCAGGCGGTAGAGTTCAGTGTGGAGGAGATTGCAGGGATTATCCAGCAGCAGGGCGTGAACGCTGCCCGCGCGATATTCGAGGAATCGGGCGTCGAGCCGGTGTGTTTTGGCTTGCCGGTGGAGTGGCGTAAAGACCATGAGACGCTGAAAGAGGGCTTGCGCGAACTGCCTCGACTGGCGCGGGCGGCGCAGGCAATCGGTTGTACCCGTACCGCTACCTGGCTGCCTCCGAGCATCGACGAGTTCCCCGCCGCGTACTCGGTGCGTATGGCGGAGCGGTTCCGCGAGATCGCACGGGTGCTGGCGGACTTCGACGTGCGGCTCGGACTGGAATGGGTAGGACCGGCAACTGCCCGCACTCGCCAATATGACTGGATACACACCATGCACCAGTTACTGGACTTCGAGGCGGAAATCGGGGCACCAAACCTGGGACTGCTGGTGGACAGCTTCCACTGGTTCTGCATGGAGGGCACGGTGGAGCACCTGGAGCAACTGACCAACCAGCAGATTGTGCATGTGCATATTAACGACGCGCCCAACAAGCCGCCGAAGGAGCAGATAGACTTCCAGCGGTTGTTGCCGGGTGAGGGAGTGATTGACCTCGTGGGGTTCCTACGTGCGCTGAAGAGGGTCGGCTATGACGGAGGCATTGCCATTGAGGTATTCAACGAAGATCTCAAAGCGATGGCTCCCGACGAGGCGGTGGCGAAAGCGAAGCAGGCGTACGATGCTGTGTGGCGTAAGGCGTTCGGATAGGCTGGTGGGCCCGGCAGGACTCGAACCTGCAACCAACCAGTTATGAGCCGGCCGCTCTGCCTTTGAGCTACGGGCCCGCTTGGATGCACATATAGTTTACCAGAGGTACGGGGTATATGCAAGGGCATAGAGCATCAAAAGGAAGCGTGCGTCCGACCTTGTAGTCGCTAAAGAGGGGCGATGCCCGCTTCCTCGTATGCCTGATATCGCTCAATGTCCTTGCTGTAGACTTTGACCAGTGCCTCGTAGTTAAGGAACCTGACATGTGCGCACAACTCCCTGTGGTCTCGCTCCAGCTTCTCCTCGAACTCTCTTTTTCTGTGAGCGGAAGCAACCACGAAGAACTCCGTCCGAAAGTGCAGGAAGTGCCTGAACTTGATCAAGGAGTGATGAAAGTCTGTTGTGTGCTCCACCTCAAACATCCTCACAGGGAACGGATAGGCTGAGCGAGAAAACCAGATGACATCTACCGTGCCGGCTCGCTGCACCAGTTCTGGATAGGTGAAGGGAGGAATGTTTTCTGTCGTGATAAATTCGCGGAGCGGCTTGTCCAGAAAGAATCTGTTACGGTCCTGCGGGGGGACATAAGTTGTGCATTGCAGCAGGTTACCCCACTGGACGATAATGCCTTGATAATAAGTGTGGTCGAAGGCTTCCTGTTGTGCTGGGGAGGCTTCATCACCGATCTGAAGGGTTTTCAGGATATCTTTCTCCTGCTCCCGAAGCCCCCATAGTCCTGGGCGGATTTTGAAAAACTCCGGGCGTTTTTGTACAATGCGCCTGATGCTCGCCTGCGGTGTTTTGGTACCCCATTGGACATGCGGATAGCTGAGCGCCTTCTGGTAGATCTGTGCCAGCGTAGCGAAACCGCCTAGCTCCTGCATTGCTCTGAGTACTGCTTCGTGTTGCTTCATCCTCCACACCTCTGGATAGTTTTCTATCGTTTATAGAAGACCTTTGTAGTAGGAACATTTCGTTTTGTACCCTGTCAATCGGAATGCCTCTCGAAGCAAGCAGACCCCTTGAAATCAGCTAAACCTGTTCTCCGATATGGTATAATACCCCTGCAGCGCCGTTCGTACAGGCGTTGACTTCACTCGGAGGAGTGTTCCCGAAAATGGCACAGGCGATGACGGACCTCGAGACGTTGCGCCACAGTACGGCGCATCTGATGGCTCAGGCGGTGTGTGAACTGTTCCCCGGCACCAAACTGGCTATCGGCCCTCCCATCGAGGACGGCTTCTACTACGATGTAGACCCACCGCAGCCGATTACGGGCGATGACCTGCCTCGCATCGAGGAGCGCATGCGGGAAATTGCCCAGCGTGACCTGCCTATCGAACGCATCGAACTGCCGCGCATCGAGGCGCTAAAGCTGGTGCGGGAACTAGGGCAGGACTACAAGGTAGAAATCATTGAGCAGATTCCCGAAGAGGAAACCATCAGCTTCTACCGACAGGGGGACTTCATTGACCTCTGTCGGGGACCGCATGTGGAGCGCACCGGACAGATCAAGCACTTCAAACTCCTCTCCATCGCAGGGGCGTACTGGCGCGGCGATGCTCGTAACAAAATGCTCACTCGCCTCTACGGCACGGCGTGGTTCACCGAGGAGGAACTGCAGGACTACCTGCGCCGTATGGAAGAGGCGAAGCGTCGTGACCACCGCAAACTGGGCAGGGAGCTGGGAATCTTCCTGATCAGCCCGGAAGTGGGAAGCGGTTTGCCACTGTGGTTGCCGAAGGGGGCGATTCTACGCGATACGCTGGAGACCTTCCTCAAAAAGGAACAGCTGAAACGCGGATACCTGCCAGTAGTGACGCCGCATATCGGCAAGCTCGACCTGTACAAGACCAGCGGGCACTGGTACAAGTATCAGGAGAGCATGTTCCATCCGATTCAGGTGGAGAACGAGGAGTACATGCTCAAGCCGATGAACTGTCCACACCATATCCAGATTTACAAGTCGGAGACGCGCAGTTACCGCGACCTGCCGCTGCGCCTGGCGGAGTTCGGCACGGTGTATCGCTACGAGCAAAGCGGCGAACTGGGCGGCTTGACGCGCGTGCGCGGTTTCACTGTGGACGATTCGCACATCTTCGTCGCGCCCGACCAGCTGGAAGACGAGTTCAAGAACGTCGTGGAACTGGTGCTCTACGTGTTCGAGCGGTTGGGGCTGGAGGAGTACCACGCCCGCGTGGGCTTGCGTGACCCCAAGAGCGACAAATACGTTGGCAGTGACGAGGCGTGGGAACAGGCTCAAAGCGCCATCCTGCAGGCGGTGGAACATATGGGTATTCAGTACACCGTCGCCGAGGGTGAGGCGGCGTTCTACGGCCCCAAGCTGGACTTCCTCGCCAAAGACTGCCTCGGCAGGATGTGGCAGCTGGGTACGGTACAGGTGGACTACACGCTGCCGGAGCGGTTCGACCTGGAGTACATCGGTCCCGACGGTCAGCCGCACCGTCCGGTGATGATACACCGTGCGCCGTTCGGCTCGCTCGAGCGGCTGATCGGCATCCTGATAGAGCATTACGGCGGCGCGTTTCCGCTGTGGCTGGCGCCGGTGCAGGTCATCGTGCTGCCTATCGCCGACCGACACGTGCCCTACGCCCAGCAGATTCGCCAGCGACTGGAGGAAGAGGGCTTCCGTGTGGAGGTGGACGCCCGTAACGAGAAGACGGGCTTCAAGGTGCGCGAGGCGGAGCTGCAGAAAATCCCTTATATGCTGGTGGTGGGCGATCGCGATATGCAAAACGGCACGGTGTCGGTGCGCAAGCGCAGTGCGGGCGATCAAGGCGCGATGCCATTGGATGCCTTCGTCACCCGATTGCGCGAGGAGATAGGTAGTAAGATATACTGATGGAGAAACTTCTGTGGGCAACCGCAGATGGAAGGGCAGGCTTTCGCCACCATCTGGCTGGGTAACGATGCTGCAGGAGCGCAGAGGGCAGGAGCCTGCGAGACTTTAAGACAGAGACTGCATCTGCCCTCCTCTTCTCCCATCTTCGCGAAGCGGAAGACATATTGCGCCCTCGGATAGGCGAGGAGGTCTGTCAATAGCAGATAAAGCGAGGTCATTCGTTCTCCACGCAAGAGGTGCTCGCCCTCGCAGAGACGCTGATTTGACCATTGGATGTACGGCGGACACTCCTTGCCGTCCGGGCGGTGGTCCGATGGCGCAACGACTTTTTTTGAAAATCTTCGCAACGCTTCCCCTTGTAACGTTTTTGTAACGCCCCTGTGACATACTTTTCCTGAATAAAGGCGCTCGCAGGTGGCGCCGGGACGCACCACCGCGACGCCCTCATTTGTCCATAAAGGAGTGATAGCAATGCCTAAACGTTCCGCACGTTTCGGCTTAGTACTGCTTTGGGTTCTGTGGGCAGGAATGAGCTTTGCCCATGCGCAGTTCCTCGAATACCTGCGCCCATCTGGTGCTACGTATGGCGTGACTACGCCTCTCTGCGCGACCTCACTACGGATACAGATATTCGCGTGTGGCCCAGCGCGGGCATCGGCTATGGGTATAACTATTATCCCCAGTCGTATCTCTCGAGATGGCAGTACCGTCATCGGCAATGTAACGGGTTCGGGAAGAACCGAAACGGGCTTCAGCGAGCGCATTGGCGGGGCGTCTGGTGTGGCATTGGGAGCCTCGTGGCTACTGGAGGTACAGGGCGCACCCGTTCCTGAACCCGCGACGATGGTGGTTCTCGCGTCTGGGTTGGCGTTACTGTTTGCCAGGAGCAGAACACGCCGGAAGGTTTGAAACGCTCCTCCCCTGAAGCCGGGGAAGAGGGGCACCTCTTTTTCCGTTATATCTCCTCTTCCCCTTTGCCTCAAAATGAGGTTATAATACAGGTGAGGTGATAGCGATGCCTGTAACCCAAACACGAGGTCCTGTACATTACCCTTGCTCGGACGGAAAACCTATGGCGGAGACTCCTGAACATCTGGAAGCGATGATCTATCTCATCGCCGCTCTGCAAGCGTATTTTGCCCATCGCGAAGATGTGTATGTGGGGGGCAATCAGTTCATGTACTGGATTGAAGGCAACCCCACCCAACGTGTAGCGCCAGACGTGTACGTGGTATTTGGGGTGCCGAAGACGCCCCCGCGCCCGACGTGGAAAGTGTGGGAGGAGGGCAAGGCTCCCGATGTCATTTTCGAGCTGACATCACGCTCTACGGCGGGAGAGGATTTGGACAGGAAGTACCGGCTCTATCAGCGGCTGGGTGTCAAGGAGTACATCATGATTGATGTGACTCGCGAGTATCTGATCGAGCCGATCCTCCTGCATCGGCTGGTAGGGCGTGAGTACCAGCAGGTTCCGAACGAACGTCCGAACGACCGTGAATGGTGGGTGAGCAGTGAACAGCTGGGCTTGCGTGTAATGGTTCGCGCCGAAGACACGGGTTATCTTGTACGCTTATGGGACCCAGTGCAGCAGACCTTCCTGCCATCGATACGCGAGGCAACGGAGGAATTACTGCAGGTGTACGAGCAGCTAGAGCAAGTTCGGCAGCGCGAGGCGGAGGCGAGACGCCAGGCGATGGAGCTTCAGCGTCGTGCTGAAGAGGAAGCCCGCCGTGCTGAAGAGGAAGC
>JBMFOT010000094.1:0-9278 GCA_049969495.1 Armatimonadota bacterium
AATTTTTTGAAGGAAGGTTGAACCTCTCCCCCATCCCCTCTCCTACAAGGAGAGGGGCAATGACACTAACGGCTGGGTGGGATCTTCGTCTTCCACAAGGGGATGGCGAGAATGATGCTTGACAGGCTACTACACCGCGCGGATCTTGTTAATCTCGCTCTGCAGGGTCACCAGGCGGTGGTACACGCCCTCTTTCGCCATCAGCTCATCGTGCGTGCCCACCTCTACCATTTGCCCTTGCTCCAGCACCACCAGCCGGTGCGCGTTGCGCAGGGTGGATAGGCGGTGCGCGATAGCGACCGTCGTACGGTTCTGCACCAGCCGGGCGATGGCTTCCTGGATTTGACGTTCGGTCTCGGTGTCCACCTGCGAGGTGGCTTCATCCAAAATAAGAATACGCGGGTTGTGCAGGATGGCGCGGGCGATAGAGATGCGCTGCCTTTCGCCACCCGATAACCGCTGTCCGCGCTCGCCGACCTGCGTGTCGTAGCCATCGGGGAAGCGAAGGATGAAGTCATGGGCGTTTGCTGCCTTCGCGGCGGCGATAATCTCCTCCTGCGTGGCGTCCGGCTTGGCGTAAGCAATGTTGTCGCGGATGGTGCCTGGGAACAGGAACGGCTCCTGAAGCACCACGCCCACATGCTTGCGCAGGTCCTCCATGCGGATCTTGCGTATATCCACGCCGTCTATCAGGATCTGCCCCTCGTCAGGGTCGTAGAAGCGCAACAGCAGGTTGATAGTGGTGGACTTGCCCGCCCCGCTATGTCCAACCAACCCTACCATCTCGCCCGCCTCAATCTTGAGGCTAATGTTCTTCAGCACGGGCTTGTGTTTGTCATAGCCGAATGTGACGTTGCGGAACTCTACCTCACCGCGCACATCGGGCAACGGCACTGCATCTTCGGCATCCTTCACGTCAGGCTCGGTGTCCAGAATCTCGAACACACGCTCGGCGGCGGTAAAGGTGCGCGTCAGCCACTGGCTCACGCGGGTGAGAATCTGCAAAGGACCATAGAACATGCCCAGATAGCCGAGGAACGCCACCAGCGTGCCCAGTTGTACTTCGCCTCTCACTACACCGTAGCCGCCAACAGCCCATACCAGGAAGAAGCCGATATTGGTAAGCAAGTTGAGCAGGGGGAAGAAGGTGGCCCACATCATCTCCGCCTGCATCCCCGATTGCATTAGGTCACGGTTGCGCCGCTGGAATCGTTCTATCTCGTCGCTCTCTTTGGCGAAGGCTTTCACCACACGAATGCCGGAGAGCGTGCTGTTCAGTGTGGCGGAGAGGCGCGACCACCGGTGCCAGAATTGATGAAACACGCGGCGCACCGTCTTCCAAAACCACATGGTAACGAGTACCACTACCGGTGTGGGCAACAGAATCAGCGCGGCGAGTTTCCAGTTCATCCAGAAGAGTACCGTCGTGATGCCAATGAGCAACAGCACGTTGACAATGAGCGAGCTCACCCCGTCAACCAGAAAGTCGTACAGTGCGCCGGTGTCCTGGGTAATGCGTGACATAATCGCGCCGGTATGACGCTTGTCGTAGAAGGAGAGGGAAAGCCATTGCAGGTGCTGGAACAGCTTTGCGCGCACCTCGAACACCAGCCGTGCGCCCAGCCATGCGGAGAGCCTTCCGCGCCACACCGATAGCCCCACGCCCGCCAGGCGCGTCAACGCCAGCACCGTCAGGATAACCACCAGCAGGTGCAAGTTCTGGCGTGGTACCAGCACCGAGTCCACCAGAATCTTGGTCAGATAGGGCGGAGCAAGATCCAGTGCAGTGCCCGTCAGCATCAGCAATCCCGATAGCACGATTTGCCACTTGTAGGGCTTGGCGAAGCCCAGCAATCGCCAGACCACCCGCCCTTTGCGCGAACAGCGTGGGCAGACCTGCGTATCGCCCGGCAGGCGGAACCCACAGACGGGACAGTGCGTGGGCTTTTGTTCCACCGGTTCGGGGGGAGGCTCTTGCTTCGCCACTGCCGATAGGTAGCGGGCGACCTCGGCGAAAATGCCTGCGCGCGCGTTGGAATAGCGCAGCAGCTCTAGAGGTTTGCCGTCCCGGGTAACCATCAGCGCCCCACAACCCACCAGGCTTTCGGTGGTGGAATCGGAGATGCAACTCAGAGGCAGATCGATGTCGCATTGCACGTCAGGCGGTTCGACGGTGGTGTTTAAGCCGTTACCCAGCACCGGAGGCACCCAGCCGGGCGGAGGAGAGTAGACCTGTACACACTCATCTGTGACAATAAGCCAGCGGATGCCGAATAATCCATCTGCACCGATATCCGTATAAGCGCTCAGTCGTATCTGCTCTTCTCCGACCTTTTCCTGCAACACACGGGGCACAGGCTCACACAAGGGCATAAGGCAACACCTTCCTCCTGCAGATACCAGTATACCACCGCTGTCATAGGCTGTCAAAATGCCTGCGATTACTCCCTGTTTGATGACGCAGGTAAGACACGGGTGGTTCGCGAAATGGTTCGCGGTGGGTTGAACGACTATGCGCCTTTTGCTGGACGGTAACGACTGGCTACTGACGCCCCTGTTGCCTCACGAGTTCTGGTGGAGGCAGGCGTGGAAAGAGGAGTGGTCGCCGGCGGGTTGTCCTCCCTGGGGCGAGTGGATTCGCGCCTGTGTGCCCGGCGACGTCATCGCCGATGCACTGGACGCCGGGGCAATACCTCATCCCTACGTAGACCTGAATAGCCTTGCCTGCGAATGGCTCTCCGAGCGCGACTGGGTATACCGTAAGCACTTCACCGTGCCCGATGAATGGCGAAGCAAACACGTACGCCTGCGCTTTGACGGGGTAGATTATGCTTGCGAAGTGTATTTGAACGAACGGTTGTTGGGCAGGCACGAGGGCATGTTTACGCCCATCGAGTTCGATGTCTCGGAGCACCTGCACTTTGGGAAGCCGAACTGCCTGACGGTGCTGGTGGAGCATAAACCGCCGGTGGACGTGGTACAGGGACAAATCGGCTGGACGAGCAGAGCGCGGGTATGGAAATCGCGCTTTGCTTACAACTGGGACTGGTGCACACGGCTGGTTCCGCTGGGCATCTGGCAGAGTGTGACCCTGCTGGCGACGGAGGGGGCGTGGAGTGAGGATGTATGGGTTCGCCCGCGCGTGGCAGGGCAGGAAGCGCTGGTCGAGGTGCGTACACGCCTGCAGAGCACCAGTACTGCCTCTGGGGAGTGGAACCTGCGCTGGTATGTACAGGATCCGGACGGTCATCCCATCGCTCAGGGGAGCGAACTGGTGTTGCTGGGCGACATGGTGCCGACGGAGCAGGTGACCACGTTGCAGATACCCCATCCTCGCCTGTGGTACCCCAACGGCATGGGGGAGCAACCGCTATACCGCCTGCAGCTGTATCTGGTGCGGGGCGATCAGTGCTCCGACGAGCGCGAGGTGACCTTCGGTATCCGCACGGTTCGCGCCATCCCCAACGAGGGTGCACCACCAGACGCGCTGCCGTATACACTGGAGGTGAACGGACGGCGCGTGTTTGTGAAGGGCTGGAACTGGGCTCCGCACGAGCAGATGTATGGTCGGGTGCGCCCCGAGCGCTACGAACGCTTGCTCACACTGGCGAAGCATGCCCACTGTAACCTGTTGCGCGTGTGGGGTGGGGGATTGCTGGAGCGCGAACAGTTCTACAACCTGTGTGACCGCCTCGGCATCATGGTGTGGCAAGAGTTCCCTCACTCGTCGTCGGGTATCCAGAACGCCCCGCCGGAGGATGCGGAATACCTGCAGTACATCGAGGCACAGGCGCGGCAAATGATACCCTTGCGACGGAACCATCCCTCGCTGGTGATATGGTGCGGCGGCAACGAGCTGATGGACGACCGTGGGGTGCCATTGACCGACGAGCATCCTGCGCTGGCGAAGCTGAAATCACTGGTGCAGGAGCTGGACCCCGACCGAATCTGGCTACCCACCTCCGCCTCGGGACCGGTGGAAGGCGCGTCGGTGGAGCTGGCGGGCACAGGCAAGATGCACGATGTGCACGGTCCCTGGGTGTATCTGGGCGCGCAGGAGCACTACCGTTTCTACAACACCATTGACCCGCTGTACCACTCTGAATTTGGCGTGGAGGGGGCGGCAAACCCGCAGATTTTCGAGCGGTTTATCTCGCCAGAATATCGCTTCCCACCTGACGTAACGAACAAAGCATGGCTACACCATGGCAGCTGGTGGATTCACCGCGAGAAACTGGAGGCGCTGTTTGGGCGCATCGAAGATTTGGAGACCTTCATCCGCGCGAGCCAGTGGATGCAGGCAGAAGGCCTGCGCTACGCGATAGAGGCGAACCGTCGGCGTAAGTGGCGATGCAGCGGCGTCTCTCCCTGGCAGTTCAACGAGCCTTTCCCGAACACCGCATGTACCAACGTAGTGGACTACATGGCACAGCCCAAGCCTGCCTACTGGTGGGCACGTCGCGCTTACGAGCCGATACATGTCAGCTTGCAATACGAAAGGCTAACGTGGCAGCCGGGCGAGAAATGGCAGGCGGAGATATGGGTGCATAACTCCACGATGCAGGCGTTCCACGCGCTCTGGTCGGTATGCCTGGTTGCTCTGGACGGCAGGGAGGTAGCCCGCCTTGGGGGCGCAGTGGAGGTCGCACCGGAGGGAGCGGTGCACGCAGGGCGTGTAGAGTGCTCTCTGCCCCAGCAGGAGGGCGTGTGGGTGGCGTTAGCGTGCCTGCATGACGGGCGCGGCGGGTTGCTCTCCTGCAACGAGTACCTGTTCAGCACCGCACAGCCGCCCATGCAACCCCTGCTACATGCTCCTCGCACCGCGCTGCGGGTGTGGCATCGTCATCAACAGACAGGTATCAGGAACATCGGCGAGGCGGTGGCGCTTTTCGTGCGGTTCACGCCGCAGGAAGGACAATGGTTGCTCTGCGAGGATGACTACTTCTGCTTGATGCCCGGCGAGACACGCATGGTGAATATAGCTGGCAAGGGTACCGTAGCGATAGAGGCATGGAACAGCGATTTGCATCACGTACACCTGTAGCCGCAGGCTTTAGCCTGCGGCTGTTCGTGCTTGTCAGCCTGCTGGCGTGTCTTACTGCGGGCGCGGCGTTTGCGTGGTCGCCGCCTGTTGCGCTGGCGGCGCTCGGGGTGGGCGGATGGGTGGTGCTTTCCCTCTTTCACCCTGCGCTGGGCCTGCTGACGCTACTCGCCTACACCAGTCTGCATCCTGTGCTGGTCAAAGTGGTCTACGAGGAACACCCTCTCGCCAAGGTATGGAAGGATGGGGCGGTGTTCTGGCTGATACTCGTGTGGTTGGTGCACCGTTGGGGAAACAGGGAACGTCCCATGCGCTGGGGGGTCACCGAGGGGGTGTTGACCGCCTTCGCGTTGTTGACCGGAGTGCATCTCTTTAACCCCAACATCTACTCCTTTTCCGCTGCGCTAGCGGACGTGCGCTGGCTCACGATGCCTTTGTTCTTCTACTTTTTTGGCAAAACGCTTTTTGCGGGCGAGCGGCTACGTACGTTGCTGGTGTTTATCGGTGTGCTGGCGGCGATACATGCCGGTTACGGGCTTGCCCAGCAGTTCATCCCTTACCCCTGGCTCATGGAGGTGGGAGCCACACGCCCCAGCGCACCCTCTGGCACGATGGTGGGGGGGCACACACGCTCCTTTTCCACGATGGACCCCTACCTGTTCGGTGCGCTGATGAGTTTTGGAGCGGTTGTTGCGCTGGGCATGGCTCAGCGGATGGAGCGAAATGCGGTAAGCTGGCTGATAGCGGTGCTGCTTACCTCGCTGGGAGCGGTGTTCTCGCTGGCGCGGGTGGCGTGGGTGATGCTGTGGGTCGGTTACGTTTCGGTGGGAGCGTGGACGCGCAGCCGTCTGGCGATTGCGCTGGCGATTGTTGCGCTGGGTGCCCTGCTGTCGCCTGTGGAGGGGTTATGGCGCGAGAGGACGCAGGATGTACTGGCTCCCTTCGCCCCTGCCTCCACCGTCAGTGTGCGTATGACCTTCTGGAGGAAGGCGATTCGGGAGGTCTGGCAGCATCCGTTCGGTATGGGGCTGGGTACACTGGGCATCGGCAGGTGGAGTGAGGACAGCCCTCGCCTGCTGGGCTATACCACCGGCGCGGACAACAACTACCTTTACATTCTGGTGGAAACGGGATGGGTGGGGTTGTTACTGTACCTCTGCGCGCTGGGGAGTATTCTGGTCGGAGGCTGGCGTATGATAAGGGGGATGCCGGAGGGGGCACGGCGTGTCTGCGCGGCGGTTGCGTGGACGATAGTGTTGCAGAGTGCGGTGGGCAATGTGGTCAATTTCTCCATCTTCTTGCCGCCGGTCTCGTGGTGCCTGTGGTTGTGCGCGGGTGCGTTGATGACACAGGCGAACGACATCGCTGAGAGGTGATTCCTGTTGAGCGAGAACCGAACGTTTCCTCTCCCGCAGACCATTGCGGAAGCCGTAGACCTGCAGATTCGCCTGCGCGAGCGGGTGAGAGAGGAACCGCTGAATGTGGACTGCTTGCGCCTGGTGGCAGGAACGGATGTCTCGTTTGAGCGATTTGGCTCTGAAGCGTGGGCAGGCATTGTGGTGCTGCGCCTGGAGGATATGGAGATAGTGGACGAGGTGGTCGTGCGTACGTCCGTTCACTTTCCGTATGTGCCCGGCTTGCTTTCTTTCCGCGAGTCGCCGCCCCTGCTGGAGGCATGGGAACAGCTTCACACGAAGCCGGACGTCGTGCTATGCGATGCACACGGCAGGGCGCATCCCCGGCGGTTCGGGATGGCGTGCCACTTCGGGTTACTGGTGGACACTCCCACCATCGGTTGTGCCAAGAGCCTGCTCTGCGGTGAGGTGGAAACTATGTCTCCCATGGGCGACTGGCTCCCGATACACGATAGCGGTGAGCTGATCGGTGCGGCGTTGTGTACCCAGCCTCACGCGCGACCGGTGTACGTCTCGACAGGACACCGCATAGACCTGCCATCCGCCATAGAGGTCGTGCGCCGGTGCGTGCGCAAGCATCGCATTCCGGAGCCTTTACGCCTGGCGCACGATCTGGTCACTCGGGCGCGGAAAGCACCTCTCTGAAGGCTTGCACGATTTGCTGACGCGCCTGCCCGTCGGAAGCGACCACTACCAGCGCGACGTGCTCTTCCAGATTACGCCACGTTAGCCGCACGTGTCCCTTCTCCAGGTGCCAGGTGACCGGTTTGACGCCATCGGGGGTCACCGCGAACACATCGATCGCTTTGAGCCAGTTGGGCAAGCGTGCCACTACCGTTACGTTCTTCTGCTCACGGAAACGATAGCCCTTGGGATGCATTTCGTAGGCGAAGTTGGTAACGAACACCAGCGCCACCCGCTCGCCCAGAAGCGACATCACGTCCAATTTATCCATTTCCGTCGCGGCGCGCACCTGTCCCTGGTAGCCCACATCGCAGCGCAGCAGGAAGGGGCGAACTACCCGAAGAACGCGGTTCAGGCGCGTCATCTCCTCCAGCGTCTCGCGGAACTGCTGTACGATTTGTTCTATCAGCTCCTGCGCCTTCGCCTGCTCCAGCGAGGGCATTATCTTTTGCGCCAGCTGCGTGTAGTATGTGCGCACCTCGTCTTCGGGAAGGGTGCGGAACCACATGACGCCCTTCGCGCCCCGGCTGAGCTGGAGCCACAGCTGCACCCGTGCCTCTTCAGGGGTAGGAACCGCCCTGCCCAGTTCGTTGTTCACCCATACGCGCTCGTCCCAGGTGTGGATACCTTGCGCCCACACCCAGAAGGCTTTGGGCAGGCTGTTGAGGCGTAGGTCGGAGGTGTATTCCGCCGCCAGCTCCAGGCGGTTGCCCCAGTCGTGCGGCGATTCGTCCGGCATGGGTGCGCCCACACGGTAAGCATCATACGAGGGGATGTCTGCCAAAGGCGCAAACTCGCCGAACCGCCGACTGCGTGCCAGATTGATGTAGACCGGCTGGGGAACCTGGTGCCGTCGCCAAAGCCGAACCTTCTGTAAGCAGAGAAGCGGCACCGCGGGCTGCTCTATCCAGTCCGGCTCATCCCTCAACATATAGGCGAGGATGTGGGGATTGGTCCTATGGCGCTTTAGGAAACCCTCTTTCACCTGATCGAACCCGGCATACACCAGCGCTTTCAGCCCCGTTTGGGGGCAAATCTGCTCGAATGCCTGTTTTTCTTGTGCGGAAGGCTCTTCGTCGCCACACTCGCCGAACACAGCGGTGTCAAAGCCTCGCCGAATCAGCTGCGCACGATACTCGGCGTCCTGCCAGATGCGCCCATCCCATGTACCGATAGGAAAGTGCATGGGCGTGACGCGAATCAACCCGCCGGTGGAGATGCGTTTTCCAGCGCGGTCGGTAGCGATGACGCGAATGGGCACGAGCGTGCCGACAGGTAACGTGCGGTCCAGAATCACCTTCACCAGAACCGTCTCACCCGGACCCACCGTGCGCTGGAGATACTGCACGGAGACCTTCTCGGAACCCAGAAACACGTTATCCAGCCGAAAAACCATGCTTTCGTCTCGGTTATGGATGAACACGCCGCCGCTCGCGCCGTCGATGTAGGCATAAGTGATACGCAAGGACTGTGCGAACGGGCGCAAAACGATTCGCAGCGCATGTCCTTCTTCGGTGTGCAGCCATGCGCGACAGGTTCTCTCCCCCTCAAACAGACGATGCGTGCCGTTGATGGTGAGAACCGCTACCCCATCGGGCGGCAGTTCCCCGGGAACGATATCCCACCAGTGCAAGAGTTCTCCGCCCGCCAACTTGTCTGCATCTTCATCATCGATCACCAGGCGTGAGAAGTGCAGGGTTTGTTCAGAACGGTTATGCACCAGCACTAGGTACAATCCACCGAGCGTTTCGCGTGAGGGGGAAGGCTCCCGGATCTGGTCGCTAGAGACGTGCGGTCGGTACACCACCGTGTCCACGGTGAGCGCAGGCTGCTGCGGCGGCGCTTCATGCGTCAAGGCCATGACGATACCCCCGATGAGTGATGTGGTTATCACCAGCTCTATACTCACAGGGGCTTTTTCGCGAAAAGGATGAGCGATTCCTGCGAATGTCATCTGTTTGTTCGGAGGGATACCTCTGCGCCGAGTATATTGACGATTTTGCGAAGGATTCTTATAATAAGCACCAGTATACGCCTTCTCGCCGACCTCCTGACGGGGGTGATGGGAGTACCGACCATGCCCAATGGAGATGGCTGGCATATCGTCTTGCGCGACTACTTTACACATCACGCGCTCC
>JBMFOT010000095.1:0-9011 GCA_049969495.1 Armatimonadota bacterium
GTAACAATCTCCTGGCGCATTTACCCACCCCAGCCCCTTGCGCTACAGCAGCGGTTGTGCTATAATAGCACCGTGCGGAGAGTTGGCTGAGTGGTCGAAAGCGGCCGCCTGCTAAGCGGTTGTAGGGGCATTTAAAGCCTCTACCCCGGGTTCGAATCCCGGACTCTCCGCCATTTTTGTTGGATGAGGTATGCGTACGGCTCTCATTCCGCTCAGAACAGCGGCGGGCAACCCTGAGGCGAATCTCTACCGTTTCCGTTGCGAAATGGAACGGCTTGCTCCATTGCGCCCCGATATCGTCTGCCTGCCCGAATGCACTCTCACCGGCTATTTGTATGAGGAGACACAGGTAGTGCGGTTCGTGGAACCCATACCAGGCCCCGCTGTGGCGAAGATGTCCAATATCGCCAGGCAGTACGGGGTTTATCTCTGCTTCGGGATGCTGGAATCCGCCGCGCAGGTCTTTTACAATACAGCGGTTTTGTTGAACCGGAAAGGCGAGGTCATTCTGGTGCACCGTAAGAACGTGGAAAAGCCTCCTTTCCTGGAGGGGAAAGAGGTGCGCAGTGTGCAGACCGAGTTCGGCGGAGTTGGTATCCTGATTTGCGGTGACCTTTTCAGCCGCAGGGTGGTGCAGCGGCTACCCCCCGGTCTTCGCCTTTTGCTGGTGCCGATGTCGCGCTGTTTCGACGGCAGGTCACCTGACGAGCAGCGCTGGTTACAGGTAGAGCGACGCGCCTATCTGCGCGCGGTGCGGAAGGCAGGCGTGCCTGCGGTGATTGTGAACGCTCTGGAGGCAGGTGTAGACTTGCCGAGTTTTGGCGGGGCTCTGGTGGTTGGGGCGGACGGCCGCCTGCTGGCAGAGTCACCACATGGTTCTGATATACCCCTGTGCTACGACTGGAACACCGGGCAGGCATGGTTACTCGATGAGGAGAATGGAAGTCTGGTGAATGGGTATGCCTGAAATCTCTTTGCAACGGCGTGCGCTCTTCTGGGTGCTGGTCTGGTGGTGGGGGCGAACCGGCTGCGGCCGGGAATATACTCTGCGTGACCTGTTCCCTACGAATCGGCAGGCGGTGTAGCTAGGCGGTTTGTTGCTCTTCGTCTACCTCTGGCAGGGTGTTCTTTTGCGGCCGGAAGCTATGCCGCGCACCCTGATACCGCATCTGACGGTGTGGGTGATGTATTTGATACTGGGCGGACTGCTGTATCTACAGCTCAGACGCGCGCCAGACCTGCCGCTGAACAGAGCAGCTACCGAGCCAGCCTGCGATCTTCGACGCACGGCGGGCGTGTACTGGCTGGTATTCCCGCTGACCTCCGCGCTTGCCACACAGGCAAAGCCGATAGCGAGTGCAGTCGTGCTCTTCTCGTTGCTTGCAGGCATCAGCGCAGGAGCATGGCTGGTACTGCGGTCAGCGTTTGCGCTGGCTCGGACGCTCTCCAGACGACGGTTCGCCCTGTAGCAGTTACCCCGGCAGCGGTGGCGGGGCAATCGGCCCGTTCTGCCACACCAGCGGGAAGTACTCTCCCTGCAGAATCTCGCCCGGTTTGACGGTGATGCGGTGCTCGATCAGGTGCCCTCTCTGTGGCTCATAGCGAGTATGCCCCGGCATGAAGTGCACCGCGAAGCCCGGACGTCCGCGCGCGCTGCGGTTGGGCGGCGTTCCGTGCCACGTCAGGCAGTGATGGAACATCACCTCGCCTGCCTTCACCGGGCAGGGCACGATTTCCACTGTCTCGCCTTCGGGGACGAAAGCGGGGTCATGCGCCGGTCCCCAATCGTCTTCGCGAATACCCACGGTGCCCTCGTCGTATTTGCCCCACAGGTGGCTGCGCGGCACCACGTGCATACAGCCGTTCTCCACGTCGGCGTCCTCCAGCGCGAGCCATGCACTGACTAAATCGGGTGGCTGGAGGACGGGCCAGTATGGATGGTCCTGGTGCCAAATCGTCGGTCCGCCTTTAAAGGGTGGTTTGTACTGGATTTGGTCGTGCCACACGCGCACGGTATCGGTGTTCATGAGCTTGGCAACCGCTTCGGTGAGCTTGGGATGGAAAAGGTAGCGATAAAACTCTTCATCCGCTTCCCAGGCGTTCACAATCTGGATGACCACGCGCTCCTCATCGCCGTAGAGGTTACGCATGGCTTCAGGCTTTTTGGACGATTTGCCCTCCAGCAGGGCGTAGAACCGTTCGCGCAGACGGGCTACCTCCTCGTCGCTGAGCAGGCGGCGTGCGGGCAGGTAGCCGTTCTCGCGGAAGAACTGCACATCCTGGTCTGAGAGCATGTTCGGTTGCACCCTCCACCAAAGAGTTTGTTTTATTTTACCACGCTAAGAAAGGAAATGCGCGGTTCGCATCAAAAAATCTTGTTACCGCCACGGGTCGTTTTCTATCAGCACGTAACCTGCGCCCAGCACCTGCTTGGGCTCGCCTTCCACCTCCATCTCGATCACCGTGCATATCGGGTTGGGCGGCGTTTCGGGTAGTCCGTGCAACACCAGGCGGTTCTCCGTCTGCGTGAACGCCACCTCCGGGCCGTTCATCAGGCGAGCGCGAAGCACCTTGCACTGCAGTCCGCCTATCGCCAGCTCGCTGCCGGGCCAGCGGTTGCAGTGGAAGTACAGTGTCTGCCCCTTGCGGGTGAACGCGCCGGTAATCATCCATTCCTGCTGCATGGGGTCGGTGGCATCGTACACGGAGGGCCCGTACTCCTGCAGCCACTTGCCCACCTTCAGCAGCTCCTGCTCGCACACTTCGGGCACACTGCCATCGGGGGCGGGACCGATGTTCAGCAGCAGGTTACCGCCTCCCGCCGCCACCTGCCTCAACATCCCCACGATTTGCCAGGCGTCCTTCCAGCGAGTGTCAATGGGCGTGTAGCCCCAGCTCTCGTTAAAGGTCATACACGCCTCCCACATACGCCCGCCCTTTTCGGGGGTGATGTGCTGCTCGGGCGTGCCAAAGTCTTCGGGTAGACCGGAGCGGTTGTTGATGACGATATGCGGTTGCAGCTCGCGCACCATGCGGTTCATCTTCTCCGCCTCCCACTCCTCCGGGGTGAGCGGCCAGTTGACGTCATACCACATGATGTCGATCTTGCCGTAGTTGGTCATCAGCTCGCGCACAATGCCGTGCGTGAACTCCACAAACCGCTTGCGGGCGGCTTCGTCGTGCTTGCAGCGTGCGCCGTCGGGGTGGTGCCAGTCCATCAGGGAGTAGTAGAACCCCACCTTCAGCCCCTCGGCGCGGGCGGCTTCCACGAACTCCGCCACCAGGTCGCGCTTCGGACCGCGTTTTACCGCATTGTAGTCGGTGTACTGCGTGTTAAACAGGCAGAAGCCCTCATGGTGCTTAGTGGTCATCACCATGTAGCGCATGCCTGCCAGTTTCGCCAGTCGCGCCCACCAGCGGGCGGGATAGGGCTTCGGCTTCCAGGTATCTGCCAGCTTCTCGTACTCCTCCACCGGAATACGCTCGCGGTTCATCACCCACTCATGTCTGCCCAGCTGCGAGTACAGTCCCCAGTGGATGAACATGCCGAATCGCGCCTCACGAAACCATTTCAGGCGCTGTTCTCTCTGTTCGGGCGTTTCCTCAGGCATAGTGAACCTCCTCTTTTTGTCCTCATGTTCGCTTCATCCCCTTGCCCCCTTCCCTACGAGGGAAGGAGGGGGAACCGCTCCCCTCTCCTTGCAGGAGAGGGGCTGGGGGAGAGGTCACAGCTCCACCTTCACCGGTTGTCCGGTTAACACCGATTCGTTCGCGGCGAGGGTCACTGCCAGCGTCTTCACCGCATCCGCGTAGGTGCTGCGGATTGCCGAACGGTCGCCGGTGAGGATAGCATGGACAAACACCTTGTCCTCTTCCAGGTACGGGTTACTGCTCAGCTGGTAGGTGGTCACCTTGCCCGCTTCGGTGGCTTTGACGCTGCCCCAGTCGGTTTCCACAATCAGGTCGGGGGTCACGATGTCCAGCCCCACGCGCCAGCCCATGTTGAGCAAGCAGGTGTTGTGAATCGCGCCGATGACGCCGTTCGCGAACTTCACCGCCACCGCGCCCACATCGTACACGCTGTAGTTTTCTACCTCTTTGTGCAGTTTGCGGTTGGTCATCAGAGCATATACTTCCGTAATGTCGCCGACGAAGTAACGGGCGAGGTCCACGATGTGCGTGGTCTGCTCCACGAACTGCCCGCCAGACTGCTCCATCACGCGCCACCATGCGACGCCGGGCATCCCACCCATCCACCAGCCGGTGACCATGCCCACCGTTTTGCCTTCCAGTAGTTCACGCGCCTTCTGGGTGGTCGCCATGTAGCGGAAGTGGTAGCCCACACTGCTGATGACGCCCGCTTTGGCGATGGCGGACTCTATCGCCTTCGCCTTTTCCAGCGTTCGGGCTACCGGCTTCTCCACGAACAGGTGGATACCGCGTTCGGCGGCTGCCTCTTCCGCTCCCACGTGCGCATGGGGTGGCACACACACATACAGCGCGTCCAGTTTCTCGCTGTCCAGCATCTGCTTCCAATCGGTATAAGCCTTTCCTCCGAAGCGTTGTGCTGCCGCTTCAGCACGAGACAGGTCGATATCGCAAAACGCTACCGGTTGTGCTTCCGGTATCTGCGAGAGCGCGTTGAAGTGCGCACCGGCAATACCGCCACACCCGAAAAAGCCGATTCGAACAGGCATCATTCACCTCCGAAATCTGTTGTTGATTCTGCCTTCGCGAGGGGAGCAGGGGTTTCCTGCAGCTGAGCAGCGGTTTCGTTTTTACGTGCTTTGTCCGTGCCTGCGCCTGACCGCCTCAAATAGCAGTATCCCCGTCGCTACCGCCACGTTCAACGAGTGCGCACCGCCGCCCATCGGGATGCGTACCAGCGTATCCATCGCCTCGCGCGTTTCGGGGAGCAAGCCGGTTTGCTCATTGCCCACCCACAGGCAGAAGGGGGGCGTCAGGTCTTCCTCCCATAGCAGATGCGGGGCGTGCGCGCTGGAGCCGATTTGTCGCCAGCCATGTTCGCGGAAAGCATCAACAACCTTCCTGCTCTCCTCGCAGGAGACGATGGGCAGGAAGGCGATGCTGCCGGTGGTGGAGCGCACACAGGCGCGGCTGTACGGGTCGGCGAGGGGCGAAGCGAGCACCAGGGCGCGTACCTGCGCGGCATCGGCGGTGCGGATGAGCATCCCCAGGTTGCGCGGGTCCTGAATGCGCTCCGCAATCAGCACGATGCCCTCGCGCCGGGCACAGATTTCATCCAGCGTCACGTTCCACCAGGGCATGACGGCGACGGCGGTGGTGCTGGTCTCGTAGCCGCTAACCAATAACCGATGAAACAGCCCTTTGCGCACGGAATACACAGGGATGCCCATCTGCTCGCAGGAGGCGGCTAATTCGGGTTCGCTCTCTTCCTTGATGTACACCGCCAGCGGGCGCAAAGGGGCATGGAGCGCTTTGGCAATCTGGAGCGTGCCCTCCATCAGGAAGCGACGCTCTGCCTCGCGCGGTGCGGGTTCGGTTAAACGGCACGCCTCGCGAAAAGCGGGGTGTTTAAGATGGGTGACAGGTATCATTTTCGCAAGTTATTTTCGGTACAGGAAGGGGGATTCCTTTGGCTGGTCAACCTCACTCCCAGCCCCTCTCCTGCGAGGAGAGGGGAGCCGCGATTCAATCGCCCCTTCCTTCTCAGGAAGTTCTATTCCCTGCCCGTGCGACGGCTCCAGCGGTCAATCGCCACCACGACGATGAGGAGCAAACCGACCATCATGTCCTGTGCTTCGGAGGGCACGCGCGCCAGCGTCAACCCGCTACGCAGGAAGCCCACCATCAGCAGGGCAATCAACGTCCCCAGCACGCCCCCCTCGCCGCCGGAAACCGCCGTGCCACCCAGCACCACGGCGGTGATCGCGGTGAGCTCGAAGCCCAGGCCTGCGTCGGGTTTGGCGACGGAGACGTGCGCCGCGTAGATGACCGCCGCCAGTGCGCTCATGAAACCCGACAGCATATACACCTGCATCTTCACGCGGTTCACCGGCACGCCGGAGAGCCTTGCCGCCGCCTCGTTCGCACCGATGCTGAATACCGACCGTCCCCACGCGGTGCGCGTCAAAGCCAGATGGAGGAGTAGGGCAGCAGCAGCCAGCACCCACACCTGTACCGGGATGCCTAGGACGTAGCCCTGACCCAGCCAGAGGAAACGCTCGGGAAAGTTGCGGATGGAGCGTGCCTGGCTCATGCCTAGCGCGATGCCGCGAAAGCCTGCCATGGTCGCCAGCGTGACGATGAGGGGAGGGATGCCTACGGTGGTGATGAGCGTGCCGTTAAAACCGCCCAGCAGTGCCCCCACTGTCAGCGCAAGCAAAACGGCGAGCGACAGGGGTAGCTGCGCATCTTCCCACAACATGCCCATTGTGATCACGCTCAAGCCCACGATGGAACCGACCGAGAGGTCTATCCCTGCGGTGATGATGACCAGCGTCATGGCAAGCGCAATCAGTCCGATCTCGGCGGACTGGCGTACCACCTCTATCAGGTTATCCGGTGTGAGGAAAAGAGGGGACAGCGATTGCATCGCCGCCATCTCCACGAGCAGTAGCAGAACCAGCACCGCTTCTCGCCGCGTCACAAGTTGTTTCAACGCCTTGCCCTCCGCGTACGCAGAGCATCTGCCACCACCGCCAGCAGTACCAGCGCGCCCTGCACGCTGGGCGCCCAGTACTCCGAAACGCGGCGGAAGATCAAGCCGGTGCTGATGACCTGCAGGAGTAGCCCGCCAATCGCGCTACCCCACACCGTGCCCTGACCACCGAAGATGTTCACCCCGCCCACGACGACCGCGCTGATGGCAAGCAGTTCAAAGCCCGCACCCGCGTTGCTCTGGATGACGCTGAAACGCGAAGCGTACACCAGGGCAGAAAGCCCTAACAGCGCGCCGTGCATCACGAACACCAGCCACAGCACCCGCCTCACGGGGATGCCCATGCGCGCGGCAGCGAGGGGATTACCGCCCACCGCGTAGATGTGGCGTCCCAGCGGTGTACGCGCCAGCAGAAGCGCGGTTGCCACGACGATGCCGACCGCCACCAGCACCGGCATGGGGATACCGGCAACCTCGCCGCGCCCGATGGCGGAGAAGGAAGGGGGAAGATTGCCAATCCATTCGCCGCGTGTCCACCAGATGATGCCGCCGCGCAGCACGCTCATCATGCCCAGCGTGACGATGATGGCGGGGATGCGCACCACAGCTACCAGCCATCCGTTCACTGCGCCGATGACCGCACCTGCCAGCATGGGCAGGAGAACGACGAGTGGCAAAGGGGCTCCCGATTTGGCGGTGAGCCCGGCAACCACCGCACACACCGCCAGCGCGGAGCCTGCGGAGATGTCTATCATGCCCGCGATGATGACCATCGTCATGCCGCAGGCGGCGATCACCAGAGGCGCGGCGTTAATCAGGATGTCACGCAGGTTGTCTGCACGCAGGAAGCCGGGTGTGGTGCCAAAGTAGCCCACCAGCAACACCAAAAACACCCCCACGCTCATCTCGCGCCCGTACTGACGCCACAGGGCGAAACGGGTGGGGGAGATACGCTCAGAAGTCATACCGATCAATGTTCTCTGCGGTGAACTTCATGGGAGGCCCGAGCAGCACTTGATCCCCATCCACTTTGACCTTGCCCAGCCTTCCTGCTTCGAATTCGGTAGCTCCCGGCTTCAGCGTGCCCTCTGCGACCGCTTTTGCGACGTACACGGTGAGGTAGCCCAGGTCCACCGGATTCCACAGGATGACCGTCTTCACAGTGCCGTCCTTGACAAACTCCTTCATGCTCTTGGGGGTGGACAGCCCGACGACCGCTACCTTGCCGCTCTTGCCCGCCTGACGCACCGCATCGGCGGCGCCGGGAAACGCCACCGACGACAGCCCGAACACGCCCTTGACGTCGGGATAGGTCTTCAGGATGTCCTGCGTCATGCTGAAGGCGCGTCCCTGGTCCTCCTCCGGATACTGGATGGTAACAATCCGCATCTTCGGATACTTTTCCGCCATATAGCGCTTCATCACAGCAATCCAGGCGTTCTGGTTGGGAGCGGTAGGGGAGGAGCTGACGATAGCCACTTTCGCGTCCTCACCTGCCTGCGAAGCCATTTCGTCTACCAGCGCACGCCCGATGTCCTCGAAGGTCGCCTGATTGACAAAAAACTCCCGCCCCGACTTCTCGGGGTTGGCATCGGCGTCGTAGGTAATGACATGCACACCCTTCTCACGAGCGCGCTTGAGGGCAGGGGAGATGGCGTCGGGGTCGTTGCACGCCACCGCGATGACGCCTACCTTCTGCAACGTCCAGCTCTCGATGAAGGGGATTTGCTGGTCCACCTTGCCCTCAGTGGGACCGTCATAGGTGAGGTCGATGTTGCCGAGTTCCTGCGCTGCCTCTTTCGCGCCCCGTTCTACGGCGTTGAAGTAGTCAATGCCCTTGAGCTTGGGCATGACCGCCACGACCAGCTTGGTTCCGGTGCTCGTAGCGGTGGTGCCTCCTGAGGGTGTTTGCTTCTTGCCGCAGGCGACCAGCAGAAGCATCACACCAGCTAGTGTCAGTATTATCGGGAAAGCCTTTCGCAAGGGTTCATCCCTCCCACTCGTTTTGATAAATGCTTTCGTGGCGAGGGATGAGAATCCTGCTGACAGCGATGCTCCTATGCTATCACAGGATGAACGACTGAGAAAGCGGTAGTTTGAGGAAATTCACACACTCAGGAAGACAAAAAGCAGACACTTAACATCCAATCGCCCTGCGCAGCTTGCGCAAGGCGCGATCTTTATACACGCACACAGTGGATAGCGCGACGCCTATCCTTGCAGCAATATCGCGTTCACTCATGCCATCCCAGAA
Organism: Armatimonadota bacterium; assembly: GCA_049969495.1. GTDB lineage: Bacteria > Armatimonadota > HRBIN16 > HRBIN16 > HRBIN16 > HRBIN16. Next base: position 8,898 of record JBMFOT010000095.1, read on the forward strand.
GACCATCATCAGCACCTGTCGCTCGCGGGCAGTGAGACTGGATATGGCACGGTGAACATCTACCGAAAGGCACACCCGGTTGACAAAGTCAGTTGATTCAGGGTCGGGCGGGTC
>JBMFOT010000096.1:0-8721 GCA_049969495.1 Armatimonadota bacterium
AGTCGTTCCTGTTCTCGCTGGGTGCCGCCTCCCTGCTTAGCATCTTCGCCAGCCTGTGGATTGCGCTGGACGTGTACTACCGCTACGGTGCAGCGTCGGCGATTACCGACCAATGGCGCACCTATCAGGGCAGGCAGGCGTTCGACATCCTGCGCGCGCAGGTGGACGGTCTGGCTCCACAACCGGACACCTCGCAACTGCTGGCGACAGGATGGGGGTTCCTGTTCGTGCTGCTGTTGCAGGCGGCGAGGCATCAGTTCCTGTGGTTTCCGCTTCATCCGGGCGGGTTCGTGATGGCGCAAAGCGGTGCGCTGGAATGGATGTGGGTGCCGATTGTGATAGCCGGTTTCACCAAAGCGACGGTGCTGCGAGCAGGAGGACTACGCCTGTACGAAAAGGTGGTGCCGTTCTTTATCGGGCTGATTGTGGGAGATTATGCGGTATGTGGAGTGCTCGCATTGACGAGCTGGTTCTTCCGTATTCCACTGTATAAACCGTTTCCGGTGTGAGGAGGGAGATGCCTGACCTGTTGCCCCGTCTACTTCACCCCGCCTACCGTCACTGGCAGCGACAGCCGGCGGAGATGTTTGGCTTCTGGCACTGGACGGGAGCGGAGGACCTGCGTGATGCCGTCCGCCGCACAGGAGCCAATGCCACTTCGCTCCATCTGCCTCTGCACCTGCTGAAAGACGAACATGCACCTTACCGCATCCGCCCTCTACCTGCGCCGATACAGGTCTCCATCCGACGCGCAATGGAGGTGCAGTTCGACGCACCGACAGGGCTGACACAGGTGACCCTGCTCGTCACCACATCCAACTCTCACGCCGAAGCGGTTGCGGAACTGTCTGTCGCCAAGCGATTTTCACAAGCATCACTCCTTGCCCGGTCGCAAACGGAACCGCGCAGTCAACCCCATCTCGTGCTAAAGCCTGCAAAGCCACTACCTGCAGGACGGTATCGAGTGCGGATACGGGCGCAGAAGTCACACGCTCATGTCTGGCTAGGACAGGCGATGCAGGGCAGTACGCTGGTGCGTCTGGGCGAGCTGACCCTGCACGGCTGGGGCATCGACGGCGAATGGCAAGACGCGAGTGGGAAAGCCCATCGCTTCACCCGCTCGGCACGGCATGACACCCCCATACCGCTGGGCTCGCCCACCTTTGTCACCTTAGCCAGCCTTCGCGTGGATGCAGGGGTAGGCATTGGCGAGCACAATAACGCCTTCTTTGTGACGTACCCACAGTGGTTCTGGCAAATGTATCCGCAAGCCGCGATGCGCGACCGCAGCGGCAACATCATCTATGCGGGTGAAAACCCCTGGATTGCCTTCGACGACCCGGTGCTGACCGATGCGACATTGCGCCAGATGCGGGAAACCGTGCCTCTACTGCGCAGGCAGAAACGGGTGCGCTACTGGGTGGTCGGGGGTGAACAGGGCTATCCTGACTACGTTGGGTTGCCGGAGGGTGACTTCCGTCCCGAATTCCTCGCGCATTATCGGACGTGGCGGGAAAGTTTACCTGACCTCCTAACCCCCCTCCCTACAAGGGAAGGGGGAACCGACTCCCCTCTCCTTGCAGGAGAGGTCCAACTTACAAGGGAACGGGGGACACCCCTCTCCTCGCAGGAAAGAAGTCGGAGGGGAGGTGAGGACGAAAGTATCCTCCTCTGGCGTCGGTTTCGCGAATCGGCAATGACCGAGCGGTTCGCCTTCTACACGTGCGCCCTGCGCCAGTTAGACCCCACCCGCCCCATCTTTATCCCCACGCACGGCAACCCCTTCGCGCTGGATTTCCGCGTGAAGATGGGTTTCCCCGTTGCCGACCTGGCGGGCGCGGCAGATGGGTTTGAAGCCGGTCCCATCTCCATCGATGACGATGCCGAGCGCATCCACCGCCTGACGCTGGATATGCAAACGGGGTTCGGCGTGCCGGTAGTGGCTCCGCGCCTGGCAAACAAGCAGATAGACAGCGCCGCGCAGGGGGGCGGCAGGAGTTTTTCGCCCCAATCCGCACGTCGGGCAGTGTACGAGGCGCTGGGCATGGGCGTATGGCATATCGGGCTGGTGCAGTGGCGCGGTTCCCTGCCCGACGGTGAGTGGGGAATCAAGGATACTCCTGCCGAGGCGGAGTGCAAACGGTTGTTTGATGAACTGAAACAAGCCGCCTCATGGCTCGAAGGCTGCTCTCGCCTGCACCCAAATGCGGGCATCCTCCTCTCCGATGCCACCTGGCGGCGCTGGTGGCAAGACCGGTGGACACTGTTGTACGATATCGCCTGCTCAATGGGATGGAACACGATGTTCATCCATGACATACAATGCAACGCAGAACTGGTAGAGACCGTGCCCGTACTGCTCAGTGTGGACAACCCCGTCCTCTCATCGCAGGCGCACCGTGCTCTGAGTGAGTACCTGCAAGCCGGTGGCAAGGTGCTGGCGGTGGGCGCGTTCGCCGAGCGCGACGAGGATGGCAACAGCCTTCCACCTCTGCCGGACAGCATTGTCCGCCTGCCCGATGACGCGCCCGGTGCGCCCGTGACCGTTATCCACCAGACCTCCACCGACCGCGGAGCCGCCACATGGTCGGCGACGGTACATCCGTTGCCGGTGGAACGTATCGAGCAGCAGCTGGAGCAGATAGCACTGTTGCGCCCTGTTCAGGTAACCGTCCCCGGAGGCTCCGGTTGGGCTAAGGGCGTGGAATGCCTGGCCCTCACCGATGGGGTGAATCTGGCGGTGGTGTTGATCCATCGGGCGGATTCCGCTCGTGAGGCGCTGGTGTCGCTTCACCCGCGCCTGCTGGGGGCAAACGGCGCACGCTATCGCCTGCGCGATGCCATTACCGGACAGGTGTTGAGTCCGACCCTGCCAGCCCGCGTCTCGCTGAAGCCTTACGGCACACGCCTGCTGGTGATGGAGCGTGCGGTCTCACCCCAGGAGTGCGAGGCAGAGATAACGCAAGCGCAAAAAGCCATCACACGCTGGCGCGAAAAGGGTGTGGACGTTACTCCCTTTGAGGTCTGGCTACAGTCCGCCATCACGCACCTGAAGGCGCAAAGGTTCGCCAAAGCGTTCGCCCTCTCCGGCAGCGTGACAGGCAGTCTGGCAATACAGTCCACCGTGCGTCGCACGGGTGAAACCCTGCAGGTGAAGGCAACTATCTGGCAACCCAATGGGAGACCTGCCCAGGATGCGCGGGCGCGCGTACGCCTGGTACCCGGCGCCTTCCAATGGCACAAAATGAACCCCGATGGCAAAGGCGTTTTCTCGGTTACCCTTAATCCACCGCGCCTCTACAACCCGATGGGGGCGAAATACACGCCGGTCACACAAGGGCTGATGTTGGTTCTCGAAGCGCGGCTGGGTGGATTGGTTGGAGGGGGGCGGTTCTAGAGGAACGAACACGCAGATGAACATTTAGCCTATTTCCCCCGCTTTTTCATCGTTCCCCGCAAAACTAACGTGTGTATTTCCTGCAGGCTTGCCAAAAATATATCGTGTGCAGGAAATGAAGCATGGAGCAGGTATGATGGGAAGTCGTAGATGGACACCCTTATTGTTTCCGCGCAGCTGGCAGCTGGTGGTGGTAGAGGTGCCAGCAGACCAGCTCGACCATATTTCGCGTCGTAACCGCCAGATATGGCGTCAGCTGGCGCACGTGGACCCCGATTTAGCTCGCGAGGTGGAGCCTTTCCTCAACCTCTGCCTCGCCAACGGTAATTCCATAGATACCACCGTTCACAGCACACTGTAGGGGTCGATATCCACCTGCAGTATGCCTCCTTGTGAAGGAGACAGCCCCTCCAGCGCGCTACGCAATAAATCGGGCAACACCTCCGGCTGATAACACTTCACCAGACAGTGCCATCGCCATAAGCCGCGCAAGCGGGGTATCGGCGCCTGCACCGGTCCCAGAACCTCTGCATCGATACGCTCGGCTGCTATGACCTCGCGACATCGCTCCGCCGCGCGTCGGCAGGTCTCTTCTGCTTTCGCCTCCTCGGGATGGAGAACGAGGATGTTTGCCAGTCTGGAAAAAGGCGGATAGCGCAGCTCCTCGCGGTGTAGGATTTCACGCTCGTAAAACTGCAGGTAGTCGTGAGTGGCGGCGGTCTGTATCGCCTCATGTTCGGGGTTGAAGGTTTGCACCACCACCTCGCCCGGCTGATGCGCCCGTCCCGCTCTACCCGCTACCTGCGTTAGCAGCTGGAAAGCCCGTTCGGCGGCGCGGAAGTCGGGAAGATGCAACGCCGTGTCCGCGCTCACCACGCCCACCAGCGTCACCTTCGGGAAGTCCAGACCTTTCGCCACCATCTGCGTGCCGATAAGCACATCCGCCTCCTGCGCCCGAAAGCGAGCCAGCAAAACGTGATGCGCTCCTTTGCGGGCGGTGGTATCGCGGTCCATGCGTAGGAGCCGCGCCTCGGGAAACAACTGCTGCATCTCCTCTTCCACCCGCTGAGTGCCCAGGCCGAAGGGGTAGATGTGTACCGAGCCGCACGAGGGGCATTTGGTAGGAACGCTCTGTCGGTAATCGCAATGGTGACAGCGCAGAGAGTGGTCCACCTTATGATAGGAGAGCGATACCTCGCATCGACGACACTTCACCACGGTACCACACTTCCGACACATTACAAAAGAGGCATATGCTCGCCGGTTGAGGAAGAGGATGACCTGCTCGCCTCGCTGCAGGCGTTCGGCAATCGCTTCTGCCATCCGCTGGCTGAAAACGCCCCCTCGCGCTCGCGGAGCCTCACGCATATCTACAAGATGCACCGCCGGCAGCGGACGTCCTTCCACGCGCGTGGGCAGGTGCAACAGGGTATGCGCTCCCTGTCGCGCCTGATAGAAGGTCTCTATCGAGGGCGTTGCACTGCCCATGAGCAACACCGCCTTTTCCCGACGCGCCCTCTGCAAAGCGACCGTGCGGGCATGGTAACGTGGCGCGTGCTCCTGCTGTTTGTAAGCCCCTTCGTGCTCCTCATCGATGACGATAAGCCCCAGTTTGTCCAGCGGGGCAAACACCGCCGAACGCGCACCTACCACCACCCGTGCCCGCTGTTCACGTGCCCTGCGCCACTCGTCAAACCGCTCGCCCGCCGACAACGCACTGTGCAGTACCGCCACCAGATTGCCGAAACGCGCTTTCACCGCTTCCACCACCTGTGCGGCGAGGGCAATCTCGGGCACCAGAATCAACGCGCTTCGTCCCCGCGCGAGAGCAATAGACACCGCCTGCAGGTATACTTCTGTCTTCCCGCTACCGGTCACCCCAAACAGCAAGAAACTGCGATGTTCACCCCTCTCTATCGCCTGTCCAATCTCGCTCAGACAGCGCTCCTGGTCCGGCGTCATCTGCAGGGTGGTATCCGCCTGCGACAGGTTCACCTTGCCGAACGGTGAGCGGTAAACAGGCACGTCGGCGAAATCCACTACCCCGCGCGCCTGCAGGCTCTTCAACGCGCTGGCAGAGACCCCCACCTGTCGCAACAGTTCCGCCATCGGCAGCATCTCCTCTTCCGCAACGGCCAGCGCACGCAGCAACGCCGCCTGTGCCGGGGCGCGTGAGGCGCACGCCTCTGCCAGATTCTCCGCCTGCTCCGGTGAAATGTTCAGGCGAACATGCCGCAGTACGCGCGCTCTGGCGGTCGCCGCCTCCAGTACGTTTTTTTGCTCGACCAACCCGCGACGCTTCAGCCGGTAAAGGGCGGTGTTGAACAGCGTGGCGCCCAGTTGTGCCTTTGCGGTCGTCTCGGGCAGTTGACCACCCGCCGACTGCAGCAGCTCCAGCAGGCGGCGTTCAGGGGCATTGGGCGAAAGTTCCCACAACTCCTGTTGCTGTACCAGAGGCGTCAAGCGGAGTACTCTCTGCACCTTTGCGACCATCTCGGTTGGAGCGAGCAAACGCACTGCCGCCGCCAGCCCGCAACGGTATTCGTGCGCCAGCCACTCTGCCAGCGCAAGACGGTTCTCATCCAGAGGTAAGCTCCCCTCTACCACATCGATAACCTGCTTGAGCTTACCTGCCTCACGGGCATCCATGGGGTAGCGACGCGCTACGTAGCCCAGCACCTCCTGCCCGCTAAACGGCACCAGCACGCAGCTACCTACCTGCACCTTCGCCTCCAGCGTGCGCGGCAACAAATAGGTAAATACCTCCTGCAACGCTACAGGCAGGTCTACCACCACGTCCACCACCGGTTGTTGCACAGCGTGTGTGTTCAACGCATTCTCCCCCGCTTCTTACCCATTGGAGGGTCGCGCTCCGTCGCGGCCGCAAGTCACCCGCATCAATAGAGCTGCACCTGCTTATTGTATCGAATCTGAATGCAGGACGCAAAGGGATTTTCATGTAATGCATTTCTCTCAAAAAGCGTCTATAATAGTGAGTAGGAGGAGGGATGCGATGCGCGCCATCATTGCCCTGCTGATCCTCGGCACTCTGATGGGAACACCGTTCGTAGCGGCGCAGCAACCGGCAAACGTGCCTGCGGCGCTATCAGGAGGGGACTCGTCCCAGCTCAGCTATACCGACGTGTTTATGGGGCGCAACACGCGCGGTCCCTACCTGCTTTCCTGGAAAGGCATCCGCGTGCGCAGTGAGCGCGTGGTGGTAGACGGACGCACCTTCCGGCGCGATGAGGAGTATACTATCGACTACACCGCAGGCACGCTGGTCTTCACACAGCCGCTGCGCAACGGCAGTATGGCGCAGGTGAGCTACGAGATAGATGCCAAAACCGCGCAGCGCAACCCCAAAACGCTACAGATGCCGCTGGACATGGAGCTGCTCAACGCGGCGCGTGGCAAGCTGGCGCTGACCGGGGCATACTCCGCCCCGCTGGACAAACCCGGCAAGGAAACCACCCTGCTGGGATTGACGGGCGAGCTGTTGCCGTCGGGTAGCACACAGGTTTCCGCCACCTTCCTGACCGACGTGAACGCGCGCGGTCGGCTGGAGGAGAAAAGCGGCTTGCGTCTGCAGGCAACCTCGAAGGGCGACCTTGCGGAGTGGACGCTGAGTTACCTGACCGCCGGACGCGAGTTCTCCGGCGCGCAGACGTGGAAAGTCAAACCCGACACCGATGCGCTCAGCACCTCGCTGAAGCTGCTGCTGAGCCAGAGGTTGAACCTGTCGCTGGGCTTCCAGCAGAGCGATACCGGTGGAGCGCGGGTAGCGGGCACTTCTGCTTCGCTGGCGTATAACCTCTCCGAGGGTGTGCGGGCGGTGGTGTCGTACCTGAATCAGGAGAACCCACTGGCAACCGCTACCACCACCTCCGCGGCGGTTAACCTGCAGCGCGGCGCACTGACAGCGGGTGTCGAGCGACACACCCAGCAACAGCAAAGCCTGCTACAGGGGCGTTCGGAGGTAACCACCAACCGCCTGACCGCTCAGGTAAGCCTCACTCCGGGCACGCAGGCACAGGCTTTACTGGAACAACAGCGACTGGAGGGCGTGCAAGGTGCTTCGGAGCGGTCTACCGCCTCGCTGGGTGTTACCACCTCGCCCGTCCAAGGGGTTCAGCTGCGAACAGGCATTCGCTACGATGAAATCGGGGAAAAACAGCAGACGGAGCTGAGCCTGGGACTGGAAGCGAAGCCCTCATCCGCCTATCGCTTGCTGGGCAGCTATGTGCAGCGGCAGGGTGAATTGGGTGACCGCACCACCGCTGCCAGCCTGCGCATGGTGAGCGCTCCTCGCCCGATGGTGCAGCTGGAGACCGGCGCGTCACTGGAAACGACAGGCGAGCGGGCATCGCTAAAGCAGGACGTGCTGCTGGCACTGCAGCCCTGGCAGGGCATCCGTCTGGAGACCGGTGTACAGGGCATGTACGCAGGCGACCACGAGGGCTATATTCGCACCCTGCGGGCACAGCTTGCGCCCAATCGCACCTGGCGGATGGATGCGACTCATCGCCTGCGCCTGACGGATAGCGGTGCTCTGCCGGAGACATGGGGAGTGGCGCTGAGCGTAACCCCCTCGCAGTCGCTCAGCCTGACAGGCAGCTACACGCGCAACCCGGAGGACAACAAGGGCAACATTAAACAACAGGAGCAGGCGGAGCTGAAACTGCAGGCGAGGATGAGTGCCCTCACCTTGCAGGGCAGCATGGGCGTCAAACGCGACCTGCTCAGCAACACAAATATCACGCTGGCGGATGTGGCACTGGTCTACCGCTTCTCGCCGCTGATGGAACTGCTGACCGGCTACCGCCTGAACCGCCAGCAGACCACCAGTGAGCTGACCGCGCACACGTACCGTCTGGGCTACCGGTACGCGCTGAGCGACCTCTTCAACATTAGCCTCGAGGGGACTTTAACCACTTACGAACGCGACCACATCTTCCAGCCCAACCAGACCGAGTACGAGGCACGGTTGAAGCTGGGAGTGCGGTTTTGACGGGAGAGCAAAGCTCCTGCCGAGCGCAGTCTGCTGGGTGAAACATTGAGGATAGCGGGATAACCATTCGCTCTGATAGGTAGACTTCCCCTTTGGAAGATGTCCGTATCCCCTCTTCACCAGCTTGGATCCAAATCCACCTCCATGGCGTCTGCGCACTGCCCTGCTGATACCGCAACACCCCGAACAGGTCATACAGGTTGACGTACTTGCGCTCCTCTTTGATTTCCTGGCTGTTGATACCGCAACACCACGAACACGTCATACAGGTTGTTGCTTATCACGCTGGCAGAACCTGCGATGAGTGAGCCCC
>JBMFOT010000097.1:0-8614 GCA_049969495.1 Armatimonadota bacterium
CCCTCCCCTCGCAGGGCTGGAGGGATAGGTCAACACCACCCTACTGACACAACAGGTGCACCGCGGCAATCACGTCCTCGCGGGTGGGGATGGAGGCGTCCTCTAGCGACTCACTCATCGGCACGGGCACGTCCTTCGCCGCCAGAATCACCGGCTGCATGTCCAGATAGTCCCATCCGCTGTAGCCGTTCTCGAAGCGATACTCCAGTATCTGGCGCAGGAACTCGTTGGCAACGCCGCCTTTCGTCCAGCCTTCCGACATCAGGATAACGCGCCCCGTCTTGCGCACCGAGTTGGCGATGGTTGCCACGTCCAGCGGGTGGAGGGTGCGCGGGTCGATGACCTCGCACCGGATACCTTCCTGTTCCTCCAGGTCCCACGCGGCGTCCAGCGCGACGTGCACCATGCGGGAATATGCCACAATGGTCACATCCTCCCCCGGCTTCTTGATATCGGCGACACCGAGCGGGATAACGTAGTCCTCATCAGGCACCGGCCCCATCACGCCGGAGTAGAGCAGTTTGTGTTCGAGGAACATGATGGGGTTATCATCGCGCACAGCCGCTTTGAGCAAACCTTTGGCATCGTACGGTGTGGAGGGCATCACGAGATAGATACCCGGCACATGCAGCCACCACCCTTCGAGGCTCTCGCTGTGGTGCGCGGCGATACATCGCCCCACACCACCCTGCGAGCGATACACCACCGGCACTTTGGTCTTGCCGCCGAACATGTAGCGGTTGTACGCGGCGTTATGCAGAATCTGGTCGGAGCCGAGCGTGGTAAAGTCCACGTACTGGAACTCCACGATGGGTCTCATGCCGCGCATCGCTGCACCCGCGCCCGCACCGGCGATAGCCAGCTCGGAGATGGGCGTGTCTATCACGCGCCGACCGCCGAACTCGTCCCACAGCCCGCGCGTGGCAGCGTATGCTCCACCGTACAGTCCCACGTCCTCGCCCATGACGAACACGCGCCAGTCTCGGCGCATCTCTTCCGCATGTGCCTGCGCCAGCGCTTCATTGTAGTACTTGATGGGGATGCCGTACTTCTCTTCCAGCCGTTGGACGTCTTCCTTCTTCAGTTTGGGCATGATGGCTCCGCCCGGCGTGCCTGCCTGCTCGCGCGCGATTCGGCGGATTTCGTCCTCGATGGGACGGATGCGCGCACGCAATGCTTCTTCCTGCTCGCGCTCGCGGGCGAACTCGATGGGGTCCTTGGGGACGTAAAGGTCATTGAACAGCTCCACCGCAGGAGGCAGTGGGCTGGCTTTGGCAAATCGTTCCGCTTCGTCGATGGTCTGGCGTGCCTTCTCCATCACCGCATCCATCTCCGCCTCGGTGGCGATACCCGCCTCCAGCATCCGATGGCGCAGCAACAGGATGGGGTCACGCCGGCGGTACTCTTCCAGCTCCTCTTTCGTGCGGTAGCGCTGTTGGTCCGAGAGCGAGTGTCCGAAATAACGGTAGGTGCGCGCCTCCACCAGCACGGGCCCCTTGCCCTCGCGACACATCTGCACCGCCTGTGATACCTTCTCCTTTACGTCCAGCACGTCCATGCCGTTGCACTGCAGTCCGGGAATGCCGTATGCTTCCGCCCGCTTCACCACGTCGCGCACGCGCGAGGCATAAGGCGCTTCGGGCACGCTGCGGTCGTGCCAGGGCATGGACATGGCGTACAGGTTGTTCTCGCAGATGAAGACGACGGGCAGACCGCCATGCGTAACCGCTGCGAGGTTGAGCGACTCGTGGAAGGAGCCGGTGTTGACCGCGCCGTCGCCGAAGAAGCAGAGCACCACCGCGCCCGACTGCTTGAAGCTCTCCGCCAGCGCCGCGCCCACGGCGATAGGGATGTTGCCACCCACAATGCCGGTTGCGCCCAGATTGCCTTTTTCTACATCGGCGATGTGCATCGAACCACCGCGGCCGCGACAGTAACCGGTCTCGCGTCCCATCAGCTCCGCCAGCATCTTGTTCCAGTGCGTCTGGCGGTCTTGCTCGCTGTCGCACCACAGGTTGCCGATTGCGCCGCAGTGTCCGTGTCCGCGATGCGTGCTGGTAATCATATCGTTGCGGGTGATAGAAGCCACTGCACCCACTGCAACCGCCTCTTGACCGGCGTACAGGTGCGACGCTCCCTTTATCTGCCGACTGCGCACCAGCTCGTACACCTTTTCCTCAAAGAAGCGAATCTCGTACATGGTGCGTAAATAGTCCAGAAGCTTTTCTTTTGGCTCCTGATAAATCGGGTCAGTCCTTCTTTTGACTTTTGTGGTTACCGCCATTTTCCATCTGCCTCCTGCGATATTGCGTTTTCAGGTCGTCTGCTGATATAATACAACAACAAAGGAAAATGTTCAATGTTCTAAGCGCAAACAAACGAAAATGTTTGCTGAAGAAAGAAGACAACAGATACTGCACCAGCTGCGACAGCAGGGCAAAGTCACTGTGGACGAGCTCAGCGTGCGTTTCGGCGTCTCTGCCCCTACCATTCGCGCGGATTTAAGCTTTCTGGAGAAGCAAGGCTTGCTGAGGCGCACGCATGGTGGAGCGTTGCCTGTAGAAAGCACGCTGTATGAACCGCCATACGCTATCCGCGAAATGAAGAACCTGCCCGAGAAGCGAGCCATCGCGCGGGTGGCAGCGACGCTGGTGCAGGACGAGGAGACAGTGTTGCTGGATGCGGGCACCACCACCTTCGAGATCGCCCTTCAGCTGAAGCAGTGTCGCGGTCTGAAGGTGGTCACCAACTCGCTGGCTATCGCGCTGGAGCTGATGGAGCGCAAGGACATGGAGGTGGTGTTGCTGGGAGGAAGCGTTCACCCCGCGCGTCGTGCTACACTGGGCGAGCTGGGAGTGCATGCGCTGGATGTGATTTACGTGGACCACGCCTTCCTCTCTTTTAATGGAGTGGACGTGCACGCCGGCTATACCAGCGTGGATTTCGAAGCCGCGGCGGTGAAACGCAAGATGATGCAGCACGCGCGGCAGGTCATTGTGGTGGCAGACCATGCGAAGCTAGGGCAAGTTGCCTTCGCGCAGGTCGCCCCTGTCCACGCCGCGCATGTGCTCATCGTCGACAATGGCGCCTCACCCGATGTGGTGAAAGCCTTCGAGGAAGCAGGTGTGCGTGTGCTGCTTGCGCCCGTTATTTAGCCCGCAGCTGCTCCCACGGCGGGTTCTTCGCCACAATCTGGTCCAGCGTTACTTTCGCCAGCAGACGTTCCGCCATCTCTCGTAAATGGTTCCATGCCTCATGCGCAGCACAGGGGTGAACGCTGTCGCACATCACGCGGTGGTCTAGAAGGCACTGCTTCTTCTCAATTTGCCCTTCGCAGGCGTGCAGGATGTCCAGATAGCTGATCTGGCTTGGGGGACGGGACAAGGAAAAGCCGCGCTCGCGCCCGCGACGGGCATGAACCAGTCCGTGCTGCTCGAGGTCTTTGAAGATGGTATACAAGAAGTTCACGGAGACATCCGCTTCTTGCGCCAGTTCTTTGACGGTAACAACAGCCCCCTCCCCTCGCTTGGCTAAGCAAGCAAGCGCACGCACGGCGTACTCGGTTTGTACTCCACTGTCCAGCAGACGGATCATCTTGCACTCTCACCTAGTGTAGTATAGCCAGTTGGTACAATAGTATACCTGAAATAGTTTGTTTGTCAAGAGGTATGCACCGCTAAAGGCTATATGCAGTGGTGAACAGTTTGCTATCTTACTCCATCATCTCGCGCAGGCGGTGCAGATATGCCATCACCACGTACACGTACTCCGCATGGCTCCACGTCAACGGCGCTACCGAAAGCGGTTCGCCCGTATGAGGGTCTACCTGTTCGGGCAGTACTCCTGTGTGTAAGGCGCGTTGCGTCACCCACTCGATCAACCTCATTGCCTGTTGCAGGTCGGCGGGGCTGTTTGCCTTTTCTATCTCATACTCTGCCAACCACAGGGTACAGATAATCCAGGGGTTTCCGGGCACCTCGAGGCTCTTGCGGTGGTAGTAGTCGTTTTCGTAGCGTGCCAACCCACCGACGGGCGTGTTGACCCAGAGCTTCTCTCGGACATATCTCACACAGCATCGCATTTGCGGGGTGTCCGCATCCAGCACACCATAGCGCAGTACGCCCAGCACACTGCTATCCACCGTATCGTCCCGATGATAGCCACCCTGCATATCCGGCGTAATCATCCGGGCGAAGCAACCTGTGCCCTCACTGTAGAGAGTGCTCAGAATGCCCTCTCTAATCTCCTGCGCTGCGGTGCGGAACGTCTCCTGCTCTTCTACGTCGCCGAAGAGGTGGGCGAATCGCGCCGCTGCACGTAGAGCCGCATACACGGAGGCGCAGGTGTACGTGTGAATACCCCGGCGTTCTTCCCAGAGGTCGTAGCTGGGCAGAGGCAGGCGTGTCTGCGGGTCACGATAGGTTGCCATGAAGCGCGCCGTCGGCAGGATAAGGCTCTCGTAGAGTGAGGCGATGAACTCCAGGTCGTGGTAGCACTGATAGTGATGCCATAGCGACCACAGCACCGATGCTGTGCCGTCCTCCTGGAACGGGATTTCGTGTTGGTCATCGATGACCCACGGATGCCAGGAAGAACCGACGGAGCCATCGGCAGAGTATTTATGCATCAGCACCGGGCGATCTTTGGGCAACACGCGGGCGCAGAACTCGAAGAAGCGGCGTGTGGTATCGGGGTAGCCAATGGTATCCAGCGCGTAAGCAACGATAGCGCCATCGCGAGGCCACATGTAGCTGTAGTGTGCCCGGGCGGTGGTCATGATGTCGGTGTCGTTCGCCGCGATGACCGCTCCTCGGTCATCTATTTGTGTGCGCATAATCAACAGACTGCGACGGAACAGCTTCGCTACCGGTTCGGGTAATGTCTGCACCAGCTCCGATCCCTTCTCCGACCACCGGGCCCAATAGTTTGCGGTGTCGCGGATTATCTCGTCGAAACCCCGTTCCACCACGCGGCTGTGCAGCACGCGCACCTGCTGGTAATCGTGCCCTGCGACTATCCAGTAGTGAAGGTCCTCTTCTTCGCCGGGAGGGAGCAGCAGGCGAAAACTGATGGAGCTATCCACCGACCCCTGTTCGATAGGGCGTCCACTGAGTTCGCCGTCTTCGCAATCGCGCCAGGTGCCCTCCGCGCCCCCAAACCCTTTTACTCCACAGGCATACTGGTAGATACCATCGTAACGGCTGGTACCGGTCGCCAGAAACCAGTTGTCGCGCTTGTAATGTATCACCGCCTGCAGGAAGGGGTTATAGAATGCGGTATCGCCGATGTCGGTTTCGGCGATATGGAAGTTGTGCGAGAAAAAGAGGCGTACCTCGCGGGGAAAGTCGCTGAGATTGCGTAATCGCACGCGCCTCAAAAAAACGTTCTCGCGGTGAGAGACGCAATCGTTGACCCTCAGGCTGAGGTTCATGCCGGAGTGCACCGCAGTGCATTCCGTAACGAGCGTGTCCGGTAGGTAATCAAGTGTAATGGACCACTCCCCACTATCCAGCCAGGAGAACCGCCCGTCGCACCATACCCCCATACGGATTTTGTGCCCGCTGAGGTGGTTGAATAGCCCCACGTAGGGGAAATAGAAATCGCGGATGTTCAGTGCGTTGTCTTCGCAGACCAGTATCTCACCGTTGCCCAGTACCACAGGTCGTGGCATGGCGCCCTCCTGATCAGGTAAGTGTTGACAGTTATTGTTCCATTTTCTGTCATCATGAGCGACGCAAAGAATCTCCCCAAACCCCATGTAGCCGCAGGCTTTAGCCTGCGCAAAGCGCAACCTGAAGGTTGAGGCTGCCACTCTGTAGTTTACACGGTAGCAACCTCGTTACCTGCCCCGTTGGGCGTGCCTATTCCCAGAACACAGCAGGAGAACGAGCACGGTTAGCCAAATCGTTCTGGTAGCAGTCATAGCGTAGCGAGGGCGACAGGATGCAAAAGATTATCCAGCAGGCGCGGAACCTCTTCCGCGAGCGATACGGAAGAAACCCGGTCGTTTACGGTGTTGCGCCCGGCAGGGTAGAGGTGCTGGGCAATCATACCGACTATAACGGCGGTTACGTGATGAGCGCGGCGATTGACCGTGTGACGGTGGTTGCCGTAGCAAAGAGCAGCTCGGCGCAGTGCCGCGTTTTTGCTCAGCAGAAGGGTGAAGAGGCTTCTTTCGCTCTGAACGCTATCCAGCAGGACCCGCGTGACCGCTGGGCGGACTATGTGAAAGGAGTGGTGGTGGAGCTCCAGAAAGCGGGCATTGCGATAGAACCCTTTGAGGCGGTGGTGGTAGGCAACGTGCCCATCGGCGCGGGGGTGAGCAGCAGCGCGTCGCTGGAGGTAGCCGCCGCGATGGCTCTTCTGGAGTTGCAGGAAGCCAGTTTGCCTCGCTGGGAGATAGCCAAACTGTGCCGACGTGCGGAAAACGAGTTCGTGGGGATGCCGTGCGGCATTTTAGACCAGTTCTCTTCGGTTTTCGGTGAGAAGGATAGCATCCTTTTTCTGGATACGCGCACCGAAGAGCATGAGGCGATGCCGCTGCCTGCCGATTCGTTCGGGTTGATCCTGATACACTCGATGGCGCAACATGCTCTGGTAAGCGGGGATTACGCCACCCGCTACCGCGAGTGTATGGAAGCGGCGGCGTGGTTCCGTGAACGCCTGGGAGAGCACGTGCAGCTATTGCGCGATGTGAGCTGGGAAGAGTTCCTGCAATGGGAGGCGCAGATACCGGAGCCTCTGCGTCGGCGGGCGCGCCATGTGATTAGCGAAAACCGGCGCGTGCTGGATGGGCGCGAGGCGCTGCAGCGAGGCGATGTCGCCCGGCTGGGTGAATTGATGTTCGCCTCTCACGAGAGCAGCCGCGTGGACTACGAAAACTCCACCCCCGAGCTGGACCTGCTGGTCGGTCTGGCGAGAGAGCATGGCGCGATAGGGGCACGTCTGACCGGCGCCGGCTGGGGTGGTGCAACCATTAACCTTGTCTACGAGCACCAGATGGAAGAGTTCGCCCGGCAAGTATCCGAGCAGTACATGCGTCGGACGGGAATACAACCCGGCGTTTACCGTTGTCATATCTCACAGGGAGCAAGGGCATTTCGGGAACAGAGCCCTTTAACGCGGCAACAAGGAGGTTAGAGGATGGATTCGCTGTGCATCTACTTCACCGGTAAGGACCAGGTAGAGCTCATTACGGAAAGCGTACCGCCGGTAGGGGCGGGACAGGTGCTGGTGCGAGCACGAAAAAGTCTCATCAGCACGGGTACGGAGTGCATCTGTCTGGGCAGGTTGTTTGAGGAGGGCACGCACTGGGATCGGTGGGTGAAGTATCCTTTCCCTCCCGGCTACAGCATGATGGGTGTGGTGGAGCAGGTGGGCGAAGGAGTGCAGAATCTGCAGCCCGGCGATAGGGTCGTCTTCCAGCGTTCGCACCGCCAGTGGCATGTGGTAGATGCGGGGCTGCCTGTGAAAGTACCCGACGAGGTAAGTGACGAGGATGCTTCGTGGTTTGCCCTGGCGATGATTTCGCAAAACGCCGTTCGCGCTGCCGAGCACCAGCTGGGCGACAACGTAGTAGTCATCGGCGCGGGGTTGCTGGGGCAGTTGACGGTGCAGTATCTGCGTCTGGTGGGAGCCAAGCAGATTATCGTGGTGGACCCTGCCGAACCGCGCCTGAAAATGGCGAAGGAGCATGGCGCCACCACGGTTATCGCGAAGCGAGTGCAGGAGGCGCGCGAGCAGATTCTGGATCTCACGGAGGGCAAGGGCGCCGAAGTGGTATACGACATCACCGGCATTGCTTCTGTGTTCGCCCCTGCCCTGACCCTGCTGAGGAAGTTCGGCAAGCTGATTTTGCTGGGCGACACCGGCGAACCGTCGCAACAGTTCCTCACCGGCGATGTCATCACGAAGGGGTTGCGCATTATCGGCGCACACGCCAGCAACCCGCCGGCGGTCAGCACCGACCACGCCCCGTGGACGCAAGCGGAGATGTATAAGCTTTTCTTTACCTATGTTGCTCGCGGTGACATGCGCGTCAACGACCTCATTACACACCGTTTCACGCCATACGAGGCACCACAGGCATATCATCTGCTGCGCCATGACCGCTCCGCGGCGATGGGGGTGGTGTTCGACTGGACGGGGATTTAGCAAAAAATAAGGGCGGGATTGCCCCGCCCTTGCTCGCTGGCTCGCCTTTCGTTTTAGCGAAGAAGCGATAGCACCATCTGCGGCGCGGCGTTCGCCTGTGCCAGCACCGCCATGCCCGCCTGCTGCAGAATCTGCAACTTCGTGTAGTTCATCACTTCCTCGGCAACGTTGGTGTCGCGGATTGCGCTCTCCGACGCCGCCAGGTTCTCGCGAGCCACGTTCAACGAACGCATCGTGCTCTCCAGAACGTTCTTCTGGAACGCGCCGATGTTACCGCGCACCTGGCTAATCTGCGAGATCGCCTCGTCGATGATTTTGATCGCGTCCTGAGCACCCTGCAGTGTGGTGACATCTATATTTTGAAGCGACTTGCCTGCCACAGCGGTCGTGCCCAGCTGGCTGGAACGCACATCCGACAGCGCTACGCGAGCGGTCTGACCGGAGTTCGCGCCTATCTGGA
>JBMFOT010000098.1:0-8029 GCA_049969495.1 Armatimonadota bacterium
GATATACAGCAAGCCCATGTCCCCGTCGTCGCGGTAGCCCCAGTCACCGGCAAAGGTATACGCGGTGCGAAAACCGGTGCGCTCCTCCCTTATCAACGGTTCATGACGTTTTTCCTCCTTGCCGAGATGTGCTGGCATGTCGGTTGAGAGGCGTTACCGTGATGTCCAGGGTTTCCCGAGCATCGCCTCCCTATCCCTCTATCACCAGCGTCTCCCCCTGCCGCACCGTTACCGGCTCCGCAAAGGTGACCTGCACACCTCCTTCGGCAAGCGGAGTGGAGGTTGCCGAAATTGCTCTGCCCGCCACGTGCACCTGCGGTTGGGGTACCGCGAAGCCCACCTGTACTTCGCGCAACGTCAGGGTGCCTCGATGTATCTGCACCTCCGCTCGCCGGTAACCGGCACCGAAGTTCTGTTTCACCATGCCCCATCCCGAATCGACGGAAAAGAAACAGGCAAAGTCTTCGGGGTACACACGCGGCGCGAAACGCAACAGCCCTCGAGGCGCGGAGTAGAAGAAGTCGGACAGAGCCAGCAACAGCGCATACGACGCCATCGCGCGGGCGTAGTGGTTACCGCACTCGAACTCGTTCCACGGGTTGCGTCGCTCGCCCTGGTAGCGGTCGCGGACACCCTTCACGATAGCCAGCCCTTCCTCGACAAACCCCTCATAGATGAGATGGCTCGCCACCTGATACTCGATGCCCGTCCACACCTCGTCCGAGTACGGGAACGGGAAAAGCGGCCTGCCGCCGTGAGGCCAGGTCGCCAGTAGCAGCCCTGCCTCGTCGTTCAGGGCGTAGATGCGCTGCGGGTTGGCGTGCTCCCAGAGCTCACTCTTCCAGTTGTATCGGAAGACCGACTGCAGCGCCCGGCGCACCTGCTCGGCGTCCAACAGGTCGCCCAGCTTCAGCATCCTCGCATACCATTGCCCGATGAGCTGGTCAGACAGGCATCCTTTGCCCAGCTGGTACTTGGGAAAGTTCGGACTTTGCGGGTCGGTAGACATCTCGGGTGAGGCGGGGCGCACTTCGTGGACATAATACTCGCCGTTGAACAGATGCTCGTCCATCCACGCGCGACCACTCTCGTATACCCTGCGGTACTCCTCTGCCTTCTCCTGCTCGCCTAGATAGCGCGCCATCTCCTCCGCTGCCCGCAACGCGCCCAGATAGAAAGTGCCCATCATGGTGTTGGGTCCGTGAAACTCGATGTCGTAGGTGTTGTGCTGCACACCTTCCATCACGCCGTCCTTATCCTTATCCCATTCACGCCAGGCGTATTCCAGCGCACGCTTCACGCTGGGCCACAGCGCCTTCAGCCACTCGTCGTTGCCGTAGATTTGCCAGTCGCGATACACCTTGAGGATTCCGCCCATCTGTCCGTCCGCCGCCGCGTGGAAAGTGGGTTCGGGGATAGTTCCCAGCGGAAGGGGCATCCGGAAGGTCATGTGCCCGTCCTCGTGCAGATTGATGGCATAGTCCTTTTCGCGGATACTACGCTCCAGCGAAGGAAAGAGATAGGGCAACGCCTGCGCGTAGTTCCAGACATGTGTGCAGGTTCCCTCACCGGAGCCGTGCTGGGGGGTACACCCTTCGAACCCGTAGAAGGTGCCGTCGGGCAGACGTAGGCAGGTGGTGGTTTTCAGGATGGAGATTTGCGAGCTGACCGCGTCTAGCACTGCTTCGGGCAGGGTAGACGACCACAACGCCTGCGCGAAGGCGCGGGTATCACCTTCCAGACGCTCGATGTGCTGCGCCACATACTCCGCGACGGCGATGGCGTCGGCATAACGGGTCGCGTAGTAGTTCTTCCAGACGGGTTTGGGCTCGGCGGGTGACCAGTACATCTCGAAGTTGGGGATGTGCCACACTATCCACACGGGCAGACGCGCCTCCTCGCCCGGAGCTACCGTTGCCCGCAAGGCGATGGACCCTACATCGGTGCCTTTTTCTCGATAAGCGGGTTCGGAGTTCTCTTCCAGCCGTCCCTCGCTAGCTTGCCGCCAGAAGTCCTCTAGCGCGTCGAACCACCCCGCACGCAGCCAGTGGGTCTGCACCTGCACCCTATCGTGCGGGGTCACCAGAGCGAGCGTGCCGTAACGCGGCGATTCGGGAGGATGTTTGCGCGTACACATCTTCAAACCGCGTACGCAACCACTGTCGGCCGCCTCGATAACGCCCTCACCCACTTCAGGATAACCCAGTTTGTTTTCCAGATTGGCATAGAGCACCGCCTCTACGGACGTGTCGGTCGGGTTGTGCAGGGTACAGTGAAAAATGGCTATGGGCAACCCCGAGTCGTCAGGATTCAGCGGGATGAAGGGGTTGTATGCTTCCAGCGTGACCCGCAAGGGCATCTTGGGGTCTTCCAGATAGAGACGCGCGAAGGGGAACGCGCCCTCAAACACGACCGAACGAAAGTGCGGCAGCCCGCTTCCGTTGAACCGTTTCGGCACTCCAGACCCGTCGTCTGTGAAGTTGTCTCCGCCAACCGGTCCCTGCACCACGCGCGTCACGGAGTAACCGTTGGCGGTCCTCGCATGAAGGGTAAAGAAGGTATACTCGAACAACAAGCCCTTGTGCGGACGGTTGAAGATTTCGAAGTCGCGCAGCTGCCCCCATCCGCCCAGCGAAATGGAGCCAGTGCCGATACCTCCCAGCGGAAACGCAATTTGATCCAATTGCCTTCCCCGATAGAGACGGGGTTTCCCGCGCGTCAACAGTTCATCCAGCGTATACGTGATTTGTGGGTTTTTCGCTCGCATTCTCTGGCTCCTCCACAGAGAGTAGTTTATGACCGAACAGATTTACGCACTCGATAGGCAGATTTCCTTCATAGGTAAGAGAAACAAATGCCTCCCCTCTTGCTAGAGCATCCCTTCAGGCGTTACAATAGCCATAGAGAGGAGGCACACCCAGTGGATAGCCGCGTGCGACAGATTGTGCGGCTCCTGCGTAAGCACGGGGCACGAAAGGTGGAGCTGTTCGGTTCCTACGCCAGAGGGGAAGCTCGTCCAGACAGCGACATCGACGTCCTCGTGGATTTCAAGGAGAAAAAGAGCCTGCTGGAGATCGTTGGTATCGAGCAGGAGCTGGAGGAAGCTATCGGGGTTAAAGTAGACCTTTTGACACGCAAGTGGATTAGTCCCTATTTGCTCGACAGAATAGAGCAGGAAGCGGTGGTGGTTTTCGATGATACGCGATGATATGGTTTATCTACAACACATCTTGGAGGCTGCCCTAGCCATAGAGGAATATCTACAAGGGATAGACTACGACCACTTTATGAGTAATCGCATGGTGCAGGACGCCGTCATCAGGCGCATTGAGGTGATAGGCGAGGCAACCAGGAATTTGTCTTTAGATATCAAACAGAGATACAGCGACGTTCCCTGGCAGAGAATCGCAGGGATGCGCAATAAACTGATATACGGTTACTTCGGAGTGGACATGGATGCCGTTTGGGGTACTGCAACACGCGATGTTGCATCGCTCAAAGTGCGGATAGAACAGATTGTGCAGCAAGAAAAATCTTCAGACCAAGGAGAACGCTGATGCTTTTCTCTATTTGCAACGAACTCTTTCAAGGTTGGGAGCTGCGCAGGGTGATGGAATACTGCAAAGGGCTGGGCTACCACGCCATCGAAATCGCGCCGTTCACCCTGGCGGACAGCGTGGAGAAGATAACTGCCGAAGAGCGTGCAGACATTCGTCGCATGGCATCGGACACAGGCATCCAGATTGCGGGCCTGCACTGGCTGCTGGTGAAGCCAGAAGGTCTCCACCTGACCATCGACGACGCGGAGGTACGCCGTCGTACCGCCGAATACCTTGTCGCGCTGGCTCACTTCTGCGCCGACATCGGCGGCAAGGTGCTGGTGCTGGGTTCGCCCAGACAACGTAGTGTATTGCCCGGCTCCACCTACGAGCAGGCATGGGAGCGTGCTCTAGAGACGTTGCGCCCCGCCGTCAAAGCCGCCGAAGAGCACGGCGTCACCTGGTGCATCGAACCGCTCTCCCCCGCCGAGACCAACTTCCTCAACCGCGCGGAGGACGCCATCCGCTTCGTGCAAGCACTGGACAGCCCCGCCGCGCGTATTATTCTGGACGTGAAGGCGATGAGCAGCGAAGGCAAACCTATCCCGCAAATTATCCGCGAGAGCACAGGCTGGTTCGCTCACTTCCACGCCAACGACCCCAACCTGAAGGGACCGGGCATGGGCGAGGTAGACTTCGTACCCATCCTGCGAGCGTTGCAGGAGGTGGGCTACAGCGATTACGTGTCGGTAGAGGTGTTCGACTACTCCGACGGCGCGGAGTACATCGCGGAGGTGAGTTTGCGCAACCTAAAGCGTGCGCTGGCTGACGCTCAAACAGGTCGTGTACCCTCTTAGAATTACCTGTTCTCACCAGATAAACAGCAAAACCTCGTACAACTCTCAGGCGGTTCCGCCGCTAGCTCGCCCCCTCTCTCCCCTTCCCATTTCTCCCGGCGCCAGGAAAAAGAAGACACTCCCCCCTCCTGGCGATTCGGGAGAGGGGCTGGGGAGCTACCTCGGTACTTCCCTCTCCTGCGCCGCCTGGTCCAGCGTGAACAGCGGTTGCGGACGAAAACCCAATAGCGGCGCAATCAGCAGGTTCGGAAAACGCTGGATAGACAGGTTGTAGCGCATCACCGTGTCGTTGTAGAACTGGCGCGCGTAGCGGATTTTGTCCTCCGTGTCGCTCAGCTCCTCCTGCAGGCTCAGGAAGTTCTCGTTTGCCTTCAGCTCGGGATACGCCTCCGCCAGCGCGATGAGGCTGTTCAGGCTGTGGCGCACCTCCCCCTCCAGTGCCTCCTGTTGTTGAGGCGATAGCGACTGCAGCGCCTGTGTGCGCAGTTCTGCGATGCGCTGGAAGATGCGCTCCTCATGCTGGGCGTAGCCGCGCACCGTTTCGATCAAGCGGGGTATCAGGTCGTAGCGTCGCTTCAACTGCACATCCACCTGCGCATGAGCGTTCTCCACGCGGTGGCGATAGGTCAACAGGCGGTTATAGGTTGCCACTGCCCAGATACATAGCACTAACGCGATGAAAAGCAACCACATGGCTTTGTTCCTCCAGGTATTCTGCTATTTCGTCATCACCTCGCCTCTGACCCCCTCTCCTGCGAGGAGAGGGGAGCCGTGCACCGAACGCCCCCTTTCCGCTTTCAATGATACAAGGGGGTCAGGTTCCACTTCCCTTGCCTCTTTCCCCAAAGAGGACGCTACTGCCTCCCTGTCGAACTTCCGTGCTCAAGAACTGCGCACGGAGGGCAACGATGCGGTGGTTTCCGGCGATATGGAGCCTTATTATCCTGACTGGAGGAGTGGTACCGGCGATGGCACAGACCAACGTGTGGAACGTGCGCGACTTCGGCGCAAAGGGCGACGGTAAAACCGACGATACCGCCGCCTTTCAACGTGCACTGGATGAGGCAGGCAAAGCGGGCGGAGGCGTGGTGGTCGCCCCGAAAGGGAACTACCTGTTCAAAGGTCATCTGGTGGTGCCGAGCGGGGTTACTCTGAAAGGCATGTGGGAATCGGTACCCGCACATAACGGTATCCGCGATGCAGGCTTGCCCAAGCCCACCGATGACGGCACAACCTTCCTTGTCACCGAAGGCGCGGGTAGCGAAGAGGCACCGCCCTTCATCACTCTCAACACCAACAGCACGCTGAAAGGCGTGGTGCTCTACTACCCTGACCAGAAGACCGACGATGTGCCCGTTCCCTACCCCTGGGCGATTGCCATGCGCGGTAAGAACCCGGCTGTGCTGGATGTGGAGATGCTGAACCCCTACAACGGCATCGACGCCACGCAGAACGAACGTCATCTGATACGAAACGTGCACGGACAGCCTCTGCGACGTGGTGTGCTGGTAGACCAGATATACGACATCGGGCGCATCGAGAACGTGCACTTCAACCCCTGGTTCAGCATGAAGCCCAAACTCTTCGAGTGGCAGATGCAGAACGGCGAGGCGTTCATCTTCGGGCGCAGCGATTGGCAATACGTGCTCAATACCTTCTGCTACGGTTACAAGGTGGGTTACCGTTTCACGCAGACGAAGGCGGGCGTGTGCAACGGCAACTTGCTGGGTATCGGCGCAGACGACTGCCTGGTGGCGGTGCTGGTAGAGCAGACCGCCCCGATGGGCATCCTTATCACCAACGGCGAGTTCGTCTCCTTTCGGGGAAGCGACCCGACAATGGTGCGCGTTGCGCCCACTCACTCCGGCACGGTGCGCTTCGTCAACTGCGCCTACTGGGGACCGAACAAGCAGATCGCGGTCATCGAGGGCAGTGGAACGGTAGGCTTCTCGGATTGTACTTTCATGCAGTGGGATAAAGACAAAGAGGGACGCTCGGCGATACAGGCTCGAGGCGGCACGGTGCTGGTGCGCGGTTGTGAGTTTCGTGACGACCGCCCGCAGGTAGAAATCGGCGAAGGGGTGCGTCGCGCGGTTGTGACGGATAACGTGATGACCGGCGAGGTGCGCATCACCAACCGCTCTTCAGGCGCGATACAGATAAGCGGCAACGTGGGCACGGCATCGCAATAACTCCCCTCTCGCCTGGAGGGCGAGGCTCCCGCCGAGCCGGGCGCATTTCCGCCGGCTCATCAAGCCCCTTGACACTTTTGGCACAGTGATATATAATATTGGTGTTACAGTAAACTATAACACTGGTAATCAAGCCATGAGTGTTCAGGTCGTCGACAAAAACAACCCGCTTCCGCGCTACGTTCAGGCGAAGCTGATTATCCAACAGCGTATTCGCTCCGGTAAGTATCGTCCGGGCGAACGTATCCCCGGCGAGCGCGACCTGGCGGCGGAGCTGCGTATCAGCCAGATGACGATGAACAAAGCGCTGATGGAACTGGTGAAGGAAGGATGGCTGTATCGCGAACACGGTAAGGGCACTTTTGTGCCAGAGGGTTTCTGTCCTCCCCCACCCGAATTGCTGCAAATCGGGGTGGTGGTACACATTCCCGCCGAGCGCGCGCTGGAAGACTTCTATCTGGGCTCGCTCTTCCGGGGGATGCAACGTGCCATCGCCAACGCGCCGGTGAGCCTGTCTATTATCGAAGTTCCCGCCGACGAAATCGAGGAGAAACTGAGCGATGCCCTGCTGGACGGTCTGCTGGTGCTAGACGTGCTGGAGCAGAATGTGGAGAAGGCAAACAGGCTTTTCCGCTCCGGTCTCAAGATGGTGGTGCTGGGCGCGTCGTGGAAGGGGCTAGAGGTACCCTTTGTCGACAGCGACAACATCGGCGGCACACGAGCCGCACTGGAGCATTTGCTCAGCCTGGGGCATCGGCGCATCGGGGGCGTGTTCGCCTTGCCCAGCACCTGCAACACCCAGGACCGCCTGCGAACCTTCCGCGACACCCTGCAAAAGCAAGGTATCCCCGTGGACGACACATTGATACTCATGGAAGAGGAGGCGGTCTCCCTCTCGAATGCGGGGCGCGACAGGCTTTGTCGGATGCTGCGTTCCCCCTCTCGTCCTACCGCTTTCTTCTGCGGAGGCTATTACCTGGCACTGGACGTGATGCGTATCGCTCGCGAAGAGGGTTTACAGATACCGGCTGACCTTTCGGTGGTGGGCTTTGACGACCCTGTATCCGCCGCACTGCTCACCCCGCCGCTCACTACCGTGCGCCAACCGCTAGACGAGATGGGACGCCTTGCTACACTGATGCTTTTGCAGTGGTTGAGGAACACGGAACTACCCCGCCAGAGCGTGGTGCTGCCCACCCAGCTGATGGTACGCGGCTCCACCGACACTCCAGGCGGTGTCACATAATCCCAAATCCAGAGGAGGGTCCATCCAATGCGCTACAACAACCGAAGTCTCGCTTTTACGCTGATCGAGCTGCTTGTCGTTATCGCGATTATCGCGATACTGGCGGCGATTCTGTTCCCGGTGTTTGCACAGGCACGAGCCAAAGCACGGCAAACGGTTTGCCTGTCCAACCTGAAGCAACTGGGAACCGCCACC
>JBMFOT010000099.1:0-8020 GCA_049969495.1 Armatimonadota bacterium
CCGCGCCGTCATCGGTCACGAACACCTCTCCGTGCTGGTAGGGGTTCATCGTGCCTGCATCGACGTTGATATAGGGGTCAAACTTGAGAGGAGCCACTTTGAAGCCGCGACTGCGAAGCAACCGACCGAGGCTGGCGACGGTGATGCCTTTACCGATAGACGACACCACGCCGCCGGTAACGAAGATGTACTTGGTCATGATGTTCCCCCAGAATAGACTTCCAACTTGCGCGGGGCGGATCGAATGTGCCCTTTGTATTTATATCACGAAAGGGGGCTTGTTGGCAAGGGAGAGAACAACCTCGCCTGCAGGGATGCGCTCCATCGCATCCCTACGGAGCGCGACCACCCAATACAAGCACCCTGAGCCAGGCAGTACATGGAAACGGTTATAAAAAACAACCACCCCGACGGACATATCCGTCGGGGTGGCTGTCGGAGGTGCAAAACGAAGGTCAATCAATAGTACTCTGTCGGGCTCGGTTGGGCAACCAGTATCAGCAAGGTGTAGAAAACCAGCGCACCCACCAGATAAAGCGCAAATATCACAGAAGCCGGCAGTTTGGGAAACCGAATCGGCACAACATCCACAGTCATATTATCTACAGAGACGGCTGTCTCTGTAGCGGCTGGCGGGTCACGCAGCTCCGGCGACAGGAGACCGCTATCCGTATTCAGTGCCACGCTTGAATCCGTACGCGACTCATTCGTTGGCGCTCCCCAGCTGCTCACGAACGCAACCAGCGGATGATGCGCCACAAGGTCCTCAATGACGATAGCCCGTGCGGGCAGCGCAAGAACCAGCGTCGCCAGCAGAATAACCGCCCACAGTGCCCCAGTTAATCCCCTCATCATCGCACCGCCTCCGAATGTTTTGACGGTATACCTACAAACCATGTACTATCAGGTGTATGGTACCTCAAACGCGCAAATTTTGCAAGCTAAAATGGGGAGCAAGTTTGTACCTGCTCCCCCCAAAATCATACCAGCATTAACCGCGGCGCCGCTTGAAACCCATCAGCGCGAGCACTCCACCTGCCAGCACGGCGATGCTCGCCGGTTCGGGTACAACATGGATGGCGAAGTTATCAATCCATACCACATCTGCTCCCGTTCCCGACGCGGCATCGTGAGCCAGCAGGATACCCCAGCCGGTCAGCGTGGTGATGCCGGTGATAGGAATGCCGTTGTCCACCAGCACACCGTTGTACCAGGAGTACGCCTTCATCTGGTTGAAGTCCCAGACCATCTTGAGGGTGGCGTACTGGTCAAACACGGTGGGGGTGGAAGATGCACCGGGAGCCCACCCAAAGGGATGGGTCTGCTGAGACAGGTCCCACTGGATGCCGTACGTGGGGTCACCGTTGTCAATCCAGTACCACCAGAGATTCTGCACCTGTTGGGGTCCGGCGCGGTAGATGTCGAAGGTGACGATGACCACTTTCCACCCTGCCGCCAGTGGGTCAGGGATGGCGCGGAACATCAACGACTGGTCACCTTGACTGTCGCCCACCTCCAACCGCACTGCCTGTTGACCAAGCACCGGCTCGGGAGCTTTGACCACACGCGACCAGTCCCCGGAGGTGCCGCTCGGTGTGCCCACCCAGCCGTCCTGTCCGTCCAAAACGCCCAGGCTAAACGTGGGCGCTTCGAACCCGTTCGAGTCATACCACACCAGCTGGGCATGCACCGCCCCGGCTCCCAGCACGACAGTCGCGACCGCCGCAAGAATCCAACCGTGAACCTTCATTGTGCTGCCCTCCTTTCGTGGCATCGCACAGAATACACTCTCAGTATAAATGCTTGTGCCAAAAAGTGCAACAGGTATTCTTGCGAGGTTTTGACTTTTCTGGAAACACACCTTACAATAGCAATAGTCTGATAGAAAGGAGGAGACACAAATGCCATCTCTCTTCATGCGCCTCTGGTGGGGCTTGGTCGCGATGGCATATCTGGCATTGCCCGCTCTTGCCCAACAGGATGTGGTCTGGCTGCAAAAGGCTCCTCACGACACATTGCACATGGACATTTCACCGGATAACCGGTGGGTGGCTGTGGATATGCTGGGTAGACCTGGCACCAGCATATACCAGTTACCCGAACGCCGTCTCGTACGTATCATGCCTGGGGGGTGGCCTGTTTTTGCAGGTAACCGGCTGATCGCGCTGTCTACCCGTGAAGAGGTCATACTACATGATGTGCCCTCTTTTCGCCCCGTGTACCGCCTCCCAACGAGCGGGTGGTTGCAGGCATCGAGAGACGGACGATGGTTACTTGTCTACCGAGACGCCCTCTGGGTCAACCGGGTCGCTGAGCTATGGGAGCTGACCCCTCCACAGCGACGGTTAAGCCTGGCTCTACCCGACGGCAGCGAAGTGGCTCTCTCTGAGAATGGGCGATATCTATTTGAGGCGAGACCAGTTGATACCAACAGCATGGAGGTAACTGCGCGCGCATTACCAGATGGACAGGTGGTGCGGCGGTTTCGCGTGAACGCCTCCGGGGTGCTGGCAGCATCTCCATCTGGAGACCGAATCGCTTTCGCCATGCCCACCCAGGTGAAGGTTTTTCGTGTGGCTGACGCGCAGCTGCTGTACACGCTCACGGACGTTGGCTCGTTCGGGTTCAGCTCGCTACGCTTCAGTCCCGACGGCAACTACCTGGCAGGCGGGTATGGACCATATTACGAACGTGGCGCATGGCGCTTGTGGCGATTGACGGACGGCGTGCAGATAGCGGGTAGGGACTACCGCTACCCGGATGAAGTATGGCAGGTTGCGTTCTCTAGCGACAGCACGACGCTGTATGTGGTCTTCCCTTCTCAAATCGTTTCGGTGGATACCTTTTCGGGCACTGTGCGGGATAGGTGGCAGGCACCGAGAAACGAAAAGACGCTCGGTTTCCTCTCCAGCGAGGAGCAGATCGCTATCGCCGATGAACAGAGCGTGCGTTTCTACGCTAGCGCGGACGGCTCCCTCGTCCGCCAGGTAGACGTGCCGGGAGCACCTCCCTTCGCAGCCGCGATCTCTGGAGATGGAAGCACCTACGCCGTCTACCCCTATCAGAACGGCATCGGGGTGTTTCACCTGCCGGCAAGCGGTCCGGCTGTTCACCTGTTGACCATACCGCTGTTCCCGCTCAGCAGTCTCGATGAACCCAGACTGCTCCGTTTGAGCGAAGACGGTTCCGCGCTCTTTGTGTGGGACTATTCTGGCTGGGTTCACCGCGTCCATGTAGCAGATGGCACCATTTCCACGCTGGTGCAAAGCAGTTACGACTTTGACATCACGCCCGATGGTTCCATTTTAGTGACACAATATGGCGAGATCACCGTGAGTCGCGTTGCCGATGGTGCCATCCTGTACACGCTGCCGCCCGCCCAATGGTTCGCCGTCGTACAGGACGGGCGTTCGCTCGCAACAGTACGGCAGTACGATTCAGAGTACGTTGTATCTCTATATGACCTGTTAACGGGTAATCTGCTACGCCAAACTAGCCTGTGGTTGCCTACTGATTACCCAGAGGATATAGCGACCGTCATCGTGTCACCAGATGCGCAAGTGATTTACACTCAAAGGCGATACCGGGCGCAGCATGAGGCGGCTTGTTATCACTGGGATAGTATGGGCACACATACCGTTGCCCTCTGGCGCGGTAATGCCGTCCCCTTCAATCCGATATTCTCGCGTGGCGGTCGCTATATCCTTTTCTCCGAATCTTACGTGACTCGAGGATTTTCCGGCAAGACCGGTGTACCGGGCCATGTATTACTGGATGGTTGGAGCGGTGTCTTTCCCGAGCACCTGCGCTACACCCTGCGCGATGCAGCGACGGCTGAGGTGCTGGACGAAGGTACACTGCCCGTGACCGATGTGCTTGACACGGCGATAGGCTCGTTTATCCTGCCCATTCCTGCCGATAGAGACCGTGCCAGCCTCCGTCTCACCATCGCGGGCACCCCCTTCCTGAAGCGCACCGTGCTGGTCTCGGAGATTTCATCACCACAACCCGTGTCTCTGTTGCTCGGCGACATCGACGGCGATAACGAGGTCACCTTGTTCGACTTCGGCAGGATGGTGGCGGCGTTTGGCAGCTTCGCAGGCGAAGAACGCTATGACATCGATGCCGACCTAGACGGTGACGGCGAGATCAGCCTGTGGGACTTTAGCTGGCTGGTAGCCAACTTTGGTATGGTGGGAGATGAATAGATCAGCGCTAGCACCCAGCGCAAACGCAGAGACGTACACCCCACCCTTAGCCCCCTTCCCGCTCAGGGAAGGGGGCATCCCCCTCTCTGCTGCGAGCAGAGGGGCTTGGGGTGAGGGTACTTCTGCTACTTATCCACCGTCACCGCCACTTTGTCCTTAATCGCTACCTGCGCAGCAGCGAGGCGGGCAATCGGCACGCGGAACGGCGAGCACGACACGTAGTCCAACCCAATCTCGTGGCAGAACTCGATGGATGAAGGCTCACCACCGTGTTCGCCACAGATACCCAGCTTGATGGTGGGGTTCACCTTGCGGGCATCCTCCACGCACATCCGCATTAGTTTGCCGACCCCCTTGCGATCCAGCTTCTCGAACGGGTTGGCGGGCAAGATGTCCAGCTCCACATACCTCTGCAGGAACTTGCCCTCCGCGTCATCTCGGCTGATGCCGAAGGTGGTCTGCGTGAGGTCGTTCGTACCGAAGGAGAAGAACTCGGCGTGCTGCGCCACTTCATCGGCGGTGAGAGCAGCGCGCGGAATCTCGATCATCGTGCCGAACTTGTAGTCGATATCCGCACCCGTTTCCTCAATGACCGCCTTGGCAACCGCTTCGAGCTTCTCGCGCACGAAGACGAGCTCGTTCACATCGCCCACCAGCGGGATCATAATCTCGGGATGCACGTCGATGCCCCGCTTCTTCACCGCCACTGCCGCCTGCAGGATGGCGCGCACCTGCATCTCCACAATTTCGGGGAAGAGGATAGAGAGACGGCATCCGCGCAAGCCCAGCATCGGGTTGAACTCGCGCATGCTCTCAATCGCCTCCAGCAGGTGCTCCTTCTCGGCAAGCAGACCTTCCAGCGCCTTGCCACCCAGAGCCTTCACCGCCACGCGCAGCTCGGTCACCTCGCGCAGCGTCTGCTCATAGCTGGGCAGGAACTCGTGCAGCGGCGGGTCGATCAGACGGATGGTGACGGGGCGCCCCCCCATCACCTCGAAGATGCCCTCGAAGTCCTTCTGCTGCACAGGCAGGAGCTTATCCAGCGCAGCGCGTCGCTGTTCCTCGGTGCGTGCCAGAATCATATCCTGCACAACAGGCAGGCGGTCTTGCTCGAAGAACATATGCTCGGTGCGACACAGACCGATACCCTCCGCGCCAAACTCCACCGCCTGCTTCGCATCGCGCGGATTGTCGGCGTTGGTGCGCACACCCAGCTTGCGCCGTTCGTCCGCCCACTCCAGCAGCTCGTGCAATTCTTCGGTGAACATGGCTTCCACCAGCGGTGCCTGCCCGAGGATGACCTCGCCGGTCGAGCCGTTGATGGAAATCCAGTCACCCTCCTTCACGGTGACGCCGTTGGTGGTGAACTCGCGCTTGTTGAGGTCGATAGAGATCGCCTCGCAACCCGCCACGCAGGGGATGCCGAAACCGCGTGCCACCACCGCCGCGTGGCTGGTCATCCCACCGCGTGCGGTCAATACACCCTTCGATGCCAGCATCCCGTGAATATCGTCAGGCGTGGTTTCGGGGCGCACCAGGATGACCGGCTCGCTCTGTCCGCGCTCGGCGGCGGTATCGGCATCGAAAACCACTTTCCCAACCGCCGCACCCGGCGACGCCGCTAACCCCTTCGCGATAACGCTCACCTTCGCCTTGGGGTCAATCTGCGGGTGTAGCAGCTGGTCGATATCGCCTGGCTTCACGCGCAGGATGGCTTCATCCTTGCTGATGAGCCCCTCCTTCGCCATGTCCACCGCGATTTTAACCGCTGCCAGCGAGGTACGCTTGCCCACACGACACTGCAGGATGAACAGACGGTTCTTCTCCACGGTGAACTCGATGTCCATCATGTCGCGGTAGTGATTCTCCAGCAGCTTGGCAATCTCGTCAAACTGCCGGTAGATTTCGGGGTTGATGGACATCAGCTCGTCGAGATGCATCGGGGTACGGATACCTGCCACCACGTCCTCGCCCTGCGCGTTCACCAGATACTCGCCATATAGCTTCTTTTCGCCAGTTGCAGGGTCACGGGTGAACGCCACGCCGGTGCCCGAGTCGTCGCCCATGTTGCCGAACACCATTGTCTGCACGTTGACGGCGGTACCCAAGTCCCAAGGGATGCCTTCACGTTCGCGATATACCTGCGCGCGGGGGTTGTTCCACGACTTGAAGACCGCCTCGATAGCCAGCTGCAGCTGCTCGAAGGGGTCCATCGGGAAGTCCCTGCCGGTCTCCTTCTTCACCAGCGCGAGGTAGTCCTGGCACATCTGTCGCAGAGCATCGGCGGGCACCTCGGTATCCAGCGTCACCCCCAGCTTCTCTTTATACTCGTCCAGAATCTGCTCGAACTGGTGACGCTCCACACCCAGCACGATATCCGAGAACATCATGATAAACCGGCGGTAGGCGTCGTAAGCAAAGCGAGGGTTGTTCGATTGCTTAATCAAGCCCTCCACCGTCTCGGCGTTAAGCCCCAGATTGAGGATGGTATCCATCATGCCGGGCATCGAGAACTTCGCACCGGAACGGACGGATACCAGCAGGGGGTTCGCCGGGTCGCCGAATCTGCGCCCCATGCGCCTTTCTACTTCCGCCATCGCAGCGCGCACTTCGTCCATCAAGCCCTCTGGAAACTTGCCGCCGCTGCGGAGGTATTGCATACACACTTCGGTGGTAATCGTGAATCCCGGAGGAACAGGCAGACCAATATTGGTCATCTCCGCAAGGTTTGCGCCCTTGCCGCCCAGAAGATCGCGCATCTGGGCGTTTCCTTCCTCGAAGAGGTACACACGCTTATTCGCCATATCCTTCCACCCGTCACATAGAGTTTTGCCTTCGCCTGTTGGCGAAACAGAGCGGAGCACAGTATCACACCGCCCCTATATAAGATAACACATTTTTGACACAGGTCAAGGAGAATCGCTACATTTGCAGTAAATTGCAGGGCAACACGCACTTTTACGTCTGCCCGAAAGTGCGGTAAAATAGGGTTCAAGAAGATTCGCAGCGGAGGGCGACGTGATGGAGAACCTACCAGCGCGTTACCTTCCTCTTACTCTGTTCGGGTTCGCAGGTGCTTACGTCACCAGGTTGGTGATACTTCGACCGCAGCAGCTGGCACCCATGTTGCATCTCGACCCAACGATTGCCTCCCTGCTGGTATACGTGTTGTGGTCAGCAGCAGGCGTTGCGCTGATAGCGTGGCTGTTGGGGCACGAAGGGTTCACGTGGAAACATCTTGGCTGGACAGGCCAGATGAGCCTATCCAGCACTGTCGCCGCTGTGACGTGTACCCTGCTTGCCATTATATTGTGGCTGCCAGTCAAATCGTTTACCGATATGGTGGGCATTCCGTACTACTGGGACCCCAGCAGGCGACACTTCATGAATCCACACTCGCCACAGGATTTGGTGATGGTGTTTGTACTGGGTGTGCTGTGCGTGCCCGCTTTAGAGGAAACGCTGTTCCGCGGCTACCTTCTGCACGTGTTGTATCAGCGGTGGGGAGCGGTTTTCGGCTTGCTGGTGCACAATATCGTGTTCGCCGCTATCCACGGCTACTACGGTGCCGGGCTCATGGTGTATATCTTCTTATGGGCGCTGTTTCCAGCGTGGTTGTTTCTGAGGTATCGTTCGCTTTACCCATGTCTTCTCATGCACGCACTCAACAATGTGTTTGTGGACATCGTGGTGCCGCTGTTCCTCAGCAGATAACCTCAGTGGAAGGCGAGGCTCCCGCCCAGCCGTTAGTGTCATTGCCCCTCTCCTTGTAGGAGAGGGGACGGGGGAGAGGTTCAACCTTCCTTCAAAAA
>JBMFOT010000100.1:0-7851 GCA_049969495.1 Armatimonadota bacterium
CCAGCACGGAAAAGAGCGGGTGCTGGTGGTGCTCAACAACGGTGAGAAGCCGGCCACCGTTCGGCTCCAGGTGCCGACGACTGCCCGTGCCTTTCGTCTCGCCTTGCGCTCCGATGAAAGCGATGAACCTCAGCGTATCGACATGCAACGCAACGGATGGATATCTTTTAGGGTACCTGCCATGACCGGTTGGGTGCTACTGGCTTCTTCTGGAAACCGGATGGCTGGCGATAGAAACGGCATCCTCGAAGAGGACAAATGTCTGCATGTGGTAATCGCCTGCACGGAGAAGCGGTCACAGCAATTCGCCGAGGACCGAAGCCGCTAAGCGGAAGTGGAACTGCGCTTTCCCTTGCAGGAGTGTCAGGAGGTTCCTTTCTGACTGGTGCAGAGGCGCGGAGCTGAACGTTTGTTTTCTCCTATCACCGGAAAGCTTTCTTGGTAGATTCCCTAACGCTGCAGGGGTGGGGCGACCGTCTGGCGGATGATCATCTCTGCTGGCAGTATCAGGTTGCGCTGCAATCGCTTGCCGGCTTCGATCTGTCGCAACAGCATCTCGGCAGCATGCAGTCCGATGTCGAAAGGCGACTGCCGGATGGTGGTCAGGGGTGGTGAAACAAACGCTGCTTCTTCCGAGTCGTCAAAACCGATGATGGAGATTTCGTGGGGTACAGTCACCCCCATTTCGCGCAACGTATGCAGAGCGCCTATCGCCATTTTGTCGTTGCCACAGACTACAGCTGTTGGACGCGGGTCAGCACGCAGCAGTTGTACGATACCGACTTGCCCCGACTCCATACGATAGTTGCCCTCCACTCGCCAAGCGGGGTTCGCTTCTAGGCCTGCTTCACGCAGCGCCATCAGGTATCCCTGCTCACGTCGTTTGGCGCTCCACTGGTTCATGTCGCCCGTGATAATACCGATGCGTCGGTGTCCCAGTTCGATCAGCCAGTGCACCGCCTGGTACGTTGCGGAAATGTCGTCGACATCCACACATGGGAGCCGGATTGCCGGGGGAATACTTCCTGCCACCACGGCGAATACGAAGCTCCGTTCCATACGTTTAAGCAACGGGTTGTCGGCGAACAAGGCACTTAACACCACTCCATCTACCGATCCGTCCTCAATGTAATTGATCGCCTTTTCGGGGCTGTCCGCGGGAACTTTGATAATCTTGACCTGATACTCTCGGCTGCCCGCCTCATGCAGAATGCCATCTAGCATCAAGCCAAAGTATGCATTGTGCGATACGAAACCTAAAGGTGCTTCTACCACCACTCCGATGGTAAAGGTGCGTCGGCGTGCGAGACTACGGGCGATGTGATTGGGACGATAACCCAATTTTTCCACCGCCGCCCACACGCGCTGTGCAGTGCTAGGGGAGTAGTATCCCTGCTTCTGGTATATCACGTTGGAGACGGTGGAGATAGAAACCCCTGCCGCTTCGGCGACGTCACGAATCGTTGGTGTTTTCCTATATGTTCCCACTGTCGACCTCCTCTCCCTCTGTTGTTATTGTAACACTGTCTTCTTGGAAGCGACAAGGGCTCCGACCTCGAACTGGACGGTCTTGACGCCCGCTCGTGCCAGGTCTTCTTGGAAGCGACTAGGGTTCCGAACCTCTCAGCGTCCACGTGGATAGCTATCTGCAGGATGGTGTCGTCGTTGCTGGAGGTTGTACTCGAGCCACTGCTTCACCTGAGGAGGAACGTTTGGGTTGCTCTGTACTGCTCCTATCTGCTGCTCTATCGCTGTCGCCTTGCGTGCCTCCTCCGCTGTGATCTTGCCTCCATCTGTTTTCCACAGACTCCACGTGACTACGGCGATGGCTATCACGATAACGAGTCCCAAAACCCAGAGCATGACTTTTGGTTTGTTCATAGCGGTCTCCTGAAATAGCGGGGCAGGCATCCGCCTGCCCCGAGGCTACTCATCGTCCACTACGCGGCGCGAAGTACAGCTGCGCGTTCGGTTTGTTTTTCACGCAGCCGGCAATGGGCGAGCCGGGCATCTCCCATATCATGTTGCCCCAGGAGTTCGAGCAAGCATTGTCGCCAGGGAAAGTCTCTGTGCTGTACATCGTGCTCGAGCCCTTTACCGTTTTCACGTGCCCGTCCACTAGCGCTACCACGGTAGTACCGTTGTACCGGTCTTGCGCCTTGCGCCAGCCGAAGCTCGGACCGAACTCACCCGTGTTGTTGGCAGTTTCGTCGAAGGACTCGTTCAGCAGGATTAGCTGAGATGGTTCAGCGAAGCTTGCCAGCCGTCCTGGCTGTGCCAGATCCTCGCTGCAATTATACCATCCCTGGGGACAACCCCAATCGTATGCCCAGAAAACGTGCGAGATGCTACCGTTCATTGCATAAGAAAAAATAGGCGCGCGGGGTGAGGTACTGCAGGCAATCTCATCCCCTCCACAGATGTCTGCTAGGCGTACCCCCGCGGCGTCTACCGATGGGGCTGTCTTGCTCCAGGCGGGCGACACAACGATACTGGCGAACTCCTTCCAGTTGCTGGGGGCATACGGGTCAAACCACGTACCATCCGGGTTGCGTCGCTTCTCACCGCCGTTTTTGGTATATGGGTACACCAGTTCCGGCCAGTGCCACAACCCTCCATCCGGATGTCCACCGCCGATGGTGGGGCAAAGAGTTTCGTCGTAGTCCTGTGCGTACATTTGGTGCGCCAGAGCCAACTGCTTCAGGTTGCTGATACTCTTCGCCTTGCGAGCGTTTTCCCGTGCCTGTGCAAACACAGGGAAAAGGATCGCTGCCAGTATCGCGATAATCGCGATCACTACGAGCAGCTCGATGAGTGTAAAACCTCGTCGTTCCATTGAAATGAGCCTCCTTCACTGAGATGGTTTGCTAAACGAACATCTTGCAAGCAAAGAACAGAAAAACCGCTGGAAACTGCTCAATACCGTGTTGAATTGCTATCCATTCATCACCTCCTTCCGTGCACTAAAACGCTTTTGTACTTTGAGCGAATAAAGCACCCCACAAGCAAACAGGCGATAAAACAATCCATTGCGCGTGCGATGTGATTTGAAAATAATGTTGCATCAAATGACAATTAATTATTTTACTTGGACAAATAATCCGCAAAACATCTTGCCGCCACTGAACTATCGCAAATACGGTATATACTAAAACGCTTTAGTAACAAAATTGTAGCACGGCGCGTCAGCTTTGTCAAGGGTTTTCAGGCTGCTATGCAGAATTTTTTTCGAAAATAGCACACCATTTGGGGGTTCCCAATGAGCGCGGCTTCCGCCGCCCTGGCTTTGAATCTAGCACGAGAGGCGATCGCAAACGCAACTCGCGGAGAAAAGTATCCTTTGCCGCGTAACCTGCCGCGTGAGCTCACCTCGCGCCGCGCCGGAGTGTTTCTGACGCTGGTGAAAAACGGTAAACTGCGCGCCTGCTGGGGCACCTTAGAGCCTCAACACCGCCACATCGCCGAGGAGATTGTGGCAGTAGCGAGAGGGGTAACCACCCGTGATACACGCTTCCCTCCCCTGCGGGCAGAGGAAGTGGACACGGCGAGAATCATCCTCACCATTGTCATCAGTCCGCCTCAACCCACCTCGCCTGCTCGCATCCGCCCGCGCGAACACGGCGTGCTCGTCAGAAGCGGGGGGCGTAGCGCGCTGGTGTTACCACATGAAGGGCGCACGGTGCGGCGGATGCTTACCCTGGCAAAGCAAAAAGCAGGCATTCACGAAGGAGAGCCGGTGGAGGTCTACGTGTTTCGGGTGTATACAATAGAAGAACCTACGCCACCGAAACCACTTCACTCGTCTGCTGTTCCTGCTCCACCACCGCCTGCAGGGCGCGCAGAGCGACCTCTATCTGAGCCTCCTCTGGCTCGCGGGTGGTGATATGCTGGCTCCACAAGCCGGGCGCGAGCAACCAGCGCGTGAAGCGTGAATCCTTGTGCCTGCCCGCGAACTTGATGGCTTCGTAGGCAATACCCGCCACCAGAGGCAACAGCGCGATATGCAGGGGAATGCGTATCCATATCGGCGGGCGGCCGGCGAGCGAAAACACGAAGATAGCCAGTATCAGCACCACCATCACAAAGCTAGTACCACAGCGGGGATGGATGCGTGACTGCGCCTTCGCGTTCTCCATCGTGAGGGGCAGCCCCGCCTCGAGGGTGTTAATCGCCTTGTGCTCCGCGCCATGATACTGGAACACGCGCCGAATCTCCTTGAGGCTTCCCACTGCCAGCACGTAGCCGATAAAAAGGGCGATGCGGATGATGCCGTCCAGCATATTCAGTAGAACGGGATGCTTCCAGGGGAGCAGCTGCGTGAGCGTGGTCGGCAGAGCGACGAATAGTCCCAGCCCCACCAGCAATCCGATGATCATGGTGGAGCCGATAGCGAGGTCGTTAATGCGCTTCTGCTGGACGGTTTGCGTTTGTTCTTCCAGCTGCACA
This sequence comes from Armatimonadota bacterium, assembly GCA_049969495.1. Classification (GTDB taxonomy): domain Bacteria; phylum Armatimonadota; class HRBIN16; order HRBIN16; family HRBIN16; genus HRBIN16. Next base: position 4,447 of record JBMFOT010000100.1, read on the forward strand.
TCGGCGGAAAAACGTAAGGCGCGGATGCCCAGCGCCATCGCGTCCAGCAGCGCCAGCGTTCCCCGCAGGAAAGGGCGATTGAGCCACTTCAAACGCGCCAGCCACGAGTTGGCGAGGTCCTCCAGCTTCAGCACAATCTCGCCGTTGGGGTGGCGGCAGGCCACCGCGAAGTATCGCGGGCTGCGCATCATTACCCCTTCGATGACCGCCTGCCCGCCGTATTGCAGATTCTCTTTCATCGCGCCCTCCCTGTGGGCGAGGTGACCACACTACCCCTGCAGACCGTACTTGCGCAGGAACCGCTCCACGCGCCCGCCGGTGTCCACAATCTTCTGCTTGCCCGTAAAGAACGGATGACACTTCGAGCAGATTTCCACGTGAATCTCCTCTTTCAACGAACGCGTGGTGAAGGTGTTCCCGCAAGCGCAGGTCACCGTCGCGATTTTGTATTCTGGATGGATGCCTTGCTTCATCCCAAATCTCCCTCCCTGATTATCGGCACTCTGCCCACTGCGAGATTATACCACACGTTGGGAAGCAGCGCCAAAGGTTGCTTCCCTGTTTGGCATGTGTGCTTGTCATGTGGTGGAGTACCACTTTCCTTCGGATTCGTGTGGCAGTGAAGACTTCACTGCATACTTCATCTTGACACCGCGCCGTGCGTGATGCTACCATCATAGCGGACCTGGTTTCGGAGGCTTTCTTATGCCAATATCCAAAGAGATATCGGCGCGGTTTCTTGCCCAGATTCAACAAGAAGTGAAATCTCTTGAGGACAATCTTGCCACCGAAAAAGGGGATCTGAAGGACTCGGATACCGTTAGCACAATGACTCTTGGCTCGTTCACCACTCAGTTAGCTTTTGCGATAGGAGAAGAATAGACATGACCTCTACCGACTCATTGCATAGCGATTCTGGACCGTATCCCCTGCCCCGCTACGAGTGCTACCGAACGGTAGACCGCATTCGGGTGGACGGCGTACTGGATGAAGCCACGTGGAAGTATGCTCCTGCTATGCGATTAGTAGCCTGGAAAGATGGTTCTGCTCCCGAACGCGAAACACGCGTGAAGATGGCGTGGGATAGCAAGAATCTGTATATCGCCTACTGGATACAGGATGACAACTTCCGCTGCAAAATGCGCAAGCGCGATGACCCGCTGTGGCTGGAAGAGGTGGTAGAGTTCTTTGCCGACGCCGGCGCAGACCTCACCGACTATTGCGAGTTCGAGTGGAACGCGCTGGGAGCGTGTGTGGACCTGCTTATCGTCTGGTTTCGCGAAGGCGTATGGCACATGTTCACCGAGTGGGACGCCAAGGGCATGAAGTGGGCGGTAAAAACAGGCAAAACGGTCATCGATGGCGTGGAAGTGCCCGGCTGGCAGTGTGAGGTGTCCATTCCGTTTGTCGTCTTCCGCGACGCTCCCAGACTGCCTCCCGTCGACGGAGATACCTGGCGCATCAACCACTATCGCATCGAGATGAGCGGGAAAGAGACGGAATACACCTGCTGGTCACCCGTGTTGGGGGAGAACGTACTGTATCACCGTCCACATCGCTTCGGCTATCTGGTATTCAGAGACAAACCGATACCTACCCTCTCCCGCGAGTCAGGCTGACTCTCGGCTCATATCGCCACGCGCCGTGGTAAAACTAGTGCCGAACGGTGACCTCGTTGACCACTTCACGGATGCCCGGCTTTTGTCGGAAGATGCGGCACAGGGTCTCTATCTCCTGCTCCGGGTCCGCATCGTAGCCGCGCAGCTTCCGTACCGCGCCGCGTAGATACACCACACCATGCACCACGTGCAGGTCCAGCAAGGAGTAGTCAATAGGGCGCTTGGCAACCTCGTGCATGAGCTGCCGACGCAATTCGATATCCTCCAGAGGCACCTCCGTCACCTCCTTTCCCTCAAGGGAGTTGGTGACACTAATGCCAGCGCTGTGAGCGGTATCAACGATAATTGCACTTTCATTTCATTGGACGTTTACAGGCAGAGAATAGTTTCACCTGCACAAGGGTACCGCCAAAGATAAATTAAAAAAATTTCTGAATTTCTCGCCCAAGCTCTTGAATCCTCCAGCATCACCCAGTATAATTAGGTTTGATAAATATTTCTCAATCTATACACCCAGCCAGAGGAATAAGCAACGTGAAGCCAACCGTTGCGGTAACACAAAATTCGATGACGTTACCTTCAGCAGCGAGTATTCCCCTGTCGCGGCTCGGTGCTTTCTGGCAGCTGAGCAAACCGCGTGTTACCCTGCTGGTGTGGCTATCCGCGCTGGCGACGGTGTGGCTACCGCGTGCCAATGTCCCCGTCGCACTTCTATTTGCGGTAGCGCTGGGAGTGTGGCTAGTGGTCGCCTCGGCGAACGGGTGGAATCAGGTAATAGAGTGGCGTTATGACGCGCGAATGAAACGCACGGCGCATCGCCCTATCCCCAGCGGCAGGCTATCGGTGCACGAAGCGGCGGTGGTAAGCACCCTGTGGGGCGTCTCTGGGGTGCTGGTTTTGTGGCTCTTCGCCAACCCGCTAACCGCTGCGCTAGGAGCTTTCGCTCTGCTGACCTACGTGCTGGCATATACCCCTGCCAAGCGGTTCACAGCATGGTGCACGGTCATCGGCGCGGTGCCGGGAGCGATACCTCCTGTGATGGGCTGGACGGCAGTGAGGGGACAGCTGGGCGCAGAAGCGCTCTTCCTGTTTCTCATGCAGTTCCTCTGGCAGTTCCCGCACTTCTGGGCAATCGCCTGGAAGTACCAGCATGAGTATCGCGAAGCAGGTTTCCGCATACTCCCCTTCGATGACCGGGAAGGTATCTTGCTGGGCAGGCTCATGCTGGGCTTCTCGATAGCGGTTATCGGGCTGAGTCTGCTTCCCACCATAGCAGGCTGGCGTTCTGCGCTGTATGCTGTGGGCGCACTGGGGCTGGGTATCTGGGGCGTTCGTGCTACGCTCGCATTTGCCAGGCAACCAGACCCGAAAACCGCACTGAGGGTGATACTGACTTCGGTGGGTTATCTGCCGCTCTGGTTCCTGTGGCTGATTCTGACGCCGTAGGAGGGAAAAACGACCATGAAGGCGATGAAATGGACAATTCGTGTGGCGAGCTGGGGAGTGTTGATGGCGGCGATGCTGCTTTTAGTCATCGGTTACGTCCACTCCCGGCGCGTAAGACCATCGGCTCCTGCACAAACGACGCTGCCTGTGCTGGGTAACGTGCCCGCGTTCGCATTGACGGAACATACCGGTCAACCCATCACACTGGACAACCTGCGCGGCAAGATATGGATAACCAACTTCTTCTTCACCACCTGCCGGAGCATCTGCCCTATCATGCAAGACAATATGATGGAGGTGCAAAAAGCCTTCGCCAGCAACCCGTATGTGCAAATCGTCT
>JBMFOT010000101.1:0-7837 GCA_049969495.1 Armatimonadota bacterium
CCAACCTGAATACCCGTTCCAATATCTTTGTGCTGGTGGACGAGGCGCATCGTTCGACTGGCGGTGACTTGGGTAATTTTCTCATGGGCGCGTTGCCGAATGCCACCTTCATCGGCTTTACCGGTACGCCCATAGACAAAAGCGCCCATGGCAAGGGCACGTTCAAGGTCTTTGGCGGCGGAGACCCCGGCGGGTATCTCGACAAATATTCTATTCGTGAATCCATTGAGGATGGTACCACCGTGCCCCTGCACTACCAGATGGCACCCAACGAACTGGTGGTCGACCGGGAGGCTATGGAAAAAGAATTCTGGTCTGTGGCTGAACTGGAGGGTGTAGCCGATGTGGAGGAACTGAACCGGGTTCTCGACCGCGCCGTAACCCTCAAGAACATGTTTGCGCCCCTTCCTCAAAGATTATCAGGCGATCGTAGAGATGTACCGGCTGGTGCGCAGTGCCTACGAACCGCATGTGCCGGTGGATAAATCATTCCTGCGCAAGACGGCTGAGGTCGTGCAGAAACACACGTCTATTGATGCCGTGCGCGAAGCAGAAGCTACTTATGAAATGGGGGTTGGAGCGCTCCTGGCTCTAATGAATCAGGAGAAACCCGACACGGTCAAAGTGTTCAATTTGCTCAGTGAGATTCATCGCTTAGTGGAAAGCAACGGAAAGCAACAGCCGTATTTGATTCCCATTGGCGAGCGAGCCGAAGCCATCCGCCGCTTCTTCGAAGAGCAGCAGATAAGCAGTCAGCAGGCCTTGCGGGAACTCTCAAAGCTGGTTCGAGACCTCCAGAAAGCTCAAGAGCAGAGCCAGAACCGGGTCAGAGAAATTCATGTCCGTTCTATGAAGCGCAAGTGGGGGAGCATTTCCTCCCGTGGGCGCCTGACCCTGAACGTCGATCTTCTGACCCAATCCGCTGCCTTTCGCCGGGAGGTTATTGTCCACGAGCTGGTGCACCTTAAAGTGCCAAACCATGGCAAGTTGTTTAAGGCACTTCTTAAGGCGTACCTTGATTCGCATGAACTGTATCCGCACAGTCGGTGACGATGATTATTCCATGAGCCTGGGCGAAGCGGCGGACAGAAAGTTGCTGAGAGAGCTTGAGGCAAAGTTGGAGGAATAATTTGATGGAGGTTACAGGATGAGCAGTTCTGCTCTCTGTGAGTGCACCGTGTCCTCAACCGCTAGCGCAATCAGCCAACTTACTTCAGCGGGAACGCCAGCACTTTGCCGTTTGCCGACGCTGCCACAATCACGTCGTCCGCCGATAGTCCCGAAATGCTGGGCGAGCGCACGAACGACTCGCCAGCGTTGCTGCCGTCGTAGAGGTAGAACTCCTGCGGGTTATCGGCGTTGATGGCGTAGAACTTGCCGTTGTCGCTGCCGATGTAGATGTAGGGGGTGTTGCTACCCTGCTTGCGCACCACGATGGGCATCCCCAGGAACTTGCCTGCATCGCGGGGCTGAATGGGATAGCCGTTCTTCGCGGTGCCGTCGGCGGCGTGGACAGCGTGAATCTTGCCGTCTACCGTGCCGAAGTACACCACCTTCGCCACCCAGTCGAAGAAGGGGCTGCCCACTATCGCCGCACCTGCGTCGTACATCCAGCGCACATGTGGGACCGTTGGGTCGGGCGTGGCATTCATGGCGTAGAACAGCCCGTTCTGTCCGCCAATGAACAGCGTGTTCGTGGCAAGGTCAATCCACGGCGAGCTGGTAACCGGTTGACCGGGCGACACCATTTCCGCCCACACGCCCTGCAGGTCGCTGGAGCGAAAGCACACCACAGACCCATCGCCCGTGCCTGCCCACAGGTGGGTGGTGCCGGGCGCAGAGGGAGTAGAGGAGAACTCGCTTCCCCACTGGTTGGAGACGGCGAGCAGCATTCCGTTGGCATCAAAGGCGCGGATGCGTCCATCCTGCGCAGGCACGAACAGGATGCCGTTCTGCATCACCGGTGACGCGGCAATACTCACTCCGCTAGCGACGGTGCGTGTACCCTGAACCGTGCCGGAGTTCAGGTCTACCAGCTGCACACGCCCGTCGGCGGTAGGCACAAACAGCGTGCTACCCCGTGCCGAAACGCGCCCCGACATCGCTGTGCCGATATTGACCGGGGTGTCCCAAGCGGTGGTGCCTGCGTTTTGTCCCTTTAGCCAGTAGGTGTACAGCTGTCCAGAAGCGGAGCCGATGATTGCCTTGCCATCCGTAATGGTCACATCACCCTGTACGCCTCCGGGCACGCTGGCTGTCCACAGGGGCGAGAAGGGGTTCACCACGTCCGCCGACACGCTGTTGAGGGCAAATTTCTGGTTATCGAAGTTGGAGGTGACACGGAAGGGAAGTTCTTGCACCGAGCTTCCGGTCACCGGGTCCGGCGGAGCGGTAACCGTGACAAACAGCTTGTATTCTTCGCCCATTCGGAGCGTGGGCGTGCGGCTGATGGTGGTGTTTTCATTGCTGTCGCGTTGACCGTTGCCGTTCGTATCCTCGAAGAATTCCACCCGCCATCCTGCAGGCAGTGTGCCTGCGCTCAGTTGATAGAAGTCATCACCGTTGCCGGTGTTCTTTACGGTGACCGGAAAGTTGTAAGAGCTTCCCGGGTTCAGCGTCGCGTTTTGAACGGCAAGGGTAACCTGAACATCCGCTACCTGCGCCACGGTGAGCGTAACCGTGTTGGAGGCAGAAGTGTAGGTGTTGCCGTTGCTATCGGTGTACGTGGCTGTCGCCTGCAGTTGTATCCGTGTGCCAGCAGGCGTCATCTGGGCGAAAGCGGCTATATTGAACGCGCAAACGATGGCTAAAGACAGCCACACGCGATAGTGAGTTCTCATCGACTGCTCCTCGTGCGGAATGGTTCCTTCTGCGGGGTTGTTCCACAGGCTCGGAAAGAGGCTGGCTGGCAACTTTCGGGGGAGTCGCTGTTTCCGGTATCAATACCGATGGTAGGAATGCGGGCATTTGGGGAGAAGAATGTACCGCCGGTTCAAAACCGATTCGGAGGGAGCAGAGCGATGAAAGTTGCCATCGTGATGGGGGTGCTATGGATGTTGTCGGTATGCGGCGCCGCGGCGCAAGACAGCTGGAACATTCCGCTGGGGCAAAAGGCGCAGCGATTTGAGCAAGATATCCTGCGCAAGCACTGGTTAAACGGTCTGTACATCGCGCAGATCGAATCCCCGCCAGAGGGTCAACCCGCCGACCATACCACCGAAGGCGGCTCCGATGTGGCGCACAGCATCAACTGGACGTGTTACTACCTGTCAGGGGAGATTCACCGGTATCTGCTCACTCAGGAGCCTGCGATACGCGAGCACTGTCGGCGAATCTTTCAGGGGCTGCTCAGCCTCACGCAGATTTCGGGCATTCGGGGCTTTGTTGCACGGGGATACGTGAAAGGCAGAGGCGAAACGCGCGAGGAGCGTTTGAACCCGCGCAACGCTCGCCTGTGGCATCAGGGCGTGCCCCCCTACGAGCAATACCGCTGGCGCGGCAGTCCCAGCCACCACACCTATAGCAGTGCAGCGCACGCCTTCGCCCTCTACGCCCTGCTGGTGGCGGATGAACAGGAGAAAAAGCAGTGCGCGGAGACCCTCGATGCGATAGTGGACTACTGGCTCAGCCGTGACATGAACGTACACGACGAGTATGGCAATGTCTCCGATACTATTCTGGGCTTTACCGACGGACGCACGCCCAGCCTCAATGTGGTCATGGCGCTGTCTGCACTGCGTATAGCCCACCATTTTACCGGTAAGGCGAAGTTCTTAGAAGCCCATGAGAGGCTCGCAAAGCAATACGGTGTGCGCGGATACACGGGACCGGTGCTGGGAGTGGAGAGCTTTGACGATTGCAACCACGTGTATCATCATCTGGAGGTGCTGATGCGCATCGAGAAAGACGAAGCCATGCGGGCGTTCTACCGACATGTAGCGCAACAGATGTGGCAGGCACACCAGCGCGATAGGTGTCCCCTTTACACGTACATCCATTTTTCGCTGTTCCCCGACACGCCGGGCAAGGAAGAGGCACTCCAGCAAGCCCGGTGGACGTTACAGCACTATCCGGTAGATAAAGTCTTTCGCCCGCGCATGAACAGCCTGCGCAAGGACATTGCGATAAGGGATGGCAGGGCAGTGGAGCCGTTGCCCCTGCATGAGTCGCCGCGCGATAACGAGTTCCAGTGGAAGGGCGACCCGTACGCGCTGGACGGCTGGCTGAGCAGACCCGTCGTCAGCGTGGCGGTTTCGCCGGAGGACGGGCATGTGTGGTTTGCTCTGGAAGCAAACGGCACCATCTACCGCACCCGTGATGCGGGCAAAACCTGGCGAAAGATAGACACCCACCCCCCGGAAAAGGCGCGTTTTATTGCCGCGGGCAGGCGCGTGGGGCATCTTTACGCCGCCGCAGGCAGTTCGCTCTATCAGACGCTGGACGGAGGAAGCACATGGACGAAACTGCCTCTGCCCGCAAACGCCGGAACTATCACGCAGGTTTTCACTGCGCGGAGAAGCCCCAACATGCTGTACGTGGTTGCGGAGGGAGGCGTCTACCGGAGCCGTGATGATGGAGAAGAGTGGATAGGGCATCGCTGGGATTGTTTGAGTGAAGATACGCCCCCGGCGAGGGAACGGCTGTTTGCGGTATCGGAAGGTGAGCCGGCGCGTGTGTACGCTCTGCTGGACGGGGTGATATGGAGCAGGGAGGTACCTGACGGGCTATGGCAGAAGGGAGCGACTGTTGGGCTGGAGGATAATGCGCCTGCGTTGCCGCTGTTGTTGGCTGACCCAAGGCGCAGCGAGCGCGTTACCACCGCCTTCCGTGTGAACTACGGCAGTTTTCGCGGTAGCGTGCTCTGCCAGAGCGAAGATGCAGGGCGCACACACTCGCACGAGTTGCAGACCCTCTACCGGCGGATGCGCGAGGAGGGACCTCAAGGGCTGATGCGTGACATCATTCCGGCAACACTGCGCTCGCTGGCGATAGATAACGGCCGGGAGGGGGTGCTCTGGGCGCATACGGATCAGGGGGCGATGCGGCTGGAGCTGTCGCAAAAACGCTGGCAGACGGTTCATGAGGGGCTGGACATCCCGCTGGTGCACGCTGTGTTTGTGCCGTACGGCAGTGCGTGGGTGTTCTGTTCCACGCCGGCGGGTCTGTATGTTCTGGAGCCGGGTAGCGACCGCTGGCGAAGCGCGAACTTGGTGTTGATATTCGAGCACAACACCCAGCGCGAGGTGGGCAGTGCGGACTTTCTCGAGGCGTACTGGCGCGGACGCTACTTCCGCTTTCTGGAGGAGGAATAACGTTAGCGTGGTGTCTCTTTGACCGCAACGATGCGGAAAGAGGGAGCCCACGACATCGTCACAGGGCTGAGAGCCTGAAAGATGGAGTTTGCCAGCCTCAGCAATGGGTTGCCGGACGCTCCACCCAGATAGGCGACCGCCCGCGCCCGAAATCCAAACTGCTGCAGGTATCGCGCCAGTTCGAACGGGTCGAACAGCCTTTCGATGACCGCGCCGGTGCGGGGGTCTACCGGACAGCGGTTGGGGTCATATAGCGAGTCGGGCATGACACGCGTCATCAGGTAGTTCTGCACTGCCTGGATGACCTGTTCGCGGGGCATATAGCTGGTACGACGTGCCAGCTCGTCCAACTCTTCCCCGGATAGCGCAGGAAAGTGCTCGGCGATGATGTTGCGCCGAATCTCGCGGTAGCTCTGGGTAACGGTATGCCCATGTACCTCGCCAGCGGGACCGTTCTCGAAGCGGTTCCACACCTGCTTCGTGAAGCTGGCGATACGTGGGTTCCGTCCGTTGTTGCCGTCGGCAATGAGCAGCACTCCGCCCGGCTTGAGCACACGTGCCGCTTCCCTGAAAAAAGCATCGATGTCGTTGTAGTGGGACACCGCTTCGATGGATAAAACCAGGTCAAAAAAACCATCCGGGTAGCCGGTGTTATCCACCGACTTGTATTCGGCGGTCAGGGTCTGCCCTAATTGGAGGTCCTGAATAATCTGCTGGAAGGTGTTCAACCGGCGCAGGGTGATGTCTATCCCGTACACTTTCTGGGCGCCCATGGCTGCCAGCACCAGCGCGATGCGCCCGAAGCCACAGCCGGCGTCCAGAACGGTTTTGCCAGTTACATCTATAGAGGCGAGGCGGAGCATATCCTCTACGAACCGCACCAGCCTCTCTATTGTCTTTCGCTCGGTGTAGCCTTTGCAGTACTTCCACAGCTCGGCGTCATAACGGCCGCGGTTGCTGTCGTCCATAATCTGGTGAAACAGCCGGTGTGTACTGTCCACGTACTGTTCAAACCTTCGCATCTGTCCGCCCTCGCAGGTAACGATACTGTAGGGTATCGCATAACGGCGGGGTCTGTCAAGTGGTATAATCTATAGTATAACGCCTGCTTGAACTCAGCGGGTGTGTGGGAGGAGCAAAATGAACAATCTATCCTCGCTTTGGCGCTGGCTTCTTGTAGTTTCTGCGGTAGTAGCCTTCGCGTTCGTTGTCTGTCCTCGCGCTGTTGCCTTCTCCGGTGAGGACATCTTGCACGGCAATCCCTGGTACCATCAGCTGCTCACCGAACGGGCAGCTCAAGCCTGTGGTTTTTCTCCTGCTGCAATCGAAACCCTCAAGTGGCATGCGGACTACATCGATTCGTACGCCTATAATCCGCTCTGGTGGGCGGACGGCGGTTTGAGCCGCCTGAAGGTCTCTCTGGCGACCTACGACAGCCTGGCGAAGCTGCACTTTGATGACCTCTTCTCCACTCTGCAAGTGGAAGCCAACTGGAAGCGCATTCTGGCAGGCACGCTGGCAGGTCTGTTGTGGGCGAAAGAGCAGGACGACGTGTCGGCAGCACAGAACATCCTGGGTGTCTCCCTGCACGCGATACAGGATTTCTACGCGCATTCCAACTGGGTGGACGCTCCCGACAGACGCAACCGCACCTGGTTTGAGGTTCCGCCAGAGGAGCGCAGACGGATGAGCCTCTGGACAGGAGCGTATGAGAAGCCCGTGCAGCTCGGTATAAAACCGCACGGCAAGATCGAACCCGCCGCCACCCTGTTGAAAATGTCCGGCGTGTCGCAAATCATGCCTCTGGTGTGTTCGCCCTTCTCGCCTCTGAGCAATAGCGGGTTGTGCGAAACGTGGAAGAAAGTGCAGGATGGCACACCGATACAGCCTCAGGTGCTGGGCGTGCGTGTGCCCGACAACTTCGTCTATCTCTCGCCACCGGGCATTGCGCTGGATAGCCGCTGGGTGGCGAACATTGCGGTGCAGGTACGCGGGGTGACCGATGTAACGGGGGAACAGCTTTTTGAAACCGCCCTCGCCCTGGCGGAACGCACGTCGGTGCAGTGGCTGCAGATTCTGGAGGCGCAGATGAACGCACTGGGCGCAGGCGAGTTCTGGCGAAAGGTCAAGAGCACCGGCTTTGCCCCGAATGAGCGCACCAGGCAGTATGAGCACTACAATAAGATGCCGTACACCTTCCTGAGCGCGGGGCAGTACCCCACCCCGGCTTTTCGGGTGGCGGGCGACGACCAGTTCTTCCTGCGGGTGCGCTTGAGAACCGCCTCACAGGTGGGGTCGGGCACCGATGCGGACATTTATCTGGAAGCGGGAGGGCAGAAGTTCCTGCTGGACTACATGCCACGAGCCAATCCCATCCTGGCGGTGAACGACTTCGAAGCGGGCGACGACATGGTGTATGTGGTGGGACCATTTGCGAGCCTGCCCGAGACGATTACCCTGCGCAACGACGCCGCTACGGGATGGGAGGTGGTGGAATCGCTGGGTAGAGCGTTCGTGGAGGGCGT
>JBMFOT010000102.1:0-7731 GCA_049969495.1 Armatimonadota bacterium
GTCGCCTCCCGCAGTTCGGCGATGGCTTCGGTGTTGCGCTGGGTCGCCTCCCGCAGTTCGGCGATGGCTTCGGTGTTCTCGCGCACCATCTGGCGTAGTTCGGCTATCTCCTGCGAATGACGGTCGGTTACCTGAACCAGCTTCTCTAATGTCTGTTCGATACGACTAAGCCGGTCTTCTGCAGCCTCCCGTATTGACCGCTCCATCTGCGATAGCGTTTCCCCCAGCACCTCTGCCACTTTCTCCGCAGCAGCAGGATCCATGCTCTCTTTGAGCTTTTCGTAGATAGATAGTGTGTCAATCACCATTGTTGACATCGCTCCCTGTGCCATATTATACCACGCCCCTTCGCCCTGAGAACATACTCCGTGTCCGGCAGGAGAAAGCCACCCTGAAAACGTAACCTATTACCAGTGCGGTATCATTTCTGGCAATGATTCTGAAGAGTCTCAGCATACTCGGTTTCAAGAGCTTCGCCGACAGAGTGCGCCTTGATTTCGGCGAGGGCATTACCGCTATTGTCGGTCCCAACGGCAGCGGCAAATCCAACATCGCCGACGCCATCCAGTGGGTGCTTGGCGAGCAAAACGTGCGCACCTTGCGGGCGGAAAATAGCGCCGAGGTCATCTTCGCAGGCAGTGCCCGGCGCAAACCGCTGGGCATGGCAGAAGTGAGTTTGACGGTGGACAACAGCGCCGGTCTGCTGCCGATAGACTTCGCGGAGGTGACCATTACCCGTCGTCTTTACCGCTCCGGCGAGAGTGAATACCTCCTCAACAAAACCCCCTGTCGCCTGAGGGACATTGTAGAGCTGTTTATGGACACCGGTCTGGGGCGAGCCACGTACGCTATCCTCACCCAGAACGAAGTAGACATCGTGCTCTCCGCCAAACCGGAGGACCGCCGCGCGCTGTTTGAGGAGGCAGCAGGCATTCAGAAATATCGCCACCGCAAGCGCGAGGCACTGCGCAAGCTGGAGAACACCGAGGCGAACCTCACCCGGGTGTACGACATCTTAATGGAGCTGGAAGCGCAGCGTGAGCCTCTGCGCCAGCAGGCGGAGGTGGCCATCCGCTATCACCAGCTGGTCAGCCGTCTGCGCGAGATTGAGGTCGCCGCGCTGTGGGCACAGGTGCAGGAGAGTGAACGCGCCCGCGAGCAGACCCAGCAGGAACAACAGAGGCTCCACCGTCGCCTGCTGGAGGTGAACGCACAGCTGGCGGAATGCGAGTCGCTATCCCAGAAGCTGGGTGCACAAATAGCCGACGCCGAAGCGGACCTGGACACGCTACGTGCCCTGCAACAGGCGTCTCTCACCGCCTACGAACGCGCCGAAAGCCGTCGCGCGCTTATCGAGCAGCGACTGCAAAACAGCAGGGACAACCTGAACCGCCTGCAGGAAGAGCTGGCGGAAAACGATAGCAGGTTAGCGGAGATTCAACAGCAAGCACAGCAATGGCAGGGGCGTCGGCTGGAGCTGCAACAGCGCATTGAAGAGGTGGAGCAGCAGCGGGAGGTAGCTCGTGAACGGCTGCGATTGATAGAGCATGCCCTGCAGCAGGCGCAACAGCACTACATGGAACGCACACAGGAAGTGGTGCGAGCGCGAGCGTATCTGGACGGACTGCGGCTGCGCCGTGCCGAAACCGAACAGGGCTTGCAGGCTCTGCTGAACCGGGTAGAGGAAACCGAACGGAGCCTGCACGAAGTGGAGGAGCGGCTCAAAGCCGCGCAAGCACAAAGGGATAAAGCGGTCGGTGCGGCGGAGCTGGCAGCACGCGAGGTACAGCGGTGTGAGACGGAATTGCAGAAAGCACAGGCGGAGGTTCAGCGCAGACGGCAGGAACTGGAAGCACGTGCTCGCGAGAACGCACGCCTGAGCGCACGCCTGCAGGCACTGCTGGAAAGCGAAGCAGCACAGGAGGGGATTTTCGGTGGGGTACGGGCGGTGCTGGATGCTGCTGCACAGGGACGCCTGACCGGCACATACCTGATGGTAGCGGATGCCCTGCAGCCGCAGGAGCCGTACGTTACCGCCATCGAGGTCGCGCTTGGCGCAAGCGCACAGGACATTATCACCGCTAATGAAGAAGAGGCACGCCTTGCCATCGAGTGGCTGAAACAGCACGCGCGCGGTCGGGCCACTTTTCTCCCTCTGAATCTATTGCGTCCTTCGGAGCCTCCGCCGTCCCTGCAACAATGCATTCGGGAGGGACTGGCAATCGGCTTCGCCAGCGAGCTGGTGCAGTACGCGCCGGAGTTAGAGGTAGTCGCTCAGTACTTGCTGGGGCGTGTGCTGGTGGCGCCGGACTTCGACAGCGCAGTGCAGATAGTGCGTCGCTACAACGGCTGGAGTAAGGTGGTTACTCTGGAAGGGGAACTGTTCCTGCCGGGCGGTGCGATTACAGGAGGGAAGATGCCGGGCAGGGCAACGGGCATTGTTTCCCGAAAGGCAGAGCGTTCACGCGCGGAGCGCGATTTGCGTGCTGGCGAAGAGGAAGAGGCGAGCTTGAGCCTGCGACTACAGGAAGCCACGCAAGCCGCTGAAACCGCACAGCACCGCTGGCGCGAGGCGCGAAAAGAGCAGGAACAGGCACAACAACGAGCAGCACAAGCCGACTCTGCTCTGCAAACGGTTGCCCAGGAACAGACGATACTCCTGCAGCAATTGCAGGCATTACGGCAGGAGCAGACCGAACAGGCGAAAAGACTTTACGAACTGGACAACGAGATTCTGGAATTGGAGGGACGTTTGCCTCCTGAGACGGAGCAGACGATCTCGCCCGAAGAGGTCAGCCGTTACCGCCAGCAGAGAGATGAAGCGGCGACGCAGTTGCAAGAAGCGGAGGTGACGCTGGGGCGGCTGGCGGAGCAACTGCGCGCCCTGGAGCACGAACGCGAGGCGCTGACTCAGATTCAGCGTGACCTGCATCTGCAAGCGCAGAACCGCAAAGCGCGTATCGCGGAGCTGGAGGCGCAAATCGCGCAGGATGGGCAGGCTCTGGAACAAACCCTTCAGGAACTGCAGCGTATCACCCGACAGCGCGAGCAGATCGAGAAGGACTTCGCTGTCCAGCGTAACGTGCGCCAGAACCTTTTACAACAGAACCTGGAAAACAGCGAGCGACTGAAGGCTCTCTCTCAACAACAAACCGCGCTTGCACAGCAGGCTCATGAACTGGAACTTACGCTGGCGCGAATCGAGATGCAGCGTACACAAGCAGTTACCCGCCTGTGGGAGGAGTATGAGGTAGATGTCTCGCGACACACAACGCCCGACCTTTCGCAGTTCACCCCTGAAACCGCTTCAGAAATCAACCGATTGCGCAGGGAAATCCGGCAGATGGGCAACGTGAACACCGGCGCGGCAGAGGAGTATCAACGCCTCACCGAACGCTATGAGTTTCTGGAGAAACAGCGCACCGACCTCGAAGCGGCGCGGGAGGACCTCCTGCAAGCCATTCAGGAGATAGACGCCAGCACGCGCGACCTGTTCCTTGAGACGTTTCACGCAGTGCAGAAGGCGTTCCAGGATGTGTTCACCCGCCTGTTCGACGGAGGCAAAGCGGAGCTGGAGCTGACGCAACCGCACAATCTGCTGGAGACGGGCGTGGAGATTATCGTGCAGCCTCCGGGCAAGCGTCGGCAGAATCTGTTACTGCTCTCCGGCGGCGAGCGTGCGCTGGTAGCGATTGCGCTGATGTTCGCCTTCCTGCAGGTAAAACCCAGCCCCTTCTGCGTGCTGGATGAGGTGGATGCCGCACTGGACGGAGCGAACGTAGAGAAGTTCGCCGAATTGCTGCGCGATTACTCCCGCCACTCGCAGGTCATCATCATCACCCATAATCCGGTGACGATGGAGTGCGCCGATGTGTGGTACGGCGTCACCATGCAAGAGCAGGGCGTCTCGCGCGTTATCTCCTACCGTGCCCCGAAAGAGGCAATGGTCGTGGCGAGCTAGACCTTGAACCGGATGAAAATCACATCTCCATCCTGCAGCACGTACTCTTTATGCTCCAGACGGATTGCGCCGGCGTGTTTGGCGTTCTCCCACGAGCCATACTGTTCCATCTGCGCCCACGAGAGCACCTCTGCGCGGATAAACCCTCGCGCCATATCGGAATGGATACGCCCCGCTGCGTCCAGCGCGGTGGAGCCTTGCGGCAGTGTCCAGGCGCGTACCTCGTTCTCGTTAAAGGTGAAGAAGGTGATGTAGCCCAGCGCGTTATACACCTCATGCACCACGCGCAAGCGAGCCGGCTCCTCGATGCCCATTGCCTGCAGGAACTCCGGCTCCTCTTCCGGCGACAGCTGGGTAATCTCCCACTCAATCTCCGCGCACAGCTGCACAAACCGTTCGCCCTGCTCACGACAATAGGCTTCCAGTTCCGACACCTGCTCGCCCGATTGCAAACGCGCCTCGTCCACATTCGCCACCACCACAACCGGCTTCAGCGTCATAAAATTGAAGCTGCGTAACATCTTCTTCTGGTCACGGGTGAGTGACGCCAGGCGCAGAGGGGTTTCGCCCTCCAGCAATTGCTTCACCTGTAGCAGAAGCTCATGCTCGGCGCGTTCGGGCAGTGCATCCTTACGGGCACGCAGGGTCTTCTCCAGCCGCTCTATCCGCCCCTCCGCCATCATCAGGTCCGCCAGCAGTAGCTCCTCGTCCACACGCCGCGCCGCCTGCAGAGGGTCTACCGTGCCGCTAAAGGCATCTATGACGTGCACCAGCGCGTCCACCTGCCGAATGCCCTGAAAGAAGTCGGTGCCAAAGGCGGGTTTGTGGCGTTCTGTGCTGATATGCGCCGCGCCGTCGATGAACTCCACCGTGGCAGGCGTTGCCTTTTTGGGGTGATAGAGATTCACCAGGTAATCAAAGCGCGAGTCAGGCACGGCGATGGTACCGTGATGTGCCCCGGCAACACCGGGCACTGCTCCCCCGTGTGCTCCGTGCAACAGCGCGTGAAACAGCGTGGTTTTGCCTGACTGTGGCAAGCCGATGATACCCACTTTCATGGCTGTACCCTCCCGGCGTTCTGGAAACGGTACTGCACTCTGGGGGGCGGCTGATAGCGATACCGTCCCCACGCGAGATACCACACCACCACTATCGCCAGTACCAGCAGAGCCACCTGCCCCACTTCGCGCCATGGCGGGCGTACAGGCGCTCTCCTACGATGTACGATTGTTCGTTGACGTGTTTTCATCGAGGGCAATGACCTCAACTCCAAACTGCTCCTTCAGCCAAGGCGCGAGGGAGGCAGTAAAGCGTTTCCCTATCCCTGTCCATAATATGCCCCCTCCCCATGCTTGCGCCAGAAATGCTTATCTAACAGGGACCGGGGAACCGGGGGAAGTTTTTGCCACGCCTCCTGCGCAATCAGCGTCCACAAAGCCATTGCCGCTACTTCCTCCAGCGTCACGGCATTCTCCACCGCCTTCGCCGCATCCTTGCCCCAGGTGAAGGGCGCGTGCTGAGCGACCAGCACTGCCGGCATGTCCAGAGGGTTCAGGTGCAGGTTCTCAAAGGTCTCTACGATGACCAGTCCCGTATTGCGCTCGTAGTCGTCGGCAATCTCCTCGTCGGTAAGCGGGCGGGTACAGGGTACCGCCCCGTAAAAGGCGTCGGCGTGTGTGGTGCCGAAACAGGGCAAAGGACGCACCGCCTGCGCCCATGCAGTCGCATAACGCGAATGGGTATGCACAACGCCGCCAATCCCCTCGAACCGCTGGTACAGCACCAGATGGGTTGGTGTGTCCGAGGATGGGCGTAGATTGCCCTCCACTACCCTGCCTTGCAGGTCTACCAGCACGATATGCTCTGGGCGCAGGTCTTCATAGGAAACACCGCTGGGTTTAATGCCGAAGATGCCTCGCTTGCGGTCTATTTCGCTGGCGTTGCCCCAGGTGAGGATGACCAACCCATGCTTCACCAGCGCCATATTGGCTTCGTAGACACGTTCGCGCAAATCGCGCAGGGCACTTCTCATGTGTTCCCCTCCTTCAGCCGGCAGGGCAATGCATCACCAGTAAGGTTACGTGCCATAAAGCTTGACTCCTGCGCGAAAAGGGGGTATACTACACACGAAGTTACAAGGCGAGGCAGCCTCAGAGTTTGTGAAGAGGGACGCTCCTCAGAAAGCAGAATGATTCTGCGGGAGCGTCCCTTTTGGCTTGTCTGAGGCAAGCCGCTGCGCAAATTACACAAGGAGGGAATGTGCACATGACACCCAGAGAGGCGATCGATTTCGCCCGCGAGAAGGAAGCGCGTATCGTGGACCTGCGATTTACTGACCTGCCGGGCACATGGCAACACTTCTCTATGCCGGTGGAAGCTCTGGACGAAAGCCTGTTCGAAGAGGGCATCGGCTTCGATGGCTCGTCCATCCGCGGCTTTCAGGTCATTAACGAGTCCGACATGCTGCTAATGCCCGACCCCAGCTCGGTATTCATGGACCCGTTCACCGAGCACCCAACCGTCGTCTTTATCTGCGACGTAGTAGATCCCCTCACGCGCGAGCGATACACCCGCGACCCGCGCTATGTGGCGCAGAAGGCGGAACAATACCTGCGCTCTACCGGCATCGCAGACGTAGCGTACTTTGGCCCGGAGGCGGAGTTCTATATCCTCAACGACGTGCGCTTCGACCAGAATCAGCACTCCGGCTACTACTTCATCGATTCCGATGAGGGCGCGTGGAACATGGGGCGCGATGAGAAACCGAACCTGGGCTACAAGGTACGCTACAAAGAAGGCTACTTCCCCGTGCCTCCCACTGATAGCCTGCAGGACCTACGCACCGAAATGATGCTGAACCTGATGGCGGTTGGCGTGGAGCCGGAATTGCACCACCACGAAGTGGCGACGGCAGGGCAGGTGGAAATCGATATCCGTTTTGCACCGCTGGTGCAGATGGGCGACAACCTGATGAAGTACAAATACGTGGTCAAGCAGACTGCGTTCCAGAACGGCTATACCGTTACCTTTATGCCCAAGCCCATCTTTATGGACAACGGCTCGGGGATGCACGTGCACCAGAGTCTGTGGAAGAACGGCGTGAACATCTTCTTTGACGAGCGCGGTTACGCCGGGCTATCGGAAACCGCTATCTACTACATCGGCGGTATCCTGAAGCACGCTGCCAGTGTGCTCGCTTTTGCTGCGCCAACTACCAACTCTTATCGCCGACTGGTGCCGGGGTATGAAGCACCGATTAACCTGATTTACAGCCAGCGCAACCGCTCGGCATGCATCCGCATCCCGATGTACTCCTCTTCACCAAAAGCGAAGCGTATCGAGTTCCGTGCACCCGACCCCTCCTGCAACCCGTATCTCGCTTTTGCGGCGATGCTGCTGGCGGGGCTGGACGGCATTCAGAACAAGATCGTGCCGCCCGACCCGATCGATAAAGACCTTTACGAACTGCCTGCCGAGGAGCGCAGAGACATCCAGCACACACCGGCAAGTCTGGCGGAGTCGCTGCAGGCGTTGCGCGAGGACCACGAGTACCTGCTACGCGGCGGAGTGTTTACCGAGGACCTGATAGAGACCTATATCGACTACAAACAGAAGCGCGAAGTGGAAGGGGTAGCATTGCGCCCGCACCCCTACGAGTTCGTGCTGTACTTCGACGTGTAACACCGTAGGCGAAACCTCTCCCCCGCCCCCTCTCCTGCGAGGAGAGGAGGGCACCGCACTGAACGCCCCCTTTCCGCTTTCAACTATAC
>JBMFOT010000103.1:0-7345 GCA_049969495.1 Armatimonadota bacterium
GGTATGGGGGATGTTTGTGTCGTGGAACTTGGTGGGGGTGGTGCAGCTGGCTGGGGGAGGCAGTTTTTTCGTGGTGTTTTTTGTGGTGTTTATGGATACGGGGTGTCTACATGGTTTATCGAACATCCTCTTGCTCTGTTGCCTGTCTGCTTGTTACAATAGAGTTGTAAGCAAGAGGAAGGCGGAGAGGAGATGCGCGATAGGCTACAGAGCGTTCTGCCGTGGGCTGTACTGTTCGTGGTGCTGTTGGGTGTTCTCATCGCTTCGTTGACGCTGGCGAAGCGAGCACCGGAGCCACCGCGCAGGGTCAAGCTGGTGGTGTGGGGACTGCAGCTGGGTGAAGAGAGCGCGGGGTTGCAGGCTCAGGTGAAGGAGTTCGAACGTCGCTACCCGCATATCGAGGTCAGCCTGCTGTCGATGGGCGCGGGGCGAATGAACCCGCAGAAGTTGATGACCGCTATCGTTGGCAATGTCGCGCCCGATGTGATTTTTCAGGACCGCTTCACCATCGGCGACTGGGCATCGCGCGATGCCTTCCGTCCTCTGGACGACCTGATTGCCCGCGACCGCCATCAGCCCGACGGCATCCGACCGGAAGAGTTCTACAACGCTTGCTGGCAGGAAGCGTGCTATAAGGGCAAGGTGTACGCCATTCCCGCCGGTACCGACGACCGCGCCCTTTACTACAACAAACAGCTCTTCCGCGAGGCTGGACTGGACCCCGACCGTCCACCGCGGACGTGGGAGGAGCTGCTGGAATACGCCAAAAAGCTGACCAAACGCAACCCCGATGGCACGTATCAGCGCATCGGTTTCATCCCGAACTACGGTAACTCGTGGCTGTACCTCTACTCGTGGCAGAACGGCGGTGAGTTCATGTCGCCCGATGGGCGTACGTGCACCCTGAATAACCCGCGCACCGTGCAGGCGCTGGAGTGGCTGGTGAAGGTGTACGACGAGCTGGGCGGCGCGAAAAACATCAATGCCTTCGCCTCCGGCTTCCAGACGCAGGAGATGGACCCTTTCTTCATCGGCAAGGTGGCGATGAAGATTGACGGCAACTGGGTGCTAAACAACATTGCCCGCTACAAACCCGACCTGGATTTTGGAGTAGCTCCGGCTCCCGTGCCTGCTGCTCGCCTGCGTGGGGAACCGCCTTTTGAGGGGCAGCCGAAGTTCATCACCTGGTCCGGCGGTTTTTCATACGCCATCCCGCGCGGGGCGAAGCACGTGGAAGAGGCGTGGCTGTTCATCAAGTGGATGTGCAGTGTGGAGAGCAACTTGATCTCCGCCCGCGCGCAGAAGGCATGGAACGAGAGCAAAGGACGCCCCTTTGTGCCCGGTCTATCCGCCAACCTGAAGGTCAACGAAGCGGTGTTCAAGGAGTTTGCGCCCAAATCCGCCAAGTTTCGTGAGCCGCTGCGCATGTTCATCGACCTGATGCAAGTGTCGCGTTTCCGTCCTGTGACCTTCGTGGGGCAGAGGCTGTGGGATGAACATGTGCGTGCCTTCGATATGGCGATATTGCATGAGATGACCCCGAAGCAGGCGTTAGACGCGGGCGCGTTGACGGTGCAGCGCGAGCTGGACAAGGTCTTCACCCGCGAAAAGTATCCGATTCTGGATATTCGTCTGCCGATGGCGCTGATTGCATTGGGATTGCTGGCGTTTGTGGTGATGGTCGCGTTGCTGGCACGGCGGTCTGGCCCGGTAGGCAAGCTGGGGCGCCCCGAGGCGATTGCGGGGTATCTATTTGCTGCGCCGTGGATTATCGGCTTCTTCCTGTTTACCGCGGGACCCATTCTGGCGTCCATTGTGTTCAGTTTCTGCGATTATGACGTACTCCATCCGCCGCGGTATATCGGCTTGCTGAACTATAAGGAACTGCTGACGGTGGATTTCGGCTTCCTCAGCAAAGCCTTCTACAACGCGGGTTATCTGGCGTTTTTCGGCATTCCTCTGGGCATGGCAACAGGATTGGCTATCGCCATGTTGCTGAACACGCAAGTGCGCGGGATGAGTGCGTATCGTACCGCGTACTATATGCCCTCTATCGTGCCAGTGGTGGCGTCGGCGGTGCTGTGGGCGTGGATACTGAACGGCGACCCCAACCGGGGGATTATCAACGCTGCCTGGAAAGCCACGCTGGGGCAGTGGTTCGGCTGGGCGCCGCCCGGATGGTTTGGCGTGCCGGAGTGGAGCAAGCCCGGCTTGATCGTGATGGGGCTATGGGGCGCGGGAGGCGGGATGATTCTGTGGCTTGCCGGTCTGCAGGGCGTGCCCACCCACCTGTACGAAGCCGCCGAGCTGGACGGCGCGAGCAGCTGGGCGAAGTTCCGCCATGTGACCCTGCCCATGCTCTCGCCGTACATTTTCTTTAACCTCATCATGGGCACGATCCATGCCCTGCAAGAGTTTGACCGCATCTACATTCTGGGTGGCGTTGGGGCAGGGACGAGTAGCACCGGTCCCGGTGATAGCCTGCTGGTTCCGGTGATGTACCTGTTCAACAATGCTTTTACCTACTTCAAGATGGGCTATGCTTCCGCGCTGGCGTGGATTATCTTTATCATCATCCTTACGTTGACGCTGATTCAGCTCAAGCTCGCCCCGCGCTGGGTACACTATGAAGCGGAGAAGGGGAAGTGAGCGTAAGGTACAGCAATCTTGCCCTGGTGTGGATGCGTTCTCCAGAGGGTTACCTTAAGAGGCGGCAACGCTGAATAGTGAGACAGAGGAGAGTGGGAGTATGTATCGCTCTTTTACAGTGCGCAACTTTCGGTGTTTCAAGGAACTCACCCTGTCCGACCTGGCAAGGGTTAACCTGATTGCGGGGAAGAATAACGTAGGCAAGACTGCCCTGTTGGAGGCGGTGTTCTTGCACTGCGGGGCGTACAATCCTGATCTGGCTATCCGAATCAACGCTTTTCGTGGGATAGAAAACGTGCAGGTTGATTTTTTTCCTCCAGCAGAGACCCCGTGGCACTCCCTGTTTCGCGGTTTCGACACAGAGGAAGCGATTGAACTGAAAGGCTGCGATCACCGTGGCAAAGAGCGCATCCTGCGTATAAAGACCACTTCAGAACTCGTAGAGGTTAAAGCGCAGCCACAAAAGGCGATCCAGACGATACGTGATACTACCTCGATCGCGCAATTTGGTCATGCCATTGTGTTCGAAAGCATCGAAGATGAAAAGCATATAACTCGAAAAATGGTTCTGAGCAGAGCCGGGTTCGTTATTGATGAACTGATCCCGCCGCCATTTCCTGCCTTCTTTCAAGGTGCGCGTGTGCGCATTCCGCTGAAAGAGCAAGCTCACCTTTTTGGCAAGCTAGAAGTACAGGATAAGCAACAAATGATTGTAGAGGCGCTGAAGATTATCGAACCACGCCTGAGGCGGGTATCGGTAGTCGTATCGGGAGAGGAGCCCATCCTGCATGGGGACATCGGGACAGGCAGGCTCATGCCACTACCTTTGATGGGGGAAGGTATGGTTCGGGTCGCAAATATGGCTCTACAAATTGGCAACGCATCCGGCGGCATTGTGCTCATCGACGAGTTTGAAAACGGCATCCATCATTCCGTCCTCAAGAAGGTGTGGACAGCGGTAGCGCAGGCAGCGCGCGAGTTCGATACGCAAATTTTTGCCACTACCCACAGCTGGGAATGTATCGTCGCAGCACACGAAGCCTTTTCGGAGAGCGACACCTATGACTTCCGCTTGCATCGCCTGGAGCGTGTGAACGAGCACATCCGGGTGGTCACTTACGACCAGAAAACCTTACAGGCAGCAATTGAAACCGGGCTGGAGGTTCGATAGGTGAGGACGATCCAGGTTACGAGCCGTAAACTGGTGGTCGTAGAGGGCAAAGACGACGAGCGTTTTTTCAGCGCCTTGCTGAGGCAAATCGGGTTAACGGATGTGCAATGTATTGGGTTGGGCGGCAAAGACGAAATGGGAAAGACGGAAACATGGAGAGCAGTTGTAGCAACGCCCGGTTTTGCTGAACTGGAGGCTCTGGCTATTGTACGCGATGCTGATGATAACCCTCAAGGTGCCTTTCAAAGCGTCAAAGACACTCTTCGAAATGTTGGACTATCTCCACCTTCTGCACCGTTTCGGATTCAGCAAGGTACTCCCAAGGTATGCGTTATCATCCTGCCAGATGTGGGCAGTAAGGGTGAGTTGGAGGACTTGTGCTTGCAATCGTTAGCTGGCGAGCCGGTAATGGAATGCGTGGAACAGTTCTGGGAATGTGTCCAACAGAGAGAAAAGCACCCTCCGCGTAAAGTATCTAAGGCGAAGCTGCATGCCTATCTATCTTGCAGAAGGGAACCGGGCAGACGCCTCGGTGAAGCGGCGGAAGCAGGAGACATTCCTTTGGGGAGCCAAGCTTTTGATAGGGTCAAACAGGCGTTGCGGGACCTATTTGCTTAGTCATGGAGAGCGAGGCTTCTACCGAGCCGTCCCTTTTCGGTCGCGACGGAGCGCGACCAACAACGGATATTTTGCCTCAGGAGGAGAAACTATTATGAGCACCAGTCAGTTACCGTTGGACCTCTCCCGACGCGAGTTTCTGCGCCTGAGCGGAGCGATTGCGGCAGGGCTGGCGGCGGCGTTGGCGGCAGGCGTGGTCAGTGGATTGGCGATGTGATGAGCTACTACGACTCCCATCCGAACGGGACAGGTCACGTCGTCCGTCGCGAGTTTGACCCAGCGCGATGATGCAAGTCGTCGGCTACAGGTTGACCCCGTTCAGGATGACCAGCTTCTCCA
The DNA here is from genome assembly GCA_049969495.1 of Armatimonadota bacterium. GTDB lineage: Bacteria > Armatimonadota > HRBIN16 > HRBIN16 > HRBIN16 > HRBIN16. The sequence continues at coordinate 4,778 of JBMFOT010000103.1, forward strand.
CCGTCATTTCGCGCACGGCGTAGTGGGGACCCTCGCGCGTGTTACCGCTGGCTTTGACGCCGCCGTATGGCATCTGGTCGGTGCGATAGGTGGGGGCTTCGTTAATCAGCACCCCGCCAAAGCGCAGCCGCTTTGCCATCTCGAAGGCGGTATGGATGGAAGCGGTGAACACCCCTGCCTGCAAACCATACTCGGTCGCGTTGGCGAGGTCTGCCGCTTCATCAAGGCTCTTGAAGCACGCCATACCCACCACCGGTCCGAACACCTCCCGGTAGAACACTTTCATCTCGGGCGTCACGTCCGCCAGCACCGTCGGCTGGAGCAGAGTACCCTCCACTTCGCCTCCGACGAGCAGGCGTGCACCTGCGGATACCGCCTCGTCAATCCACGCCTTGACGCGGTCACGGTCGGCAGTGGTAATCAGCGGACCCACCTGCGTCTTTTCGTCCAGCGGGTCACCTACCACCAGCTGGGCTACCTTTTCCACCACCATCTGTTCGAATTGCGCGGCTACCATCTCCTGCACCAGCACGCGCTGCACGGAGATGCAGCTCTGTCCTGCGTGCGAGAAGCCATGCGTTGCCTCCGCTTGCGCCGCCGCCTCTAAATCGGCGTCCTCGAACACGATGAGGGGGGACGAATTACCGAGTTCCAGCAGCACCTTTTTGTGGGGCGCACGCGCCTGGATGCCCCAGCCGACCTCCGCGCTACCTGTGAAGGAAATCAGCGGAATATCGGGGTGTTCTACCAGCGCGTTGCCTACCTCGCCGCCGGAACCGGGTATCACGTTCAACCAGCCACGCGGCAGGTCCGCTTCCATGAAAACCTCCGCCAGATTCAGCGCGGTGATGGGCGTTGCGCTGGCGGGTTTCAGCACCACCGCACACCCTGCTGCAATCGCCGGAGCCACCTTGTGGCATACGAGGTTCAACGGGATGTTGAAGGGGGTAATTGCGCCCACTACACCAATCGGCTCGCGCACGGTGAAGGCAAACTTGCCTGCTCCCGCCGCCGCGCCCCCCATCGGTACAACATCCCCCGTTAGTGTGCGCGCCTCAATGGAGGCGAAGGTGAGCGTGGAAACCGCCCGTGCGACCTCAATGCGCGCAGTCTTGATAGGCTTCCCTGCTTCCAGCGCGATGGTGCGGGCGAAGTGCTCTCGCCGTTGCTCCACCAGGTGCGCCGCTCGCGCCAGAATCTCCGCGCGTTGATAGGCAGGCAGGGGATGCGCCATCGCGCGTTGCGCTGCCTCCACCGCCTGCTGCACGACCTCTGCGTTGCCCGCCGACACCATTCCCACCAGCGAGCCATCATACGGCGACCGCACCTCTATCCACCTGTCGGTCTCGTGCCATCTGCCATCCAGCCACAGCCCGAAGCGTTGCATAGTGGTCACCTCCCTTTTTGTGCCGCGCGGCTTGGAAGCCACACCTGCTTACGCCAGGCGAGTGCAAGGGTCGTCACCAGAGTGATCGCCACAAAGGGCAACACGAACCAGCGCATCACGAAAGTGTACTCCTCCATCGCATCATGTCGACTGGCTTGCAGGGTAAGGTACACCACGTAGAAGATATAATACGCCACGAACAGGCTTCCTTCCCACCGCTTGATCTGGAAATCGCTGAATAAGATGGGAAAGCAAGCCAGCGAGACCGCAATCATCACCGGCGCATCGAAGCGGATGACCGCAGGAGCTACCTCCAGACCGAGAGAGGAGACTACTGTGCTAAAGCCAAGTACCGATAGGATGTTGAAAATGTTGCTGCCAATGATATTGCCCACAGCAATGTCGCGCTCTCGTCGGATGCTGGCAATGACGGACGTGACCAGCTCCGGCAGGGAGGTGCCCGCCGCTACGATAGTTAAGCCGATGATGAGTTCGCTGACGCCCAGCATGCGCGCCACTGCCACTGCACCATCGATCAGCCAGTTTGAGCCCACTACCAACCCTGTCAAACCGCCCACGACCAGACCAACCAACCGAAGATATTCCCACGCTCCGCCGGATATGTCGTTGTTTGCGATGGCGATCTCTTGCTCGAACTCGGGGTCTTTCCGGGCGGTGCGCCCCATCCAGAAGAGATAGGAAAAGAAAATCGCCAGCAGTACCAGTCCGTCACCGCGCGTGAGGCGCCCATCGTAAGCCATCAGGAAAAACAACAACGCCGTCGCAATCATCAGAGGTACTTCGACCCGGACGATCCGTTTACTGACCCCCAGCGGAGCCACGACAGCAGACATACCCAGAATGAGCAACACGTTCACGATGTTGCTTCCCACCACGTTACCGACCGAGATGCCGGACAGCCCCTTGTAGCTGGACAACACCGACACCGCCATCTCGGGTGCGCTGGTACCAAAAGCCACCAGCGTCAGACCAATCACCACCCGGGGGATGCCCAGTGCCAGCGCCAGGCGCGATGCCCCTCGCACCAGCCACTCCCCACCGAGCAGCAACAACGCCAATCCCACCACGAGGAGAACCACGTTTTCCATGTGACCACCTACCTCAAAAATGTTGGGTGCTTAGCGACTCAGCACTGCACCTACCGCCGATTCTACCCCAGC
>JBMFOT010000104.1:0-7106 GCA_049969495.1 Armatimonadota bacterium
ATGTGCCCACCGCAGGTTTTCCCTCTTTGAAGCACAGACCGGCTTAACCAGAACGACAAAGTGTGAGAATGCGCCGTGCTGCAGTGAGAAGCTGCCTATCGGCGCATTTTTCGTTTCACGTGTGGCTCCTGCAGGAAAAGCACAACAGAGCACGTAGTGTTGAGAAAAGCAGAACGCGCGGAGGAGGAAATATGCCCGGACATCTGCGTTTTCGACGAGAAACCTTCAAAATCGTGCAATTCACCGATACCCACTGGACGAACTTCGATGAGCGAGACCGCCGCACCCGCCACGTGATGGAAACGGTGCTGGAGTGCGAAAAGCCAGACCTGGTGTTCTTCACAGGAGACATGCTGGGCGGAGCCGACTGCAAAGATGCTGCCAGAGGAATGTTGCAGATGGTGCAACCTGTAGAGGAGCGCGGTCTGCCATGGACGGCGGTGATGGGCAACCACGACGATGAGGGAACCCTGAGCCGCGAGGAACTCTGGCGCGTGATGGAGAGCTGTGCTCACTTCGTGGGCAAACGCGGCCCGCGCAACGTGACCGGCGTCGGTAACTACGTGCTGCCGATAATGGACACAAAAGGGGAACGTCCCGCCGCTTTCCTCTGGGGCATCGATTCCAATAGCTACGCTACCACCGACATCGGCGGGTGGGGATGGATTACGCGCGACCAGATAGCATGGTATGTGCGCACCGCGCGACGGGTGCGCCAGCGGTGGGGCATCACGGACGAGGAACATTCGCGCATTCCCGCGCTCGCCTTTTTCCACATTCCCTTGCCCGAGTACGATGAGGTGTGGCGCACGCAGATATGCTATGGGGAAAAGCACGAGGATGTTTGCGCCCCCAAAATCAACACGGGGTTTTTCGCTGCGCTGCATGAGGTCGGCGAAGTCATCGGCACGTTCGTCGGGCATGAGCATATCAACGACTTCTGGGGTAATTTATACGGCATCCGTCTGTGCTACGGCAGAGGCAGTGGATACGGGGGCTACGGTAAAGAGGGCTTCCTCTGTGGGGCAAGGGTCATTGAGCTGCAGGAGGGTGTGCGTGACTTCCGCACATGGCTGAGGCTGGAAGACGGCACCGCAATATGGCACCAGCCGGAGCACCTGCCGGCCACCGCAGAACAGCAATGCTGTTGCGCCGGGTAAAGGGGTGAGAGACGATGCGAGTACGGATGCATCTCGGCATCGACAAAGAAACGCTCACGCAGGAACTGCGCCGTCTGGGTATCGTACGGGGCATGGATGTGCTGGTGCACTCCTCGCTCAGCAGTATCGGCTGGGTGGAAGGAGGCGCGGATACCGTGATCGATGCCTTGCTCTCGGCGGTGTCGCCAGCGGGAACGATACTGATGCCCGCGCTCAACGGCTCACCGCAAGATTCACCGCAAGTCCCTCCGCGTCTGGATGTGCGCAGTACCCCCTGCCCCAGATGGATTGGCATCATTCCCGAAGCTTTTCGCCATCGTCCGGGGGTAAGGCGCAGCCTACACCCCACGCACTCGGTCACGGCGCTGGGCGCACGCGCCGATTTCTATACGCAAGGACATGAGCGGTGCACTACCCCCTGCGGCGAGGGCAGTCCCTATGTAAAGCTGATGGATAACGGAGGATACATCCTGTTGCTGGGCTGTAACCAGCAGAGCAACACCAGCCTGCACGCGCTAGAGGAGCTGGCGGAAGTACCCTATCACCTGCAGGACGAGTGGACGGACGGCGTGGTGGTGGATGCCGATGGTCGCGAAATCATTGTGCGCAATCGCCTGCACCTGTGGCGCTGGGAACGCGACTTCACAAAAGTGGACGAGCCATTACGGCAGGCAGGCGCGATGCGCGAGGAGATGGTGGGCAACGCTTACTGTCGTCTTATCGACGCGGGCGCAATGCGGCGGGTACTCCTGCCTATCCTGCAGCAGGAGCCACTCTGGCTGCTCTCGGACAGGGCGCGAGAACAGTTCTTGCGGGGATTGCAGGGATGAAACATTTGCTATGGTGCGCACTGCCCTTTCTGCTTTGCCTGCACTTACAGGCGCAGCAGTCGTTCAACCCTGAAGTACGGGTGTGGTTGACGCGCTGGCAAAATGTACCCCTGCATCTCACCGGCGAATCCCCCTGGCGAGCGACCGGCGCAGGAAAAACATGCGACATCCCCGCCGGTGAAACAGCGCTAATAGAGCGAGAGGACATGCTGCTCACCCTTCGCTTCGGAAGTAAAACCCTGCGGGCAGAAGAGTGGACACTGGAAGCAGATGCGCCGCTTACCCTTTCTAACGTGCAGGGCAATGACAGGCGCAGCTACAGAGGGAAGCTGGTACTGCGCATCTATAAAGGCAGGCTACAGGTGATAAACGTGCTGCCTCTGGAAGATTACCTGCTGGGCGTGGTTCCGCTGGAGATGCCCCCCGGCTTCCCGACGGAAGCGTTAAAGGCGCAAGCCGTTGCCGCGCGCAGCTGGACGGTGCGCAACCGCCATAAACACGAAGCGGATGGCGCGGATGTGTGCGACGGCACACATTGTCAGGTGTACGGAGGCGTCACCGCCGAGCGGGAGAGCACCACACTGGCGGTACAGAACACCGCAGGTCTCATCCTCGTCAACGGCGATACACCGGTAGACGGCACGTACACAGCCGACTGCGGCGGACAGTCTGTTGTCGGCGTCGCCGACCGCGACGAATCGGGCAAGGACTACTGCGCTGTCAACCCCAGGCACCACTGGTCATTCGGCTTTACTTTTCTGGAGGTGTGGCAGGCGGCAGGAGAGAAGGATTCCGCGCAGGATGTGCCGAAAGGTGAAATAGACGTGCAAATCGCGCAAACCGATGCCAGTGGACGGGTGGTTACGCTGCGTATCTGCTGGGGTGAGCAAACGCGCGAGGTCAGCGGTGCACGCTTGCGCAGCCGTTTGTCGCTGCCCTCCACCCTGTTCAGTGTGCGATTGGATCAGGGTAACACTATCGTCTTCGAGGGGTGTGGATCGGGGCACGGAAACGGGTTATGCCAGTGGGGCGCAGCGGGCAGAGCGCGGGCAGGACAGAAAGCGGAAGACATTCTGCAGACATACTACCCCGGCGCACGAGTTGCGCCGCTAAGCGAGGCGATGTGGCAATGGCGAAAGGTGCAGAAACCGAATTCCGCCCGTTGAGCGAGGAGACCCTGCAGCTATTGGCTCGCCTGCAAGCAGGCGAAACCGTATGGCTGAAGGCGCAGGGGGAGAGCATGTCGCCCCTTATTCAGGGAGGAGACGTGCTGGAGGTTGTTCCCTCCCTGCGTATCCGTCCGGGTATGATCGCGCTGGTGAACACGCCATGGGGGGTGCGCTGTCATCGCGTGGTATCGGTGGAAGACGGGCAGATTACCCTGCGCGGTGATACCCTGCAGTCGGAGGAAAGGGTGTTGCGCGAGCAGGTGCTGGGTGAAGTACGCACCGTATGGCGAGGTAAGAAGCTGTTCTCGCCCCATGGGGGAAAGTGGTGGCTATACGGACTACTGCAGACACGAATGCCTCAGGTGATGCATGGACTGCGCAAGGTGTGGAGATGGAGCCGCAGACAGAGAAGACATCGCATGTAACGGAGCAGTATCTGGTACGTTCGCCGTTTCTGGCGTGGCGGATTATCGAGGGCGAGGCGGTGATTATCTCACCACAGGAACGAGAACTGCACAGCCTGAACGAGGTAGGCACCGAGATCTGGCGCATGGCAGACGGTAGCCGTACCGTGAGGCAGATAGCCCAGGAATTGACCCAGATATACGAGATTACACCCGAAGAGGTATTACCCGACGTGCTGGCGTTCGCACAAGAGCTGGTAGACAAAGAGATCGCCTTCCTGTGCGACCATCCGACCTCAGAGGAAGAGATAGAAGAGACGGGAGTGAACTGAATGGAAAAGCATATGGAACAACAGGCACAGCAATCGTCGTTGAAGCAACGAAAGCCTTACCGCAAGCCGCAGATGCTGACCGAAGCGATATTCGAAACCACCGCGCTGGCGTGCGGCAAGTGCACCTCGGGCCCGTTCTCGCAGTTCGCCTGCAGCACCATCGAGCGAAACTCGTAAGAGAGGATGGAGAAAAGGCTATGAAGGGCGTAGAACCTGTGCTACCGCTCCTTCAATAACCTTTTGCACTCGTCTTGGGTCACGGCATACACAGAACGCCCACTGTCCGAATTCGCGGTGATGGTTCACCGCCTTCACCCAGCGTCTCGCGGCAATCTCCTTCTGGCGATCTTGCTCCGTTTCAAAGCCTTTGACCTCCAGGATTACCCTGACCTCTTGCCCATCCTCTGCACGCCAGCGGATAAGGTAGTCGGGACGGTATTCGTGTCTGGTGCCGTTCCACTCGTACGGTATCACGAAATCCAAGTGGTCGTTGCGCGCATAGGCGATGACTGCGCTCATCCGCTCCAGTTGATAAGCGACAGAGTGCTCCCACATTGGGGCGTCCAACACCACATGGCTGACGTGGCTTTTGGTTGTGCCTACCGTTGGGCGCACCGTGCGAAACAGCACTTCGGACGTAGAGCCTGTAGGGCGAAATCGCTCGATGAACGGCAAAATCGGCGGTTCACCGCTCTGCGTGTCGGGTTCGATGGCCTCGGTCAGCCGCTCGATGATGCGCTGTTTGTATTTGAGCAAAGCGATTTCTTCTATCGGCGTATCCTCGTTCTCCACAACCACCCGCTCCTCCAGATACTGCCAGACGATGTTGAGCACCTGCGGGAAAAGAATGTGCCGGGCAGTCCAGTCCTGACGTTTGTTTTTCAGACGATGCGTGAGTTCGGCAGCAATCTCGTAGACGGTTGCCTGCAAGCGCTTTTCGCGGTGGAACGGGTTGCGGTCGTGCAGTTCCTCTATGCCCGGTCCAAGGCGATCAGGACGCCCGATGCGATACCCCGCTGCGGGTTTAACGACCACCTCGGTTGGCTCCTGCGTCGGGTCAATCCTCAGGTAAGGCACATCCCGCAGGTTTACTCGAATGCGCTGGCGCACGTCAAAGACGTACCCCTCCACGCGCGGGAAGGTGATTTCCAGATGTTTGCGTTCGGGCAGGGCGCACACCAGCGTGGCGACCTTCTGCACCTCCGTACGTCCGACGGGCTTCTTTTTGACGGGGATGACCTCAAATGGCACACCGTAAACGTCCACATACTCGGGTTCACTGAAATCGTCGTAGTTCATGCGCCGTAGTCCCCGTCCCACCACCTGCTCACACAAAAGCTGCGAAGTAAACGCGCGCAAGCCCAGAATCTGCGTCACGTTTTGCGCGTCCCAGCCCTCGTTCAGCATGCCTACGGATACCACGCATCGGATGAACCTGCCCGGCGGGTCGCCTTCGCCTTCCCATTCGGTTTTGCCGACGGTATCTACCGTTTTGCGCAGACGTTCTGCGGTTTCCTGGCGCGTCTCACCCTCTACCGCGCTTTCTGCCTCCTGCAACAACCCCGTGTCGATGCGGAAGGTCACATCGCCTTTGAGCTCTTCGATAACCCCTCCAGTGGCGATGTGCTCATGCACCAGGCGGGCAAGGTCGGTATTATCGCACACCACAATCATCGCGGGGGGAACGGGCGAGCCCGCTTTTTGAAACTCGTCAAAGGTTCTCTTCCACTCGGAAATCAGGGTTGCCAGTGCACCCTGCGCCTCACGCAGCACCGATTCGGGTTTAGCCCGTCGCCGGGCGGTTTGCCGCTCGGAGGCGGGAAGTCGTTGGTTAATGTGCTCCCATAAACGGAAATACCTGGGGATAATCGCCCCGGTGTTATCATCCACAGGCACACGGGGTATCTTGACGATACCACTCTCAATAGCGTCCACCAGTCCGAAATCGGACACAATCCAGGGGAAAGGCGCCCCCTCCTCGTAGCCGCTACCCTTGATGTAGAATGGAGTGGCGGAGAAGTCCACACAGAAGTTAACGCCGCGTACCGCGTTGATCTTATCCAATCCGGTCACCCAGACGGTCGCTTCCTCGCGTTCGGCGATTTCCTCTCTGGAGAGCTCCGCCCGCAATTCGTCTGGCAGTGGTGAAGGGCGGTAGGCATGGTGTGCTTCGTCGTTGATGACCAGCAAGTTGCCTTTGTTGCCCAGCTCCTTCAGCACGCGTCGGCAGAAGGCAGTGTCACCCTCCGCCCCCCGCTGCACCACGCTGCGCGAGCGACTGTCGTCTTTGGGCTGGAACAGGTGCCAGTTGGTTATCTCAAATTTCCCCTGCTGCAACCGCTCCATTGCCCCGCGCGGCAGAATATCAAACTTGTCATAGTAGTTGTTTTGCTTCCAGGGTAACAACACCTGCAATCGCTCGCGGATGGTCAGGTTGGGACAGATAAGCAGCACCGCGTCGGAAAATCGCCGATCCTGGGGGTTGGCAAGTTTATTCAACACCTGCCAGGCGATGACCATACCCATGACCACGGTTTTGCCCGAGCCGGTGGCCATCTTGCAGGCGTAGCGAACCAGACCATTGTCCCTGGGGATCACAATCCCCTGCTTTTCTGCCGGGGAGGCCTCCACCAGCCAGATGAGGGTTTCGGCGGCCTCACGCTGGCAGAAGAAGAGCTTGCGTTCCCGTTCGGGGTTGTTCCAGTGGTTGAGGAGCTGCCGGGTGATGGGGGTGACGCCGGGATAGCCCCGCTCCCGCCAGGCCTTCACCCGCTCCCGGATGGCGTTGACCCGCTCCAGCGGCACGAACTCCTCCTCGAACATGGACAGCTGTTCGCCACGAGTGCGCGCCTTCAGGTAATACCCCGCCGGGCGACGCCCCTCCTTGACCACCGGCTGTCCCTCTTCATAAGCCCAGTAGCGGGTGGGCTCGTCAAAAGGTGAGTTGAGGATGGGGTTGTCGACGAGCATAGGCTATTTGCACTCCTGAATCACTCTATCGGCAAACCGGATACCGTCGCTGGCCATATTAGAGGGTTTTGGAACTTCATCATCGTAGTCGCAAGCATTCCGCCATTTTCGCAATTTGTCCAGACAAGAAGCCAACTCCGTCCGCCCCTGATCCTGCAGATGCTTCCTCAAACGCTTGTGGTCCTCGGGCTTTTCGCTTCGTTGGAACCCCAGGTGCTGCTCGGCGTATTTTCGAGCCCAG
>JBMFOT010000105.1:0-6456 GCA_049969495.1 Armatimonadota bacterium
ATAGACGGTCCACGTTTTCTTGCGCAAACCGCCATATCTTTGTGCCTGCTCACGCAGAGCATCCGCTTTGGCTGTTTGCAAATACAGCAGGCGTGCCCACGCCCCAAAGAAGAGCAAAGTAACCACCCACCCGGTCAGCAATAGCCTCCACCGGGCGTCATCAAGAGAGAACTGACGCCTCCGCCGACGTACAGCCACGGATACCCCCTGAGTTTAGTCCCGTTGTGCCAGAACAACCGGCGCGCTGGCGACCGCTTGTGGCTTGGTCAACAGCACCATACCGCGCGCCTTTGCCTGCTTGTGGATTCGCAACGGGTTGCGCAACGCTTCGCACTGGCTGCGCAGGAGAAGATACTCTTTCCGCAGCTCGTTTCGCTGTACCACCAGCTGATGTCGCTCGCGAGAAAGGTTATACACGTAGCTACATACTGTAATGTAAGTAAGCACGCCGGCTGCGACGAGAACACACCATAAGCGCACTCCTGAAAGAATGCGGTACTTGGCAACCGCTTTAGAACGTACCCGCACCCCCGTTCGAACTACATCTTGAAAGACCATCATCGTCCTCCTTGTTGCATATATCACGATCCCGCAAGCCTCTCGGCAGCGCGACACTGAGCACTGCGAGAGCGCGGATTGTGCGCAACCTCCTCCGCATCCGGCTTGAGCGCGTGAGGAGTAAGAAGATGTACCAATCGCTCCGCACCGCACCGACACTCAGGCACGTAGGGCGGACAGATACACTTACCGCTCAGCCGCTGAAAAGCCCGCTTCACCGCACGAGCCTCTAGCGAGTGATAGCTCAACACAACAATGCGTCCTCCCGGAAGCAAACAACGAATCGCCTGCTCTATCGCCTCCTGCAAGCCCTCCAGCTCACGGTTGACCGCGATGCGTAGCGCCTGAAAAGTGCGCGTTGCCGGGTGAATATGCCCGCCCCGGCGCCCTACTGCTTTAGCGACCAGTGCAGCGAGCTGTTGGGTGCTGAGTATTGGGCGGTTCTGCACAATTGCGCGAGCAATGCGCGCGGCAGCAGGCTCCTCCCCGTACTCCTGAATCAGGCGGCGCAGATCTGCCTCGCTCCAGCGGTTCACAATATCCGCCGCGGTAATGCCTGGCTGGCTTGGGTCCATGCGCATATCCAGCGGCGCATCGAACCGGAAGCTGAACCCCCGCTCCGCACTGTCCAGCTGCATGGAACTGACACCGAGGTCGTACAGGATACCGTTGACCCCCTCTATCCCACGCTCGCTCAAGACGCGAGGCAATTCGCGGAAGTCTGCATGAACCAGTGTGACCCGGATGGCTCCGCTGAACTGCTCCAGTTGCCGTCCGGCAATCTCCAGGGCGCGAGGGTCACGGTCAACGCCGATGAGCCAGCCCCCGGGTATCAGGCGGCGGGCAATCTCCGACGAATGCCCACCCAGCCCCACCGTAGCATCCACAAAGACCTCCCCCGGCTGTGGGCGCAGCAGCTGTAACACCTCGTGCACCATGACCGGTGTATGGCTGTTCATGGTCATCATGCTATAGCTCCAGTTGCACGCCCAGGGTGGCCGCCGCTTGGAAAATAGTGCTGTCTTCAATCTGTGCGTTCACCTCTTTCCACCGCTGCTTGCTCCAGATTTCCAGCCGGTAGGGTGCTCCCACGATGACCACCGTGCTGGGCGTTTCGGAAGTGGGCAGATTGATCCGGGCATACTCACGTAAATGCGCAGGAATCGCCAGGCGCCCCTGCGTATCGATATCCACGTTATCCGCTGGAGAGATAAAGAACCGTTGCAGTCGCACTGCATTCTCGTTCATGAACGGATAGCGCGCTAGGTGTGTCCGTATCCGTTGCCAGGTGTCCGGATGAAACACGAACAGGCTTCGATCCCAACCCTGCGTGATCACGCAGGCGCGACCGAACAGGTCTCGGAAGCGCTGCGGCATGATGATACGTCCTTTATCATCTACCGAGTGCTCCGAGTAGCCTTGCAGCAGAGCCAGTGGAGAGGCTTCCGGTCCGCTCTCTATTGCCTCCACCAGCTGCTCCTCGAACTGCTTGTTCGGAGCCTGTTCCTCCACCTTTTCACCACCTGGCATCCACCGAACATCCACTCAGTTGCTCATATTGTAAAAAATGCGGGGCAGGCTTGTCAACGGTTTTGGGGGCATTTTCTCAATATTTTGAGAAAAATTTTTCTCAACCCACTATATGTAGACATTTATGCGTGGAGTATTACTGCACGTCCTGCAGGACGAGGCTCCGTCCCATTAGCCCCGTCATTCTGAGCGAAGCGAAGAATCTCAGAGATGCTTCACTGCGTGCAGCATGACAAGATGAATTTGAAAAAACAAAAAGATTCGGGAAAGAGAGGAGGAGATAAATACCACTATTTTCTCAAAGTTCATCCATCGTGTGTGGCGAACTGACTACAGCACGAAGTGAAACAACACATAACCCGAAGGCGCGCGCGAGGAAAGCTCAATACCCACATGCAACGGAGGAAGCGGTCGGAAACCCACCAGCACCGAGACGTTGCGTGGAGAAACCTGCAGCGCCACCCCCGCTCTGCCCTCCCGCTCCCATCGCCAGACATCCACCGCCGCGCTGACGCGCGCCCCCCACACCCCGCTATAAAGCAAGCCGATACGAATGGTAGGCTCGTGGAGCGTAGTCGGCAAGACAAACGGCTGGGCGCCGTTTTGCAAGTGCGAAACCAGAAATCGCTCTAACACACCGAATAACGCGCCTCGCACCAGCGCGGGACCGTAATGCCCTGTGTTCAGCCACAAGATGGGCCCCTCTCCCAGAGCACGCCGCAGGGCAAGGGCATCCTCACGCGGTATCACAAGGTCATACCTGCCGTTCACCATCAGCACGCGGTCGCCATATTGCCCGTGCAAGAAGGTGAGCGGTTCCACAGAGGCCATCTCCTCACGCAGCCTCTCGTAGCCGATGCCCTTACTTCGCAGATCACCGCGTACGTTCATGGTTAACGGGCTTCGCCACAGGATATGCGCCAGGTTTGCCCCACCTAACACCAGCACGCCTGATTGCACCCGCGTTTCCACTCCCAGCACCAGCGCACCGATAATCGCGCCCAGACTGATGCCCACAACACCTATCTTACCGGATTCCACCTGCGGCTGGGACTGGAGCCAGTCTATCAGGCGCATGGTATCCAGCACTGCCTGCCTCATGGTATCGCGCATCTGCCTGACGTCGGGCACAATCACCAGTTCGCCGCTGAGATACCCACTGGGGGTACGCTGGATATGATAAGGTAGGGTCATGACTGCAGTTACCAAACCGTGCTCTGCCAGAAAACGCGCTAGTGAGAGCTCAATATCCGGCTTCTGCACACCCCACGAGTGCAGGATAACCACCGCCGGCATTTTCTGATTCTGGCGTGGGATAAACACCTCCGCATACACCGTCTGGTTCTGCGGATACTCAGGGGTCTTTACCAAACTGGGAAACTGGACCAGCAGGTGAGTATTGTCTCCTGTGGTGCCGAGCCTTAACACTTCCGCTTGCACCAGCTGGGGCGGGTAGCGAAACCACTCCTCTACAGAAGCCTCAGCCAGAGCGCGCCCAGCACAAAGCACCCAGCACAGCGCGAAAAACAACGCTCTCATCGTCACCTCTCCTCTTCACCTGCGGTCTATGCACACCTTGATTCGCGGCATCGCCGTGCTGACTCCTGCCCATGCGGGAGCAGGAATCAAGACAGAGCGTGTTTGCACCCCAATATTTGACAACCTGAAGCAATTTTGATACAATATATTGGAAATCTCCTCAGGAAAGCCTGCTGGGTTGCGGATTTTCCGCTCGGAGGTGTGGGAAGGAAACACGTATGGCAAAACCAGAAATACTGACGACACCCCAAACTCCTGACGAGCAGTCTTTAGTGACTACCGTTGACCGCGAGTACACTGCGCAGGAGTTTACTGTGCTGGAGGGGCTGGAAGCGGTACGCCGACGCCCAGGGATGTATATTGCCGATACCGGCGTGCGCGGGCTCCATCAGCTCTTCTATGAGGTTATCGACAACAGCATCGACGAGGCACTGGCAGGATTCTGCACTCGCATTGATGTGGTGCTTCACCCCGACGGCAGCCTCTCCGTCACCGACAACGGGCGCGGTATTCCCGTAGATATCAACAAGGAAACCGGCTTAACCGGTGTGGAGCTGGCGATGACTCGCCTGCACGCGGGAAGCAAGTTCGGCGGTGGCGGTTATCGTGTTTCCGGTGGGTTACACGGCGTAGGGGTGTCGTGCGTGAACGCGCTGTCCGAGTGGCTGGTGGTGGAAGTGTGCCGCGATGGCAAACGCTATCGCCAGCGGTTCGAGCGAGGCACGCCGGTCACGCCTCTGGAGGTGGTAGGTAAATCCAAAAACACAGGCACGATGGTACACTGGCTACCCGACCACCTTATTTTTGAGAAGCGCGATTACGACCCCGAACGCATCGTGCGACGCATCCGAGAACTGGCTTTTCTGAACAAGAACGTCACCATCACCTTTACCGACGAACTGCACGGCGAACCCACGCAGACTTTCCACTACAAGAACGGTCTGGCGGAGTTCGTGCAATGGTTGAACGAAAACAAAGACCCGCTGCATAAGCCCATTCACTTCGCCCGCACACGTGAAGATACCTATGTGGAAATCGCCATCCAGTATAACGACACCTATCAGGAGAACATCTTCGCCTTCGCCAATAACATCCACAACACCGAAGGCGGTACGCACGTATCGGGCTTCAAGACCGCGTTGACGCGCGTGATCAACAACTACGCCCGCAAGAACGGTCTGCTCAAGGAGAAAGACCCCAACTTCAGTGGCGACGATGTGCGTGAAGGGCTGACGGCGGTCATCAGTGTGCTGCTGCTCAATCCGCAGTTTGAAGGACAAACCAAAACCAAGCTGGGCAACAGCGAGATAGAGGGGCTGGTCAACTCCATCGTCGGCGAGGCGTTGTCGCAGTACTTCGAAGAGAACCCCTCGGTTGCCCGCCGCATCATCGAGAAGGCACTGGTAGCCCAGCGTGCCCGCGAAGCGGCTCGGCGCGCTGCTGACCTGGTGAAGCGTCAAAGTGCGCTAGAGAACACCTCCCTGCCCGGCAAGCTGGCAGACTGCTCTGAGCGCGACCCGCGCTTGTGCGAGCTGTTTCTGGTGGAGGGTGACTCCGCAGGTGGCTCCGCCAAACAAGGACGCGACCGGCGCACCCAGGCGGTGCTTCCCCTGCGCGGCAAGATTCTGAACGTGGAGAAGGCGCGACTGGACAAAGCGCTGGAAAATGAGGAGATTCGCGCCCTGATTACCGCGCTGGGCACGGGTATCGCCGGTCCGGGCAATGGCTCCAACGGCAACGGCGACGAGAAGGAAAACGGCGATTTCAAATTTGACCTCTCTAAACTGCGCTACCACCGCATCATCATCATGACCGATGCGGACGTAGACGGAGACCATATCCGCACGCTGCTGCTCACCTTCTTCTTCCGCTACATGCGCCCGCTCATCGAGGAGGGGCATGTGTACATCGCGCAACCGCCACTGTATGTCATCAAGGTGGGCAAGGACGAACGCTACTACGCCCGCACCGAAAAAGACCGCGACGAGATATTGCGCAATCTGAAGCGGAAAAACGTCACCGTGGGGCGGTTCAAGGGGCTGGGCGAGATGAACGCCGAAGAGCTGGCGGAAACCACCATGAATCCTGCGACCCGTCGGCTGGTGCGTGTGGAGCTGGAGGATGCAGTCGCCGCGGACGAGATTTTCAGCGTGCTGATGGGCGACAAGGTGGAACCGCGCAAGGATTACATCGTCCGCCACGCCAAGCAGGTCACCAACCTAGACTGGCACGCTTGATACTCTCCCTCTCGAGAGAAGGTAGGCTCCCACCTCACTCATTTGGGAAGCCCCCCTTATAGGGGGTAGGAGCAAGGTAATCGTCCCCCATCGCCTCCTGTTGTACCTGCCGTGTACATTTGGGGGTTATTGGGTCCGATTGCCCGCATCGACTTGCGTTCCCCAGCCGGAACGCGGTATTATGTGCTGGATGGTCTGGGGCATACCCGTTTGCTCCTTGACAGTTCGGGCAACATCACCGACCGTTACAGTTACGATGCGTGGGGCAACCCGGTCGAGCAGGTCGGCGCCACCTTCAACCCCTTCCGTTGGAACGCCGCCTATGGATATGAATGGACACCTGCCACCGGTTTGTACCACGTCGGCGCCCGCGAGTACGACCCGCGCACCGCACGATGGCTCCAACGCGACCCGATAGACGCCGCGGGCGGGCATCCCAACCTCTACCTCTACTGCCTGAATAACCCTGTCAACATTGCTGACCCCGACGGCATGTTTGTGCCCCTATTGGCAGGTGTGGGTGCAGGAGTGGTGCTCGGCGGTATTGTAGGTGGAGTAACTGCCTGGGTGTCCGGCGAGAATATCTGGCATG
>JBMFOT010000106.1:0-6446 GCA_049969495.1 Armatimonadota bacterium
GCTCTTTTTTGACGGGGCGATGGGCACGCAAATCCAGAGCCTGCACCTCACCGCCGATGATTTCGAGGGGCAGGAGGGGTGTAACGAGGTGCTCAACGCCACGCGCCCTCATCTTATTGCCCGGATTCATGCACGTTACTTCGAGGCAGGTGCGGACATCGTCGAGACCAACACCTTCGGCGCGAACGCGATGAATCTGGGCGAATACGGTATCGCGCATCGCGTGTATGAGCTGAACCTCAAAGGGGCGCAAATCGCGCGGGAAGTGGCCCACTCTCTCAGCACGCCAGACAGACCGCGCTTCGTGGCAGGCTCGCTCGGCCCGGGCACCAAACTGCCTACGCTGGAACACATCACCTTCGACGAACTAGAAGCCACCTATACCGAACAGGCGCGCGGACTGCTGGACGGCGGGGTAGACCTGCTGCTGATCGAAACCGTGCAGGACCTGCTGCAGGCGAAAGCGGCGATCAACGGCTGTCGCAACGCCATACGCGCCACCGGACGCACCGTGCCCCTCTTCGTGCAGGTGACGATGGAGACCACCGGCACGATGCTGCTGGGCAGTGAAATCGGCGCGGCGTTAACCACCCTGCTGGCGTTCCCCGACGTGGTGGCAATCGGCATGAACTGCGCCACCGGTCCCGAGCTGATGGTGGAACACGTGCGCTACCTGCACCACCACTCCCCACGCCTCATCAGCATCCAGCCCAACGCGGGGCTGCCCGAGCTGCGCGACGGCAAGACCTTCTATCCCCTCACTCCCGAGGAGCTGGCGCAATACCACCTGCAGTTCGTGCAGGAGTTCGGCGCGAATTTTGTGGGCGGATGCTGCGGTACCACCCCCGAACACATCCGCAAAGTGGTGGAGACGGTTGGCTTCCGTGCCCCAACCGTACGCCATCCGGAGGTCGTACCTGCCTGTTCCAGCCTGTACCAGTCCGTGCCCTACGAGCAAGAGAACTCGTTCCTGATAGTAGGCGAACGGCTCAACGCCAACGGCTCCAAACAGTTTCGCGACCTTCTGTTGAAAGAGAGCTACGACGATATGGTGCAGATGGCGCGCGAGCAGACCGCCGAAGGCGCGAACGTGCTGGACGTATGCGTGGACTATGTGGGGCGCGACGGTGTGCGCGACATGACCGAGGTAGCACGCCGGCTGGCAACGCAGAGCACCTTGCCCCTGATGATAGACTCCACCGAGCCGCCCGTTATCGAAGCCGCGCTGAAAAGGCTGGGCGGGAAGTGTATCGTGAACTCGGTGAACTTCGAAGACGGCGGGAAGCGGTTGCATCAGGTGCTGCCGATGTGTCGGAAGTACGGGGCGGCGGTGGTGGCACTCGCAATCGACGAAGAGGGTCAGGCACGCACCACCGAATGGAAACTACGCGTGGCGCGTCGGCTGGTGAAGGTCATCACCGAAGAGTACGGCATTCCCCCCGAAGACATCTTTTTCGACGCGCTCACCTTCCCGCTCGGCTCGGGGTCGGAAGAGCTCCGACGCGACGGCATCGCTACCATCGAAGCCATCCGGCAGTTCAAGCAGGAGTTCCCGCAGTGCCATACCATTCTGGGGGTCAGCAACGTCTCCTTCGGCTTGAAACCCGCTGCCCGGCACGTGCTAAATTCGGTCTTCCTGCACTATTGTCTGGAGGCTGGGCTGGACGCCGCGATAGTGCATCCCTCGCGCATCCTGCCCTTGCACCGCATTCCGGAGGAACAGCGCGAGGTTGCCCGCCAGCTTATCTTCGACGAACGGTACGACGGCTACGACCCGCTGGTGGAGTTCATGAAGCTGTTCGAGAAGGCAGGTTCGGTCACCAAACGCGAGGACGACTGGCAATCGCTACCGGTGGAGGAGCGTCTGAAACGAGCCATTATCGAGGGCAGGCGTAACGGGCTGGAGCAATCACTGGACGAAGCGATGAAAACGCACCGTCCGCTGGACATCATCAACAACATCCTGCTGGAGGGTATGAAGGTGGTGGGCGACCTCTTCGGCAAAGGGGAGATGCAGTTGCCCTTCGTGCTGCAGTCGGCGGAGGTGATGAAGGCGGCGGTGAACTACCTGACGCCTTTTATGGAGCGACTGGAAGATGTACAGAAAGGAACCATCGTGCTGGCGACGGTAGCGGGCGACGTGCACGACATCGGCAAGAACCTGGTGGACATCATCCTCTCCAACAACGGCTACCGTGTGGTGAATCTGGGCATCAAAGTGCCTATCGACCGTATTCTGGAAGCGGCGGACGAGTATCGGGTGAACGCTATCGGCATGAGTGGACTGCTGGTGAAATCCACCATCGTGATGCGCGAGAACCTGGAAGAGATGAACCGGCGAAATAAGTGGCACTATCCGGTGCTGCTGGGCGGAGCCGCGCTCACCCGTCGCTATGTAGAGGAAGACCTGCGTCGCATCTATAAAGGGCGTGTGTTCTACGGACAGGACGCCTTTGAGGGGCTGGTGATTATGGAGCACCTGTGTCACCCGGAGAAGCCGTTGGAGACGGCTTCCCTGCCCACCGCCCCCGCACGCCCCAAACTGCCTGAGCCATCGGAGGTAGAAGAGGCGTCACCCGTTGCAGCGGAGGGTGTGCGCAGCAGCGTGCGTACCGACGTGCCCATCCCCACCCCGCCTTTCATCGGCACGCGCGTGGTAGAAGATATTCCGCTGGACGAGATATATCCCTACATCAACGAGGTCGCGCTGTTTCGCGGGCAGTGGCAGTTCCGCCGCGGCAAGATGAGCAACGAAGAGTTCAAGCGCTTCCTCGAGGAGCACGTACGCCCCATCTTCGAGCGGTGGAAGCAACGGGCGAAAGAGGAAAGGTTGCTCCAGCCCAAAGTGGTGTACGGCTACTTCTGGGCAAACTCCGACGGTGACGACCTCATCATCTATTACGAGGACGGGCAGACCGAGTGGCTACGCTTTACCTTCCCCCGCCAGCCCTCCCCGCCGCACAAGTGCATCTCCGATTTCTTCCGCCCCGTGCAGAGCGGCGAG
This sequence comes from Armatimonadota bacterium, assembly GCA_049969495.1. Lineage (GTDB taxonomy): Bacteria > Armatimonadota > HRBIN16 > HRBIN16 > HRBIN16 > HRBIN16. The sequence goes on from JBMFOT010000106.1 coordinate 3,005, forward strand.
CGAGACGTGGTGGCGTTCCATCTGGTCACGATGGGCAGTCGCGTCAGCGAGGTGGAACGAGAGCTCTTCGCCACGCATCAGTATCAGGACTACCTGTATCTGCACGGCTTGGGCGTGGAAGCCACCGAAGCACTGGCGGAGTACTGGCACAAGCGCATCCGCGAGGAGCTGGGTATCGCCGACGAGGACGCGAAGGAGATACGCTTGCTCTTCTCGCTGAAGTATCGGGGCTGTCGCTACTCGTTTGGCTACCCCGCCTGTCCCAATCTGGAAGACCAGGTGAAGCTGTTCGAACTGCTGCGCCCCGAACGCATCGGCGTGACGCTCACCGAAGAGTACCAGCTGGTTCCCGAACAGAGCACCTCCGCAATTATCGTGCATCACCCCGAGGCAAAGTACTTCAATATACGGTAGCCGTGCCCCGGGCACACAGCGGCCCGTGCGGACATCAGACCAACGGCGTCAGTTGTGTTAGTTCTGTAGACCACTGCCAACACTCGCCAGCAGCCGCACCCACGTCTTCAATCGCCACGGGTGGTAGCGCAGGCTCTGCCAGAACGCCTCGCGGGCCTTGTCTCGCCGTTCCATCCTGATGTAAATTACCCCCAGCGCGGCGAGCGCAATGCCGATGGCGCGTCGCATGCGCCAGCCGTCATGCCGAAGCAGGTCGGGAACGCGCTTGCGGATGCGCTCCTCGTGAATCCACAGGTCGTCCGCCAGCATGCGCTCGCTCTGATACATGGTGTTGCGCGCGTGGAGGCGGTACAGGGTCAACGGCTCGGGCACATAGCCGATGGTGTAGTGCTCGGCGATGCGCAGCCACAGGTCCCAGTCGCCCATGCCAAACAGCTTCTCCTCGAACGCGCCACACCGCTCAATGCATTCCCGTCGAAACAGCACGGAGGAGGTGATGAACAGGTTGCGTGTGAGCAGTTCCGCCAGCAGATTGCCCTGCGGGTTGGGATGGAAGCGGATGCCCAACGGGTTGCCTGCCATTGGGTTGCCCTGCGCGTCGATGACACGAAAGCCGGTATGCACCAGCCCGACGCGCGGGTCGCTCTCCATCACCGCTACCTGCTTCTGCAGTTTGTCCGGCAGCCACACGTCGTCCGAGTTGAGGATGGCGATAGTGGGCGCACTGGTGAGCGCAATGCCCTCGTTGAGGGTGGCGTACGTGCCGCGGTTCGTATCATGGAGCACCACACGCAGCCGGTCGGCGTATCGCCACAGGATATCTTGCGAGCCGTCTGTGCTGGCGTCGTCAATGGCGACGATTTCGATGTCTCTCAGCGTTTGCCCCAGCGCGCTCTCTATCGCCTGCGGCAGGTAAGCGGCGTGGTTGTAACTCGTCAGCACCACGCTCACCAGAGGCATCGCTACCAGTCCCCAATCAGTGAGGCAAGCACCGCCTTCTGCGCGTGCAGGCGGTTCTCCGCCTGGTCAAACACCACCGACTGCTCACCATCTATCACCTCGTCGGTAATCTCCTCGCCGCGATGGGCGGGCAGGCAGTGCATCACAATCGCGCCCGGCTTCGCCGCCCTCAGCAGCTCCGCGTTCACCTGATAGGGCAGGAACACCTGTCTGCGCTGTTCCGCCTCGTGCTCTTGTCCCATGCTCGCCCACACGTCGGTGTAGATGGCGTCGGCGGTGCGCACTGCTTCCTTCGGGTCGCGCATGACCGTAACCAACGCGCCGGTTGCGAAGGCGATTTCCCGTGCCAGCGACAGGATGCGCTCGTTCGGCTCGTAGCCTTCCGGGCAGGCGATGGTGAAGTGCGTGCCCAGTTTCGCCGCCAGCAGCATCAGGCTGTGCGCCACGTTGTTGCCGTCGCCCACGAACACCAGATGTTTGCCTTTCGCCTCGCCCTTGTGTTCGATCAGCGTCTGGAAGTCGGCTAACGCCTGGCAGGGGTGCTCGAGGTCGCTCAGCGCGTTAATCACCGGAACCTGCGCGTTCTGCGCCAGCTCCACCAGCGTCTGGTGTGCGAACACTCGCGCCATGATAGCCTGACACCATCGCTCCAGGTTGCGAGCCACGTCCGCCACGCTCTCACGCTTGCCCAGCCCGATTTCGTTCGGCGAGAGGTAGATTGCATGTCCGCCCAACTGCACCATCGCCGCCTCGAAGGTGAAGCGCGTGCGCAGGGAGGGCTTCTCGAAAATCATCGCCAGCAGGTGCGGGCGTCTCCAGCGCACCACCTCTGAGCCGGCGCGAGTGGTCTGTTTCATCTCCGCCGCCAGCTGCAGCAGGGCGACGCACTCTTCGGACGTGAGGTCGTTGATGCCCAGCAGGTCACGCCCCTGCAAACCGTGTAGCACATCCGTCCGCGAAATCGTCGCCTGTGCGGAAGGCAAACCCTTGCCCTCTCGTACCGCTTTGAGTGCTATGCGGGCATGTTCGAGGTCTACCCCCATCTGCTTGAGCACCCTGCCCGCTAATCCCTCCCCCTCCCGGGTTAAACCGAGCAACAGATGCTCCGTGCCGATGTAGTTGTCGTTGAGGTAACGTGCTTCGTCGTAGGCGAGATCAATCACGCGCTTGGCACGGGGGGTGAGCTGCATCTCCTGCCCGACCCGGGCTTCCCCCCGCGAAATCTGTCGCTCGACCTCCATACGCAGGCTGTCCAGACTCACCCCCAGCTGCTGAAGTATCCTGGCTGCCATGCTGGCGCTCTCGCGCAGCAGCCCCAGCAACAGGTGCTCGGTGCTCACGTAGCTTTCGTCCAGACGCTCTGCCTCTTGCTGGGCGTAGTAAATGACACGGCGGGCACGCTCGGAGAATCGCTGCCAGTGGGTCACCCTATTGCACCTCCCCCTTTGGGATAGTTTATTGTATCCTGTGTTGGTCAATGGGTGCAATAGGTGAAAGGCACATCGACAATTGCGCCTCTTGACAGGCTTTCCTTTTTGTGTTACAACGATAGCGTGAAAAGGGGTTCGCAGTCAACTGTGTAACTCCTATTCTGAGTAGGAGTACACCATGAACATCGGAATCCTCGGCACAGGTATGGTCGGACAAGCGATCGGCGCGAAGCTCGTCGAGCTTGGGCATGAAGTCCGCATGGGCTCGCGCACGGCAGATAACGAAAAAGCTGCCCAGTGGGTAGCAGCTCACGGTCCGCGGGCGTCGCAAGGGACCTTTGCCGACGCCGCCAAGTTCGGGGAGCTTCTGTTCAACTGCACCGCTGGAGTCGCCTCCCTGCAGGCTCTGGAGATGGCCGGCGCGGCCAACCTCAAAGGGAAGATCCTCGTGGATGTGGCGAACCCGCTGGACTTTTCCCGGGGTATGCCACCTTCCCTGGCGGTCTGCAACACGGATTCGCTGGGCGAGCAGATTCAGCTGGCCTTTCCCGAAGCCAGGGTCGTCAAGACGCTGAATACCGTGAACTGTAATGTCATGGTGAACCCTGCGCTGGTTCGCGGCGCGCCCGACATGTTCC
>JBMFOT010000107.1:0-6309 GCA_049969495.1 Armatimonadota bacterium
ACTTTTTCCCCACAAAGTATTCGCCCCAGCAGATAGAGCGGGCGATGGGGGAGAAGGTGGTGTTCGTGTGGGAGAGGTGAACCTCACCCCCACCCCCTCTCCTTGTAGGAGAGGGGTGCCTGCTGACGCTTCCCCCCTTCCCTCGTAGGGAAGGGGGACGGGAGGTTAGGTCAACTAGGAAAGAGGAGGTTCTACCATGTGTCGAAAAGGCTTTACCCTGATTGAACTGCTGGTGGTTATTGCGATTATCGCCTTACTGGCGGCGCTGATTTTTCCCGTCTTCTTCCGCGCCCGCGAGGCAGGACGCAAGACCACCTGCGCTTCCAACGTGCGCCAGCTGGCGCAGGCGTGGGTGATGTATGCGCAAGATTGGGACGAGTGCACTCCCGGCGGCGCGTACACCCGCTTCGCCGATAAATACACGGGCAGAAGCCCCGACGGCAAACGCTACACCGCGCTGTGGGCGTTGTTGCCGTATATCCGCAGCGAAAAGATATTCGTCTGCCCCACGCAGCTGGGCTGGGATTTCAGCACCACCAACCCCGCTCTGGACACTCACCGCCCTCGCCAAGGCAGCTACACCTCCAACTACGAGGTGATGGACATCCCCATGGCGGCGATCGAGCGGGTGTCGGATCTCATCGTGTTTGCGGACAGTTACAACCCGTGGATGGACTGCATCCACGACTGCAGCAACTGTACGGGCGGGTGTAGCAGTTTCGTGTGGGACCGAATAGGCAGGGGTTGTTATCAGGGCGATTGCACCAAGCGCACCGACTGGCACGGCGGAGGGATTAACATGGTATTTGCGGACGGTCACGCGCGCTGGGCGCCGCTGGGCGGGATATTCTACCGCAACTGGAAGCGTGACCTGCCGGAGTGGGACCCTCACTGGAACCAGCCCATCACGCAGGACTGGTAACCCGCATGGTCGAAATAACACCACGCCATGATAACCGCCATCGACTTGCGCTGTGAGTATCTGGCGCGCCCTTTGGGAGTAGATACCCCCCAGCCGCGACTGAGCTGGACGCTGTGGTCGCGCGAGCGTGGGCAGCGACAGACCGCTTACCACATCCTTGTCGCCAGCACACCGGAGCTGCTAGCGCGTGACGAAGCCGACCTGTGGGACAGCGGCAAGGTAGACTCCGGCAACATGTGCCATATCCCCTATGAAGGCAAACCCCTGCGCTCGTTGCAACGATGTTACTGGAAGGTGCGCGTGTGGGATGCGGAAGGACACCCTTCCGACTGGAGCGAGATCAGCTGGTGGGAGATGGGCATCCTGCGCCCGAATGAGTGGCAAGCGAAGTGGGTGAGCGCTCCTTCTGCTGAATTTGCTCCCTTGTTCCGCAAGCAGTTTACCATCCGGTCAGGGGTACAACGCGCCCGCGCTATCGTTTGTGGACTGGGCTATTATGAGCTGTACCTGAACGGCAGGCGCATCGGCGAGCAGGTGCTGGACCCCGCTCAAACCGATTACGAGAAGCGAGCGTTCTACGTGGTACACGACGTGACCGATGCCTTGCGTGAGGGTGAAAACTGCGTGGGGGTGATGCTGGGCAACGGCTGGTATAACCAGTCGGTGGTATGGGGCGGGATGTCGTACGGGGAACCTGTGCTGTTGTTGCAGCTGGTGCTGGAGTACGCGGACGGCAGTCGCCAACTGGTCTGCACGGATGAAACCTGGAAAACCCACCCCGGACCCGTTTTGAGGAACAACGTGTACGCGGGCGAAGAGTACGATGCCCGTCTGGAGATACCGCGCTGGAGTGAGGTCGGATTAGAGGATTCGATCTGGCAGCCGGTTCGAGTGGTGGATAGCCCCACGCAGAGCCTCCAGAGCCAGATGATGCCTCCCATCCGGCGTACACGCACCCTGCCGGCCGTCGCCCTGAGCAGTCCGCAGCCGGGCGTGTGGATTTTCGACATGGGTCAGAACTTCGCGGGATGGGCGAGATTGCGGGTGCAGGCTCCGGCGGGAAGCACGATCACTCTGCGTTTTGCGGAGGCTTTGAACGCTGATGGCACGCTCAATCCCGAAAGCACGGGCGTCTTCGCCACGCGCGTGGTGCAGACCGACCGCTACACCTGCAAGGGCGGTGGGATAGAAGTGTGGGAGCCGCGATTTACCTACCACGGCTTCCGCTACGTGGAGATGACGGGTTATCCGGGCACGCCCACTCCCGATATGCTGGAAGGGGTAGTCGTGCATACCGCAGTACAGCCCGCTGGCACATTTGAGTGCTCCGATGAGATGCTCAATCGTATCCACCGCACCGCGATATGGACGGAAATCAGCAACCTGCACAGCATCCCCACCGACTGCCCGCATCGCGAGCGTTGCGGTTGGCTGGGCGACGCGCATGTCTCCGCCGAGATGACCATCTACAATTTCGAAATGGCGAGCTTCTGGACGAAGTATCTGGATGACATCGAAACCTCGTTGACGGAGAAGGGGTTGCCCACGTTTGTCGCGCCGGGCAAGCGCAAAATCGGTGAGGCGTCACCCGACTGGGGAACCGCCATCGTACAGATACCCTGGTACCTGTACCTCTACTACGGCGATACGCGCGTGCTAGAACGCCACTACCCCACGATGAAGCGATGGGTGGAACACCTGCAAAGCATTTCGGAAGGCTATGTCGTCTCCGCAGGGTTGGGCGACTGGTGCGCGCCCGGCTCGGTGCCCGGCAATACACCCATCCCTATCACGTCTACCGCTGTGTTCTTTCTGGATGCGGTGCTGATGGGCAAGATAGCGCGCGTGCTGGGGCAGGGAGGAGACAGCCGACAGTATAACGAGTTAGCGCAACGGGTGAAGCGGGCGTTTGTTGAGCGCTTTTACGACAGGACGAACCACACCTTCGGCAGCCAAACGGCGGATGCGCTCGCGCTGGCGTGGGGACTGGCTCCCGAAGGAGAGGAGCAGGCAATCGCCGACAGTCTGGCGCGCGATGTGATGGAGAAACATGGCGGACACCACTCCTCCGGCATTCTCGGCAGTCGCCATCTCTTTTGGGCGTTGAGCGAGTACGGTCATGGCGATGTGGCGATGACCATTCTGCACCAACAGGATTACCCCAGTATTGGTAACCTCTTCCAACTGGGCGCGACCACCTTCTGGGAGTACTGGGGCGAACCCACCATCGACGAGCAGGAGGGACCACGCTCCTACAACCACCCGATGCAGGGCGGTTTCGATGCATGGTTCTTCTACGGGATAGCGGGCATTTGCCCCTCTGAGCGAGGGGTGGGGTTCAAACATATCGTGCTCAGACCGCAAATACTACCCGGGCTGACGTGGGCAAGGGCAATCTACCGATCGATACATGGACACATCGTGAGCGAGTGGTACCGGGACGGCAACCGTGTTCACTGGAGAGTGGTCATTCCGCCGAACGCAACGGCGTCGGTGCGCATGCCCGCGCTGGTACAGGATCTGGCGTCGGGGGAGTACGAGTTTGATCTGATGGGGTGAGAGCGGGGGCGTAAAGAACAATCCCGCCTCGCAGGAAACTTCTGCTTTCGTGTCGTATTGTGCGTTGACAACACGGCTGGGGTGTAGCATGAAGCGGTGTCTGACGATATGCATCTTCATTCTTGTGACGATGGTGACCCTGATGACAACAACGCAAGCGGAACCTTCAATACCTCGTCCTGAGCATCCGCGTCCCGATTTTCAGCGCGACCTGTGGTTGAACCTCAACGGCGAATGGGAGTTCGAGATAGACGAACAAGGGGACGGCGAACAGCAAGGCTGGACGTCGGGTAAGAGCTTTTCCAAACGCATCCTCGTGCCGTTCTGCCCGGAGAGTAAACTGTCGGGCATCGGCAATACCGACTTCATGACGCATGTGTGGTATCGTCGCCTCTTCCGCGTGCCTGCCAGCATGAAGGGCAAACGGCTCTTCCTGCATTTCGGAGCGGTGGACTGGCATGCGCGCGTGTGGCTTAACGGTGAGTTTTTGGGTGAACATCGCGGCGGGTACACCCCGTTCCGCTTCGACATCACCCGCCGGGTGCGCTCCGGCGATAATGAGCTGGTCGTGCACGTGATCGACGAAACGCGCTCCGGTAAGCAGGCAACAGGCAAACAGAGCCATGAACGACACTCCTACGGCTGCGTGTATACCCGCACCACCGGAATCTGGCAAACGGTGTGGCTGGAGGCGACAGGCGAGACCTACCTGAAGACCTTCTGGCTGACACCCGACCCCGATGGCGGACGTCTTTTCTTTCAGGGGTGGATAGACGGGGTGCAGAAGGGCACGAAGGTACGCCTGCGCGCATACGCGGGAGGCAAGCTGGTTGGCGAAGAAGTGGTACCCGCAAACTGGCGTAACACCCTCGGCGTGCTGGGTCTCTCGACGGTGAAGCTTTGGCAGCCCGGTAAGCCGTTCCTGTACAATCTGGTGATTACCGTCGAGCGCAACGGTAAACCGGTGGATACGGTGAAGAGCTACTTTGGCTTGCGCAAGGTAACCATCGAGGGCAACCGCTTCCTGATTAACGGCAAGCCGGTATTCCAGCGGTTAATTCTGGACCAGGGTTTCTATCCCGATGGCATTTACACCGCTCCCTCCGACGAGGCGTTGCGCAAGGACATCGAGCTGGCGATGGCAGCAGGCTTTAACGGCGCACGCCTGCATCAGAAGGTGTTCGAACCGCGCTTCCTCTACTGGGCAGACAAGCTGGGCTACATGGTGTGGGGTGAGTATCCCTCCTGGGGACTAAACGTGAACGATTACGAGGCGGTAACCTATGCGGTGCAGGAATGGCGTGAGGTGCTAGAGCGCGACCGGAACCATCCCAGCATCATCGGCTGGTGCCCGTTAAACGAGACCGATAGCAGTAAAGGCTCCGCGCTGGTACAGATTCTGCTGGCAACCACTCAAACGATGGATCCCACACGCCCCTGGCTGGATACCAGTGGATACGTGCACTTCGTGCCCGAGACGGATATATACGACTGCCACGATTACACCCAGGAGCCGGAGGTCTTTGCGCAACGCTACGAGCCGTTCAAACAGCTGGGTACCCGCGCCTGGAATAACGTACCGAATGACCCACGCAGCGTGTATCGTGGTCAACCGTACTTCGTCAGTGAGTACGGCGGAATGCGCATCCGTACCGAACGGAGCCTCGGCGAGGGATGGGGATATGGAGAAACCAACCTGCAGGAGTTCTTGAATCGCTATAAAGCGTTGACCGATGTGTTGCTGGACAATCCCAACATGTTCGGCTTTTGCTATACCCAGCTGACGGATATAGAGCAAGAGCAAAACGGCGTGTACTTCTACGACCGCCAGCCCAAGTACGACCCTGCGCTACTGAGGGCGATTAACGCACGCCCCGCTGCGTACGAGACCCAGCCTCCACGTGTGCTGGACGTGCAATGGCGGACCCTGTTGCCCACCTCACAGTATCAGGCGCAGCGGTGGCGGTATACCACGACAAAACCTGCAGACGGCTGGTTCCTGCCGGGCTTCGACGACAGTACGTGGCAAGAGGGTGAAGGTGGTTTTGGCACGCAAGGCACACCGGGCGCGGTGGTGCGTACGGTGTGGAACACTTCCGACATCTGGCTGCGCCGTCGTTTTCGTCTCGATAGGGTGGATTTCAAGCACTTCGCGCTGACTATCCATCACGACGAGGATGCCGAGGTGTACGTTAACGGCAAGCTGGTAGCGGTGTTCAAAGGGTTTCTCACCGGCTACGTAGAGCATCTTGCCACCGACGCGCTGAAAGGCGCGCTCCAGCCTGGCGAGAACGTCATCGCGGTGCACTGCCGCCAGACGGTTGGAGGGCAGTACGTCGATGTGGGGATTGTGGGGGCAGAGTAGGGAAACCGCTTATGCCAGGGCTTGAGGTCGTTTTTTCCTAAAACCGCAAAACTATAGCCTAAGGTGGCTCAGCCCCTCCTCCCACAGCTGCTCCAAACGCAGCAAGTAAACTGACGGGGCGCGTCGGAAGCGTAACATCTCTACGTGACGCACATTCCCTGCCATCACACGTGAAACGAAAAATGCGCCGATAGGCAGCTTCTCACTGCAGCACGGCGCATTCTCACAAATTGGTGACTTCTGTTGAGCCGGTCTGTGCTTCAAAGAGGGAAAACCTGCGGTGGGCACGTCACAGGTCTTCCCGTCGTGCGCTTATCCTCTTCGGCGGCGCAGTAGCGCCAGCGCAGGCACCCCGCTCAGGAACAGCATCCACGTCGAGGCGTCGGGAATGACCGACGCGAACACCACGAAGTCCTGATAGTCCTTGTCGGAAGCATTCAGCGGCTTGTCTTCAGCCCCGATG
>JBMFOT010000108.1:0-6089 GCA_049969495.1 Armatimonadota bacterium
GCGACGGGCAGGTTCCTGACCAGAGACCCGATAGGTTTTGAGGGTGGGATGAATCTGTATGCGTATGTGGGCAATGGGGTGGTGATGCGCATAGACCGTTTAGGGCTTCGTGTGGATTGGTGCGGAGGCAAGCAGAAATCAGGCGTTGGTAGTCATGCATGGCGGGGGAAGAGGAGTATGTTTGCTAACGATCCTGACTATGTTGTGGAAGGTGCTTTACAGATTTCCTTTGCTGCAGCCTGCATTGGCTTCTGCTTTAGCGTAGCGGGCTTTGTCATTGCATTCCTGCCTGATCAAGCATGGCGGACACGATACAAACCTCGCTGGCCGGGTATTCTGCTACTGGCAGTGAGCTTGTACCTACTGGTTGCTGGCATCATCGGTGCCTGGGAGGCACGTCAGGAGTTGAATCGGCGCCGTGCTGGTGAAAACGCCACTGGTAAGAATATCGCCCGAACGGATATAATATGGTACGAGGTGAGCAACATGTTGACCATACGCGGGGTCTATGATGGCAAAACAATACGTCCTCTGCCTGGAGAGCGCCTCCCCGATGTGGAAGGTGAGGTGCCTGTCCAGATTATCTTTCAGCTGGAAGACACCCCTGCAGCGAAGTTGCTTCGCATCAGAGGGTCACATCCTCCTCTACCCTTCCCCGTGCGAGAGTTGGTAGATTATGAACGCACCCGTTAGAGCGGCTGTGATTGACGCTTCGGTCGCCCTCAAGTGGGTTTTCAACGATGAGGAGGCGATAGAGGCAGCGACCGTCATGTTGCAGCGTATTGAGCAAGGAGTGCTGCAAGCCCATGTGCCCGACCTGTTCGCGTATGAAGTGAGTAACGCCCTCTGGGCGGCAGTGCGACAGGGCAGGTTGACACACGAGGATTCTGTAGAGGCAGTGCAGGCTTTCAGGCTTCTACAGTTCATATGGCATCCTTTGGCTACGGTGTGGGATCACGCCTTTGCCATCGCGGTACAGTATGATCGCTCTTTCTACGACAGTGTGTACGTTGCTCTTGCCCAGCACCTCCAGGTTCCCCTTTTCACTGGTGACAGGAGGTTATACAACGTTTTGCACGGGCAGGTAGAGGGGGTGCACTGGGTAGGAGATTATCACTGAATATTGGATATCGGTTTGTGTGTGTCCGCCCGAAGCTTGCTTGGTGCCGTTCCAAGTGTGTCTCAAAGCCCAATGGGGCTACTATACGGACGTGGAAACGGGCATACCGTTACTGACGCATCGCTACTTAGACCCTGCGATGTGGAGATCCTTAATAGGAAAAACCCATCTTGCCGAGTGACCTGCAACGGAGTTACAATAGAACTGTCCCTGTGAGATATTGAGAATGGAGGCAGTGCATGCGAACCTTTATCGCTATTGTGGAAAGATGCCCTGAAACGGGGCTGTATGTAGGGTGGATACCAGGTATCGCTGGTGCTCACAGTCAGGCGGAGAGCCTGGATGAACTGCACCAGAACCTGCGCGAGGTACTGGATATGCTGCAGGAAGACGGTGAACTGCAAATGCAGAGTGAATTCGTGGGCACACAGGTGATTACGGTAGCGTGATGGGCAACATCCCCGTTCTCAAGCCGTCAGAGGTGAAGGCAATCCTGCTGAAGTTGGGCTTCGTGATGGTTCGGCAGCGGGGTTCTCATCGCCAGTATCGTCACGCGGATGGCAGGTGCACCACGGTGCCCTTTCACTCAGGGCGGGACATCTCACCGATTCTGCTGCGCCAGATAGCGAAAGACCTCTCGATGGCGGTAGAGGAGTTGGTTCGGTATCGTTAGGATGTTTCCTGCTATAAACCTACGCCTTACGGCTACAAGTCACAATGGGGCTACTATACGGACGTTGGGATAGGGTTACTCTTGCTGACGCACCGTTACCGCGACGGGAAGGTTTCTAAACAGTCTGGTAGCGCAAGTTGCAGGGCAGCGACAAGCCTCATCTCCCTCGCCGAAAAACCACCGATAACACGAACACCACCGCCGCCGTAAGCACTATCGCCGCGCCGGATGCAGTGCCGAACCAGTAGGAGGCATAGAGACCCAGCACACTGCTCACCCCACCAATCACGCAGGCAACGACCGCCATCCCGCGAAAGCTGCGTGTGAGATTACGCGCAGCGGCAGCAGGCAACAGCAACATCGCCGTCACCAGCACGATACCGATCAGCTTCAGCGACAAGGTAACCATCACCGCCAGCAACAATAAAAACAGCAGGTCTACCCGTGCGGCAGAGGTGCCCATCGCCATTGCCATCTCGCGGTGTATGGAGACGCGCAGCAACGCATTCCACATTGCCAGCACCACCACCACGCTTCCAGCGCACATCACCGCCACCAGCCATACGTCTTCCCATGCCAGCGCAAGAATGTCACCAAACAGAAACTGGAACAGCCCCGGCTGATAGCCCTGCAGGATCCCCAGCAGCAGGATCCCCGCTCCCGCACACACAGCCAGGTAGACACCGATCACCGTATCCGTCGGTATCTCCGTGCGATGCAGGGTGAACACGATGGCGAGCGTCACCAGCACGGCAAAGGCGATCACCGTCGGCAGGACAGGGGTTGTCAGCAGAGCGGACAGCGCCAGCCCCGTGAACGCCGAGTGCGCCACTGCCTCGCTGAAAAAAGAGAGGCGCCGCGTAACGACAAACACGCCGACCAGCGGCAGGCTGACCCCCAACAACACGGCGGCAATCAGCGCGCGCTGGAAAAAGGGGTAAAGCAAAATCTCCATCATGGCTGGTGCTCCCGATGGGTATAGAGTGTCATCTCCTGCCCGTAGACGAGCCGAATCATCTCAGCATTCAACGCTTGGGTGGGCGGTCCGAAGCAAAGTAGCCGGCGGTTCATGCACAACACCTGCGAGGCGTAGCGTGTGACCACGCTCAGGTCATGCGAAACCAGCACCACCGTCAGGTGATGTTGCTCGCGCAGGCGCTCGATAATGTCGTAGAACCGGCTCTCGCCCTCGATGTCCACACCGGTAGCGGGTTCATCCAGAAAGAGTATCTCCGGTTCGCGCAGCAGGTTCAGCGCGATCACCACCCGCTGCAGCTGCCCACCCGACAGCTTGCCAATCGGATGGTGCAGCATCCGGTGAACGCCAACCTCTTGCAAGGCGTCCTCAATGCGTGACGGGGAGGCTTGCGGCACATAGGCGCGCAGCATCTCCTGCACCGTCAGGGGGAGATACCGGTCATACTCCAGCCGCTGTGGCACATACCCCACCCTCTTGCGCAAATCACCCAGCTGGGCGATGGGTACCCCGAACAGGGTGATACTGCCCGAAGCCAGCGGTACCAGTCCCAGCACCGCACGTAGTAGGGTGGTCTTGCCTGCGCCGTTGGGACCGATGATGGCAACGGTACTGCCGCGCTCGACTTGCAAAGTGATGTCCTCTATCAAGCGGGCGCCGCCTATCTCTACGCTCACGCTGTTCACGTCCAGAACGATGTCCGCCATTTATGCTCCCTTACTGCCCGAGGCGAGCCACACATAACCCAACACGCTGCGCAGGGATTCCACCGGCAGATGTGCGCTCACCAGTTCGTGAAACTCTTGGCGCGTGAAGCGGTAATAGTAGATACCACCCTGATGCATTCCCTGTTTTGCCCCACTCCACCGGGTCAGCCACGACCAGTGATAACCAGATATGGCATATCGCCCGTTCGGCTTGAGCACTCGCGCCATCTCCGCCAGCATCTGGAGACGCAATCGGTCGCTGGGAAGGTGTTCCACCAGCTGGCAGCTGGCTACCGCATCCAGCACTTCGTCGGCAAGAGGCAGAAAGCAGGCATCGGCGTGTATGAGCAGCGTTTTCTCCAGAGCACCAATGCTTTGCATCCGTTGACGGCACAGTCGTAGACTCTGCAGTGAAAAGTCTACGCCTATCACCCAATCTGTCAGTGTGGCAAGATGCTGGAGCATCCTTCCCGTGCCGCAGCCAACCTCCGCCAGCGTGGTAAAATACCCCGAGTTGCCGCGAAGTGCGCGTAAGGTCATGCGGGTCTCAATCGGCGACATGAGCAACAGTCCCAGCAGATGGTCATACTGCGAAGCCTGCGCATCCCTTGCCTGCATCTCCGATTGCTTGCGCAGCCACTCCTCCCGTTCATGCGCCGTTGTGAGGTCAGGCACGACAAAGCTGGGAATGCCATCCACTACGGGGAACGTTCTACGGCATTCCGCACACTGCACCTGCTCCTCTTTTACGGACAACCGCGCACGGTCGAAAGGGCATCTCAATATCTCTATCTGCCACTGTTGCATTTGTCCACTCCTTGAGCAAATCGCTACCGCATCGCTCTATCCAGGGTCTCAATATTACGCATCATGCGCTGTTGATAGCTCTCGTCCGGCCGATTCCACGTTCGCTCCAGCGGGTCCAGCAAGAACACCGGCACGCGGAGGTCGGCAGCAACCACCTCTACCAGCCGTGAGGAGGCTGGCGGCGCAGCGAAGATGACCTTTACTCCTTCCCGATGGGCTGTGCGCATCAGGTCACGCAGCCAGCGGGCGGAGGGTTCCACACCGGGCAGAGGCTCGAACACAGCCACCTGCTCCAGCCCCGCCTCTTGCGCAAGGTAGCGGTATGCCCCATGCGCCGCGACGAATTTTTTCTGTCTCCACGCTTTCGCCCGAGACCTCAGGGTACTGCGCAGTTGCTCCAGTTCGGCAACAAGCCGGCTCGCGTTGCGCCGGTAGTCATCGGCGTGCGACGGGTCGAGCGTAATGAGTGCGCTCTGGGCATTTCGCGTCATGCGCACCGCGTTTTGGATAGAAAGCCATACATGAGGGTCCACCGCTTCATGATGCTCATTGTCAGGCTCGTGATGCTTCTCCTCCCCACCATGATGGTGCTCGTGCCCTTCGGCGGCAGGCAGCGTCCAGCAACCTTCCGCTAATTCTACCACGTGCGGGCGCTTGTGCCCAAGCCCATGCAGCATGGTGTCCAGAAAAGGCTCTGCTCCCAGCCCCAGCGCGAACACCACGTCTGCCTGCTGAAGCAGTTTCATCTGCCTCGCGGTCGGTGCAAAAGCGTGTAGTTCCCCTTCAGGAGGCAAGAGGGTCTGCACGGAGACGTGCTGTCCGCCCACCTGCCTGACGATGTCCGCCACGGGAAAGAAAGTAGCAACTACCTGCAGGGGCTTCTGCGTGCTTACCGCAGCACCGTGCTCCTGCTCCGGCGTACATCCGATGAGTGTAAGGAACAACCACAGTGGAAGGCTCCATGCGATTCTATACCGGATATGTAAGTATCTTACTTTCCCCACGCTTTTACCTGATTTTCAAACAAGTTGTCCACCTAACCGTAATTATACGGAAAATTCCTTATGGTTGCACTACCGACATAAAGGTAGGCAGCTAGGGAAAGAAACGCACGTGGGAAACCAACCTTTCCTTCGCCAGCGCCGTCTTCCACCCTGCGTGCGTTTCAGATCAGAGAACGAGCAGGAGGCTCGATAGTACGACAACTCAAGGAGGAAACAGTAGAAGATGAGTCTTCGCATTAACACCAACATCACCGCGATGAATGCGATGCGCGCGCTGAGCAGCACCAGCGAAGCCTTCGCGCGGTCGATTGAGCGGTTGTCCTCTGGTATGCGCATCAATCGCGGTGCCGACGACCCCGCAGGGCTGATTATCTCCGAAAACCTGCGCGCGCAGATGACAGGTATGTCGCAGGCGGTCTCCAACGCGCAGGACGCGGCGAACCTTCTCAAGACTGCTGAAGGCGGTCTGGACGAAATCCATAACCTGTTGCGCACCATGCGACAACTCGCGGTGCACGCCAGCAACACCGGCGTGAACGACCTGACAGCCCTTCAAGCGGACCAGACCCAAATCCGCTCCGCTTTGGAAAGTCTCAACCGCATCGCCGAACAGACCCAGTTCGGTACCAAGAAACTGCTGGACGGAACCGCTGGCATCTCTGCGCAGGTCACCGATACCGCACGACTGGCGGGTATCTTCATCGGTAACACCTTCAACGGCGCCATCGTGCAAAGCGGCGACGTCACCATCACCGTCAACACCGCTGCCACCCGCGCCCAGGTGCTGGGAACCGCCACCTAC
>JBMFOT010000109.1:0-6052 GCA_049969495.1 Armatimonadota bacterium
CCTAGGTTGCTGTCGCCGAAGCCGGTCTGGGTGTCCTGCACGGCGAGGATTTGGTAGTCGGGGTCCCAGGAGCCGTCTATCGTCGGCTGGGCGAAGGCGATAGTGGTGAACAGCAGGCTTGCTGTAAAGGCAAGCGGTAAGACCTTGCGTAGCATGAATGGATACCCTCCTTTCGGGTAAAATGTTGCCGTGTTCAGTATGTGAGAATACGTATTTCTTCCAATGGTATTATCGCTCGATAGGGTAGAGAAGTCAAGAGGTTCTTACCAGGGTAAAATGGGTTTAACGAGAACAGGGTATGATGGAGATCGACATGCATAACACGACGGTTACCATGCCTCAGAGGAAGCGTATCGCGCTGGTGGCACACGACCATAGGAAAGCGGACCTGCTGGAATGGGTGCGCTTCAACCGCAACCTGCTGGCTCAGCACATCCTATACGCTACCGGAACGACGGGCAGGATGCTAGAGGAGGCTTTAGGTTTGTCTATCATCAAGCTGCAGAGCGGTCCGCTGGGTGGCGACCAACAGATTGGGGCGAAAATCGCGGAGGGAGAGATAGATTTTCTCATCTTCTTCTGGGATCCGCTAGAGCCTCAGCCACACGACCCCGATGTGAAGGCGTTGCTGCGGATTGCGGTAGTGTGGAATATCCCCATTGCGTGCAACCGCGCTTCGGCGGATTTCATCATCTCCTCTCCGCTGATGTCGGGCGAGTATCGGCGCCATGTGCCCGATTACGGGGAGTATGTGCATCGGGCGGTGTAGGGCGCATGACGGGCATGACCGAAGCCATCTCCTTCGCTAGCACGGGATGGCTTCGCCGCTACGCGGCTCTCAATGACACCTAGTTCCCCCTCCAGTGCTCATGGGAGTGCAGGAGACCCCTCCCCTGTGACCGAATCATCCTTTGGACAGCAACAGTCATTCCCATAGGAGGCACGGCTTGATGGCACGTATTCTGGTCAGCGATCCTATTGCGGAAGCTGGCATCGAGGTCTTGCGACAGGCGGGCGAGGTGGACGTTCGCACCGGACTGCCGAAGGAGGAACTCCTGCGCATCATTGGCGATTACGACGCGCTGGTGGTGCGCAGCGAGACGAAGGTCACAGCGGAGATTATCGAGGCGGCGACGCGCCTGCGCATCATCGGCAGGGCAGGAGTTGGGGTAGACAACATCGACGTGGCCGCGGCCACACAGCGTGGAATCATCGTGGTGAACTCGCCGGAGGGCAACACCATCGCCGCGGCGGAGCTGACGGTGGCAATGATGCTGGCGATGGCACGCAATATCCCGCAGGCAGACCGCAGTCTGCGTGCAGGGGAGTGGAAGCGCAGCAAGTTTGTGGGCACCGAGGTGTATCGCAAGACGCTGGGCATTATCGGGCTGGGCAAAATCGGGCGCGAGGTGGCGCGACGGGCAAAGGGAATGGGCATGACCGTGATTGCCTACGACCCCTTTACGCCGGCTGAGGTGGCAGAGCGCATCGGCGTAACGCTTACCGATTTGGATACCCTGCTGGCTCAGAGCGACTTTGTGACCATACACACGCCTCTCAATGAGCAGACGCGCAACCTCATCAACGCCGAGCGCATCGCACGTATGAAGCACGGTGCACGGCTGATTAACTGCGCGCGCGGCGGTATCGTGGACGAGCAGGCACTGGCAGACGCACTTCGTTCGGGCAAGCTGGCAGGCGCGGCGGTGGACGTGTTCAGCAAGGAGCCTCCGCCGCCGGATAATCCGCTGCTGTCGCTGGAGAACTGCGTCGTGACGCCGCATCTGGGAGCCTCCACGGCCGAGGCGCAGGTGAACGTGGCGGTGGACGTAGCAGAGCAGATTGTGTCGGTACTGCGCGGTGGACCGGCGCGCAGTGCGGTCAACCTGCCGCCGATTGACCCCGAGGTGCTGCAGCGCATCGCACCGTACCTGATGCTGGCAGAGAAAATCGGCAAACTGCACACCCAGCTGGCGCAGGCGCCTATTGTGCAGGTGCAGGTCACCTATAGCCCCGACTTTGCAGAACTGCCTACCGACATCCTCACGCGCGCCGTGGTCACGGGCATCCTGCAACCGGTGTTGAGTGAACCCGTGAATCCGGTCAACGCCCTGCTCATTGCGCAGAATCGGGGCATCCACGTCACGCAGAGCCTGCAGCAACAGGCAGAGACATATGAGCTGTATCCCTCGTTAATCACGGTGACGGTGCAAACCTCCGCAGGCAAAAAGCATGAGGTTGCGGGCACGGTGTTCGGCAAGAACGATGCGCGTATTGTGACGGTGGACGGCTATCGCGTGGACGTGATTCCGCAGGGCATCATGCTCTTCACCCAGCATACCGACAAGCCGGGCGTCATCGGGCGGGTCGGTACACTGCTGGGTAGCCGAAACGTGAATATCGCCGGGATGCATCTCGGGCGCGAGAAGGTAGGCGGCAAGGCGCTGATGGTGTTGATGGTGGATGACCCCATTGACGCCTCGCTGCTGGCGGAAATCCGCGCGCTGGATGGGATGGAGACCGCACAGGTGGTGGAGCTGTAGCCGTGTCTCGCAAACGGCGTGCGAGAGCGAAGGTGACAGGCGAAGAAGCACAAACCCTGTCGCCCGCTCTGCTCTGGGCGGTGGTGGCGGTGTTTGTGGTGCTCAGCCTGCTGTTCAATTTCCGCACGCCGATTGGACAGAACGGTTACTTTCACACGCCAGATGAGGGCGCGCATCTCTCCTATGTGCGCTACGTGGCGGAGGAGGGCAAGCTCCCGCGCTTTGAGGGATACGCAGGCGTGGGCTACGAAGCGCACCAACCGCCTCTGTACTACACGCTGGCGGCGCAGGTATGGAAGCTGGGCAACTGGCTACCCATTCCGCCTGCTCGCGCGGTGCGGATGCTCTCCATGCTGTTCGGGGTTCTGCTGGTGTTCACGGTATATCGCATTGCGCGCGTTCTCATGCCCCAGTCGCCCGCTGTGGCGTTTGCCTGCGCAGGGATGACCGCCCTGTTGCCGATGCACGTGGCAATATGCTCGGCGGTGAACAACGACTCGCTGGCCAACCTGCTGTTCGCACTGGTGCTGCTGGAATTCGCCTTACTCTACACCCAGATCAAGCCTTCCCGCTGGATTGCTTGGCGTATGGGGCTGTGGGCGGGGCTGGCAGGATTGACGAAGGTGACTGCCTTGCTGCTGATACCAGCGATGGTGGTAGGGTGGCTGCTGGTTGCTGGCACACGGTATACACGGGTGTGGTTAGGGATGCTGGTCAGTGTGGGCATTGCGCTGGCGTTGATGTTCCCCTGGTTTGTGCGCAACATGCAGCTGTACGACGACCCCTTGCTGCTGAAAGCGTTCGAACGCACCTTTGCCGGCACCGCCCGCGCCGAGCAGTTCCTGCAAGGAGGAGCCACCATGACCGAATACCTGCAGCTGGTGGCAGGCTGGACGTACCGCTCCTTCTGGTTCGCCTACGGCACGCCACAGACCGCCGCCAAAGGGCTTCCCAACTTTCTGCCCGACCGGGTATATCTGGTGCTGGGCGTATGGCATCTGCTGACCCTGTTCGGCTTCGCGCTGGCGATGTGGCGCGAGCGAGGGGCGTTTGCGGAGGGAGCAGTTCGCTGGTGGGCGGTGGCGGGATTGCTGACGCTGTTGGTGGTGGGGGCATTTGTGCGCTTTATCCTGACCTACTTCCAGACGCAGGGGCGTTACCTGTATCCTGCCCTGACGCCTATCGTGTTGGCGTTCGTCATCGGGTGGCGCAGTCTGTTCCCCGCGCATCTGCGTGCGGCGGCAGATGGAATCCTGCTGCTGGTGCTGTTCACGATAAGCATTCTGGCGATATCAGTCGTCTAAAATTTCGTCAAAAAAATGAACAGAATGAACAGGAGGGCAGTGATGCACGAGCTACGCTTTCGGCAGGTACACCTAGATTTTCACACCTCAGAGGTCATTCCAGGCGTTGGTTCAGCGTTTGATCCTAGTGAGTTCGTAGAGACGCTGAGACGGGCGCATGTGAACTCAGTGACGCTGTTCAGCCGATGTCACCATGGCTGGATTTATCACGAGACGCGCTTTCCCAATAAACACCCGCACCTCACCTGCGACCTGCTTGCCCTGCAAATAGAGGCATGTCACAAAAACGATATTCGCTGCCCCGTTTACATCACCGTCGGCTGGGATGAGTACATGGCAAGAACGCATCCCGAGTGGCTAGAGGTGGACGCTAATGGTAAACGCTCGGGACCACCGCCTCTACAGCCCGGTTGGCATAAGCACTGCTTCGCTTCCCCCTACATCGACTACGTCATCGCACAGACCGACGAGGTGTTGCAGCGATTCGGCGACGAGGTAGACGGTATCTTCTTTGACATCATCTTCCAAAATGAGGTGTTCAGCGTGTGGGCATTGCAGGAGTTCGAACGACAGGGATGGGACCCTGCGGACAACAGAGCGCAGCAGGCAATGCGCGACCTGCTGGTGAACCGCACGAAGGAGCGCCTTGCCTCGGCGGTGCGTGCCCGCAACAAGAGGTGCACCATTTTCTTCAACGCAGGGCATATCAACCCTTCTATCCGTCGTAGCCTGCATACCTACACCCATCTGGAGCTGGAGTCTTTGCCGTCGGGCGGTTGGGGCTACGCACACTTCCCGATTACCATGCGTTACGCGCGTACATTGGGACTGGACTGCCTCGGCATGACGGGCAAGTTCGCGGTTTCGTGGGGGCACTTCAATAGCTACAAGCCGAAAGCGGCGCTAGAGTATGAGTGCTTCCAGATGCTGGCGCTGGGTGCGAAATGTAGTATCGGCGACCAGCTGCATCCGTCGGGCAGGTTCGACCAGGCGACCTATGACCTCATCGGCTCGGTGTATGCACAGGTAGAGGAGCGCGAACAATGGTGCATTGGGGCAGAGCCGATAACCGAAATAGGCGTCTTTAATGTAGAGGTTTTGCAGCCTCAACATGTACGGATTCCTCCCACGAACTTGGGAGCATACCGTATCCTGCAAGAGGGCAGGCATCAGTTCGACTTCATCGATGGCGAGAGCGACTGGCGCCGCTACCGCGTGGTGATACTGCCCGACGAGGTGGTACTGGACGATGTACTGGCGCAGAAGGTGCAGGCATACCTGGATGCTGGTGGTGCGCTGCTGTGCACGGGGAGGTCGGCTTTGCGCGAGGACGGTACCGGCTTTGCGCTGAACGAGTTTCCGGCGGTTTACGAAGGAGAGTTACCCTATTCGCCCGACTTCGTGCGTCCTCTGGGTGCGCTGGCGGAGGGTATCGCCGAGGCGCAGTACGTGATGTACCTGCGCGGACAGAAGGTGTCGTCTGCCGAGGGAGCGGAAGTGCTTGCCGAAATCTGGGAGCCCTACTTCAACCGCACCTACCAGCATTTTTGCAGTCATGCGCACACGCCGGTAGCACGACGCTCGGAACTGGCTGCTGCACTGCGAAAGGGGCGTGTGATATACCTTGCGCACCCGGTGTTCAACACCTTCGCGCAGTACGGGATGCTGTTCTACAAGCAGATGGTGCTGAACGCACTGAAGATCCTACTGCCCAACCCGCTGGTGATTGCCGATGCACCCAGCACCCTGCAGGTGATGTGGAATCGTCAGCCGGCTCAGCGGCGTTCAGTGGTGCATCTGCTACACTATATCCCTGAGAGGCGCACTTTAGCGCCGGACTATCTAGAGGACGCGATACCGTTATACAATGTGTCATTGTGGTTACGTGCAGGCGCGCCTCAACGGGTGTATCTGGCTCCTCAGCGCGAGCAGATACCTTTCCAAGCCGAGGGGGAATATCTCCGCCTGACCGTGCCCGAGGTCCGAGGGCATCAGATGGTGGTGCTGGAGGAAGCATAATCTGAGAACCGCCAGAGCCATTGCACAGCGATTACCGCACATATTGGCAAATCTCACCGCCTTGCCAACACCAGCTGCCCCCTCTCCCATCGCATCGCGAGCCCTAAACCTTTCGCTAAACCCGTTGCCTCCACCCATCCCTCCTTCCCATCCCACAATACCGGCGAACCCAAAACCACCCGCTCC
>JBMFOT010000110.1:0-5716 GCA_049969495.1 Armatimonadota bacterium
CCGAGGTGTTGCTGAGCGTGAGCAACCAGAGCGACCCCGAACGGGTCATCAACACGGTTACGCCCTACTTGCCCGTTCGCGTGGAGGAGAAGCAGCAGATACTGGAGATGTCGAGCGTGCGCGAACGGCTCGAGCGGCTGGTGGTCATCATGCGCAAGGAGATCGAAATCCTGGAGCTGCAGAAGACCATCCGCTCGCGCGTGGAAAAGGAGATGGGCGATACCCAGCGCGAGTTTTTCCTGCGCGAACAGCTGAAGGTCATCCAGCAGGAGCTGGGTGAGCGCGACGAACGTGCCAGCGAGGTGGAAGAGTTGCGCCAGAAAATCCTCGCTGCAGGCATGCCCGAAGAGGTGCAGGAACGCGCCTTTAAGGAGCTGGAGCGGCTGGAGAAGATGCCCTTCGCTGCGCCCGAGGGCGTGGTGGTGCGTAACTATCTGGACTGGCTGGTGTCTCTGCCGTGGAGCGCCGTGACGGAAGACAATCTGGATATCGCCGCCGCCGCGCAGGTGCTGGACGAAGACCACTACGGCTTGCAGAAGGTGAAGGAGCGCATCCTGGAGTTCCTGGCGGTGCGCAAGCTGGCGGGCAGCGCGATGAAGGGACCCATTCTGTGCTTTGTGGGCCCCCCTGGCGTCGGCAAAACCTCCATCGGCAGGTCGATTGCCCGTGCGTTAGGGCGCAAGTTCGTGCGCGTGTCGCTGGGCGGTGTGCGTGATGAGGCGGAGATACGCGGTCACCGGCGCACCTACGTGGGCGCGTTGCCTGGGCGAATCATTCAGGGCATTCGGCAGGCAGGCTCGCGCAACCCGGTGTTCATGCTGGATGAGATAGACAAACTGGGCATGGACTTCCGCGGCGACCCCTCCTCCGCCCTGCTGGAGGCACTGGACCCTGAACAGAACTATGCCTTCTCCGACCACTATCTGGAGGTACCTTTTAACCTGCGTGAGGTGATGTTCATCACCACCGCCAACCTGCTCGACCCCATTCCCCCCGCCCTGCGCGACCGAATGGAGGTCATCATCTTCCCGGGCTATACCGAGCACGAGAAGATGAACATCGCGAAGGGTTTTCTGGTGCCCAAGCAGCTGAGGGAGCACGGCTTAACTCCCGAACAGTGCCAATTCACCGACGCGGCGATACAGCTCATCCTGCGTGAGTACACCCGCGAGGCGGGCGTGCGCAACTTAGAGCGTGAAATCGCCTCGGTGTGCCGCAAGGTGGCTCGAGCGGTTGCAGAAGGTCAAATAGAATCCAAAACGGTCACGCCAGAAGATATTCCCGTGTATCTGGGCGCACGCAAGTACCACTATGGCACGGCAGAGGAGAAAGACGAGGTCGGCGCAGCAACCGGGCTGGTAGTCACACAGTTTGGAGGGGACATTGTCTCCATCGAGGTGAGCGTGCTTCCTGCCACCAAGGGGCAGCTGTTGCTCACCGGTCAGCTGGGCGAGGTGATGAAAGAGTCGGCACAAGCAGCGCTCACCTACATCCGCTCGCGTGCCGCCCAGCTGCAGATAGACCCCGAGTTCACCCGCAACGCGGACATCCATATCCACGTGCCGGAGGGTGCGGTGCCCAAAGACGGTCCCTCCGCTGGCATCACCATTGCCACCGCGCTGGCGTCGGCGTTTACGGGACGTCCTGTCCGACGTGACGTGGCGATGACGGGCGAAATCACCCTGCGCGGGCGCATCCTGCCCATCGGTGGGGTGAAGGAGAAGGTGTTGGCAGCACACCGTGCGGGCATCCGCGTGGTCGTCCTGCCTGAAGAGAACCGACGCGACATGGACGAAATCCCTCAGCAGGTGCTGAACGACATCGAGTTCCGCTTCGTGCGCCACATGGACGAGGTGCTACAGATTGCGCTGGTAGACAAATAACCTCCCCGCTCCTCGCCTGCTGGAGAACGAGGCTCCCGCCGAGCTGTGACGTATTCAGCGGGAGCCTTCCAGGATGTTGGACACTCATACAGAGGACGTATTCGCAGATGACAAATCGCCAGCAGCACAAGCCGTTAAGCCTGCAAGGGCGGTGGCAAAGAGTAACACCAACGTGGCTGGAGAGCGGAACGGTTGATACACGAGTAGATGAACCAATGACACGCACGCTATCACAGCAGGCACAATGCGTGACCAAGCAAGGATCGGACGATCGATCTGTCGCCTTCTGACCTGGCGGTAGAACTCCACCACTATACCCGCAATTACCAGGTATACCGAGAACGTCCATCCGAGACCGTAGAACTCTCCGCCTCCCCACAACGGGTATCCTGCCACCAACACAATCCACCCGCTGATTGCCAGTAGGCTGGCAAGACGCGCCCATAAGGGATATGGTTCGAAGGGGCGCCAAAGTGTAGCAAGCAACAAACTTGCTGCGCACAGTGTCAAACGGTCGACCAGGCACTTGAGAAGGTAGAACGAGACGATACAAGCCGTTTCGGTTGTCCGTACCCCAGGCTGGCTACACACCCGCTTTAGCTAACCTGTTACTGCCATGGTTAGCCTCCCCCCTCTTGTGTATCCTAACAGGCACAAAAGGGTACCGATAAGCAGAAATATCCTTGCATCCACACGCAGA
The DNA here is from genome assembly GCA_049969495.1 of Armatimonadota bacterium. GTDB lineage: Bacteria > Armatimonadota > HRBIN16 > HRBIN16 > HRBIN16 > HRBIN16. The sequence goes on from JBMFOT010000110.1 coordinate 2,584, forward strand.
CCCGCCCCCATCCAGAGCAGCATCATAGCCAAGCTTAAACCCACGAACAGCGGGAACAGGCGCGAAGTGGCAATAATAGGGAGTTCGCAGCTTGTGGGATGTTGTTGCTTACACCATTCCACGACAATGGCAGAAGCCGGGAGCAGGAAAATAATTGCCCAGCGTAAGTCACCAAAACTCCCCATTCCCAGCGCGTGGTATCCTGCAAGTGAGTTTATCCAGACTGTGACAGCCGTTGTCCGCCCTATCGCAGTGACCCACGGCAGAGCGCGATATAGATCTAGAAGCCAAGCAACGACCAAGGATGCCACAGTAGATGTTGTTAGAAGGAAATAGCCTCGCAACACTACTGCTTCTCCACTAAAGACCTCCTCAATGCCAACGTAAATCGCGAGGGCAACGCCCAGCACAATGCCCAGGCTGATTAGCTGCCGAGTAGACAATCTCTACACCTCCCCTTGCACACTAATCGGCAGAGCACACATCTGTAGGGGAAGTACCCCCCTTGATAGTAGCCACGTCCAAGAATGCTTATCCTCATGTGTACCCTCCTCGCCTATCCGGGCGTTGCTCCACCTCCACGGCGTCTGCGCACTGCCCTGCTGATACCGCAACACCCAGAACAGGTCCTATGGATTGTTGCTGGAGCGGGATGATGGTTTGGAAGACCTACCCCTCATGGGATGAGGTCTATCTGTGCCATCTTCCCGAACTCCCTCGTATTCGCGTATCATCTGTTCATCAAAAGTCAAGGGTATGGTTAGTATCTTCCATCTCTTGTCCTCTCGAATGAGCGGCTGAATGTATCTTCTACCACGGATGTGAAACTCCACGAAGGCAATCTTCTTGTCGCGATGCCATTTTCCTTTCGTCAGAGCATCCCAGTAGCTACTTTTCATGTTCATCAAGACGAAACCCGTCAGGAACTTGATGCTGACGTCCACTGTGCGGAGGCGTTCTATCTTCTCGTCCTCGGATAGGCGCGAGTTATAAGGGTTGCGTTCTCGCCATGCCGAGCACCACTTGATAAAACGCGCTTTTCTGTCACTTTCAGGAATGCCTTCACTGTTCAAAAAACTTGCTGCTGATGAATACAACGAATATAGATTGGAATATTTTCGTCCAAGCCACCACTGGACTGCCTGCCTAGTAGTGTGTACTGCCTCCTGCTGCTCCTCACGATTGAGTACTAAAAAATGCGGCTTTTGAGCAGTAACACTGTGAGTGAAAAACAAAACCGAAGCAAAGAGCCAAACAAGAAAAGACCATTTCATTGCGCTGCTACCTCCCAGGACTTTTTGACCACATCCACGCATCGATCGATACAGTCCTTCCATGTCTGTCCTCCATACTGGGCTAACCAATCGTTGACACAATGTTGGGCACAGCAAAGACCATTGCCTGCGCACTTGGGATGATTGAGGCACCACTCAAAACCAGCATCCGTGCCCAGCCAGTGATTACACTGCCTTCCTGCTTCGATTGTTAGGGCGGCACATTGGTTGCAATCGAAAATCGGCTTGAAGAAGTCACACTTCTCCTTGATCTCTTTGCACTTCTGATAGATCTCTAAGCCACAGTCTACAATGAAGTCTTTAACCACGCGGCAGAGTTTTCTCCAACCGCGTTTGTACTTGGATATTTCAACTGCGTAAACTCCACCACGAAGTTGATAAAAGCCTTCATCTGCGGTCCTAAACATCGAATCTCGCCACGGCGTCTCGGCACTGCCCTGCTGATACCGCAACACCCCAAACACGTCATACAGGTTGTTGCTGACCACCTGTGCACTTCCGTTCGTGATCACCCCTGCCGTGCCTAACGGGTCAAAGTGATGCCATTCACTGTTTCGGCGTACCAACGAGATGCCCTGCAAGTACAGCGCACTCGTCGCCCAGCTGCCACCTTCCAGCGGCTTCTGCTGCTCTACCAATTCACCGGCTCCGCACGCCACACCGCACGGATACCACGTCAGGTCCTTTTCGGACCACTACCCTTTCTCCCTACAGGGTTTACTATCACTCCTGTTGCTTAAGCACTTTTTACGAGGTGGCTTCTGGTAGCGCAGGCAGGTGGGGAGCACCCGCCTTCCCTCATCGGGCACGTTTTGCTATCCCCTGCAGAGCTCGTACAAAGGAATAAAACGAACAAGAGTATGGTAAACACATGATCCGACAATTATCCAGTAGGTCACTGCTGGCAATAACCAGACACGAGTGACGTTAACGTAGCCCATTGGCTCTCCTTGCAAAAGCCGCCGCCTGGCAAGCTCGGACACGATGAAAAATGTAAGAAAGGACAATAGCCAGTAGCCTTCAATCACTTCAGGAGTCTGCTGGGGGAACTGCACGAGAACGCTAAAATTGCCTGTTCGGGTGAACATGCAATGCGCAGCGCGGGAGACGATCTCTCCCAGTTTTGCTTGCCCCAGCCCCGCAAGCAGGTAACCAGTGACGAACCACGCGCCCGCGAAAAGATACGGAAGCACTATGCCCCGTTGGAAGTAATCCGTCAGTTGATAATTGCCTGCTCCTAACCTCGCCCTTGCCTGCACGTAAGCCAAAAGGCTGCAATACAGGAAGAGGGGTGGAACTATCACTGCAAGTATGAAGATTCCTGGACCCGTCGTTAGCATCTACCTCCTCCACACTCACCTGCTATTGCGAACACATGTGTCAAAACAGCTCATGCACCAGCTTATCGTTCCAGAGTATCTAGCGTGACAGGAATCATCATAACTGCAAACCATTCCCACTATGAAGCAAAAAACCTTCAGCAGAGGACCAGGCAGAAACAAACAAATGACACCTACAGAAGCGCAGAAAGCCTTTTGTTTACGCTCACACTGCTCAAGTAAACTGTTGGCGTCTGCGATACAGCCCTTCACAAACTGATCACACATGGCGCGTGGGTAAGGTCCGCCTTGACTAAAAGGACAGTCTTTGTGCAAGTCATAGCTGCTACTATATAGCGGGACGATCATCCGCTCCGGCAAGTAGAACTGTCCCTTGGCAGACACCCTCAACCCTTCTTCTCCAGCTTGGATCCAAACCCACCTCCACGGCGTCTCGGCGCTGCCCTGCTGATACCGCAACACCCCAAACAGGTCATACAGGTTGTTGCTGACCACCTG
>JBMFOT010000111.1:0-5583 GCA_049969495.1 Armatimonadota bacterium
GCTGATTGCGGTGCGGGCGAAAGAAGACGGGCGCCCAGAAACCATCCGGCAGGCAACGGACATCGCCTTTTATTTGGCCAACCGACTGGGTGGTATCGTGATAGATATGCAGCTGGGAGGTCGCGTGTCGCCCGAAAACCGTGATTTGATCGAGGCGGAGTTTCTGCGCTAGAGGTGCGATGGACAGCTCACTGATTGTGGGAGCGATGATAGGCGCGGGAAGCGCGGCGGGCACTTACTACCTGTTCAAACGCTGGGAGGTGTTCCGCGAGCACACGCGCGAGCAGTCGCGTCGCCGCGATATTCTGCATCGTCTCGTGGTAGAAGCGCTGGACAACGCCGCGTGGAACGCCTACATCGAGTCTATCATCGACGGCTGGCTAAAGGCGCATGAGGCAAAGGCACTCACTCCTCAGGAGGTTCAGGACGCCCTCTATCGTTGGATTGCGGAGCCGTACTCCGTGCGCGCCCATCGCGACGCCCTGCAGCAGTATGTGACCCTGCCCATCCGCGATGAAAAAGAGCAGGAACTGTATGTGGCTGTCACCAGTGTATACAACGACCTCACTTTGAACACGCTCACTCTGCGCATGTTGCGCCTGTTTCAGGAGCTGGAGGAAACAGACACTCCATGCATTACCCCCGAGCAGTTGATGCTACTGCTGCGGCGGGTAGCGCAGGAGTTCAAAGCAAACGGCGAGCGGTTCTATGCGCTGGCGGTGCGTCTCGTAGAACGATACCCCTTCCTCGCCGAAACGCACGCCCGCAAGATGCGTCTGCTGCTGGAACAGCTGGAAAACTATCAGAAGCAGGCGGAAGCCAGTCAGGATACAGAGCGGTAGTCTACCAAGCAGACACCTGCTGCACCTCCCACGACACCTCTTTGGCGGATAGAGGGAACCTGCTGTGCCTGTCAAACTCGTCGCTCCACTTCTCTCAGGAACGCCTCCGCCTCGTCCACGCTGCGGAAGCCCTCGCCAACGGTCAACCACACGCCTTTGGTGCCAACCGCCTCCAGCACAGTGAGCGCGTCCTGCGCGGATTCGGCAATCACCTGCACCTTCTTGCCCGCCTGCAGGCAGGAACGGTAGACCTCTATCCAGCGCGAAGCGGGTCCCTGTCCTGCACCGTACACCCACTGTATCGCGTGCAGGTTCGGGAGGTCCAGCAGCAGGTGCAAATGCTTCAACGCGCCCAGGCCATCCAGATGGAAGATGCTTCGCTCCAGAGGCTCCATCTCGAACAGGATGTCGGGCAGAATCATCTCCCGCGCCATTTCGGGCGAGACCATAATCCAGAAGTCACAGCTGGGCACGTAGTACCTGCCTTCGTGGTAAGCGTTGAGCCAGGTGGTGCAGCCGAACCCTGCCTCCGCTATTTTCGCATAGCTGCGCTCGAAGCTTTGCACGAACGCTTTCGCCACCTGCCGGCCCGCCTGCACAACCAGGTCAGGGCAGTCCAGCATGTCCACGCACAGCATCTGCGGGTCGCGCAGGGCGGCGAGGATGTCGTAGTTACCGTGTAAATCGGTGATGCCCACAATGTACCGCTCCTCACACTGCTGGACGGCGTAGTCGGTCATGCGTTCGATGGTCTGCCAGTAAGGGTTCTCGAAGTCGGGTTGCATGGACAGGATGCGATGCCAGTCTTCCGGTTCGTGCACAACGGGCTTCGACCAGCTGGTACCCTCCGAGAACTCCAGCTCACAGCCGAACAGCGTGGCGGTGATTTCGGGTCCGAGGTTGGGCCAGAACATGGGAAAGTGATCGCCCACATAATCGTGGCACTCCATCCATGCGATGGAGGAATCCACCACGTACTCCACGTCCATCCATCGCTCGCGCCAAGAAGCGTGCTCCTTTACCGGCCCCCGGTACGGACGCGACGGAGCAACGTATAGAGTAACCGGTGGACGGTCCACTATCTCGCCGTGCCACCACGCTTCGAACCGCTCCACCGTTTTGCCGAAATCGGGTTTCCACTTCAGCTCGCGTATCAACTGCGTTTCCTCCACTTTTTGGACTGTCGGACGAGTTCATCTGCCTCCTCGGGGGTACTGGTCCATGTGCTGATCATTACGCCGCGTGTGCCAATGGCTTCTACCAGCGGCTGCACGCTCTCTGGCGGAACCCCCAAAGCCAGCACACCCTTGCCCGCCTTCAACGCCTTTTGGTACAGCGGATACCAGCAGGGGTCGCCTGCATGCGGTTGTCCTGCACCCGGTGTCCACTGGATGGCATTGAGCTTGTTGATGCTGCACAGCGCATCCAGATGCTTGATGGCATTCACGCCGTCCAGGTGGTAGATGATGTTGTCCAGTCGCTCGCATTGCTGCTCCAGATAGGGCAGAACAAATTCGTTGAACAGCTCCGGGCTGATCATACAGGACATGTCGCACTGCAGTTTGCAGGTTCGTCCAATGCCCCAGATGTTGAACGCCGAGAAGACGGTACCGCCATCCTCGTCGCGGATAATCTGCTCGAAGGCGTCGTAGTAATCGAAGTACCGCTCCAGAATCTGCCTCTGCAGACGATGCACATGCTCAGGATGGTCCACGAGGTCGATGAGCAGCTCCAGCGTGCCGCGCAGGGACGCCAGCGTATCCAGATTCTCCACAAAGTCGGGAAAGCTCACCAGCGCCTTGTCTTTAAAATACTCCATGCCCTGCCGCGCCATCTCGGTGTTTATCTTCCAGTACTTCTCGTCGGGGTTGTACGGCGGTATCTGTGCGGTGGTGATGTCATCGAATACCTTGCCATACCACACGGTGTTGTGGTCAAAGGTGGGTGGGCTACCCAGATGGATGGCGAGACTGCCCGGTCCCAGGTTGGTATCGAACCAGGGAAAGCCATCACCGCCATGATAGGTATGGGCGAAATGCCAGTCTTGCTCGGTGATGCGATACTCGATGTCCAGCCAGCGTTGCTCCGGCGTGGGGTCGGGTTTAGGCGGAGGAACGTCTACCACCGGCTTTTCGAGCGGCGCGTACACTATAAGGAGCGGTCTCTCTATCTCTTCTCGCGCCCACCATGCTGTGTAGCGCATTTTGACATGGTCCCAATCCGGTTTATACAGCAGCGATACCCTTTAATCCTCCTGATGCGATTACTGTTGTCATTTTCTGTGAAGGAATAACCGGTTCCTTGTGCAGAAAAAACATGGGGCAGACGCAGGGCGCTGTGCCTACCATTTTGTTCAATCGGAAGGAAGAGGATGGTTATGAGGTACATTGTTCCGCTGGCGCTGTTGGTGATATGCACCGTTTGGGGTAACGCCCAACCGGTGAGAGAGTGTTTGGTGCTTCCCCTGCCGGGTGGGATGACTCGCTCCATCGTTTATACGGACCCGGTGCAGGCTCTGCAGGTGTCCGGCGCGTGGACGGCTCCGAAGGCGGGCGATACGGTGACCTTCCCCGACGGCTCCACCCAGCGGTGGGAAGCTGTCACTGCCAACGCAGAGGGCTGGTTTGAACATCCTGCTTTGCGTAACGGCTACGCTTTCGCCACGGTATCCTCTGAGCGTGAGCGGGTTGCTTTGCTGGAGGCGCCGGGCAGCGTTAGCGTTCTCGTTAACGGGGAGCCTCGCGTGGGAGACGTGTACCAGCACGGCTATGTGAAAGTGCCGGTGCTGCTCAAACAGGGACAGAACGAACTACTGCTGCGGTGCAGCCGAGCGGGCAGATTGTCCGTCCGACTCAGCAACGCGCCGGTGGAAGGGGCTCTGCTGGATGTGCGCGATGCTACTGTGCCTGACCTGGTAGTCGGCGAGGAGACGGATGTGTGGCTGGGCATTGTGGTGATCAACGCTTCCACGCAAACCCTGCAAGGGCTAACCATTACTGCCTCGCACGAAGGCGGACGCACAGTGGAAAGTGCTGTGCCTGCACTGCCTCCTCTCAGCGTCTACAAAGTGCCCGTACGCCTGCGCGGTATGGCTCCCCGTGCAGCTGGTGTGCACAAAGTGGAACTGCGCCTGTTGCGCCAGGAGGGCAAGCAAAAGTTCACACTGGATACGGCTGAAGTCACCTTGCGCATCCGTGAACCGCACGAATCGCAGAAGCGCACCTTTATCAGCTCTCTGGACGGCAGTGTGCAGTATTATGCGGTGTTGCCTGCGCAGAGATTAAGCAAGGATTCCCCTGCCCCTGCGCTCGTGTTAACGCTACACGGTGCAGGAGTGGAGGCTATCGGACAGGCGGATTCCTATTCCCCCAAAACATGGGCGACGATAGTGGCGCCAACCAACCGTCGCCCCTTCGGCTTCAACTGGGAAGAGTGGGGACGTCTGGACGCTCTGGAGGTGCTGGAGCAGGCGCAGAAGCGATGGCGCACCGACCCCTATCGGGTGTACCTCACCGGACACTCGATGGGTGGGCACGGCACGTGGCACGTGGGGTTGACCCATCCCGACCGCTTCGCCGTCATCGCACCCAGCGCGGGGTGGGTCAGCATCTGGACGTATGCCACCAGCGCGCGGCTCGGACAGCGTGAAGGCAACGCGGATGAAAAAACCGACCCGATGGAGGATTTTCTGCTGCGATGCGCCTCCCCCAGCGACACCCTGTCGCTGGTGCGCAACAGCCTCCTGCAGGGCGTGTACGTACTGCACGGCGACGCCGACGACAACGTGCCCGTCACCGAAGCGCGGCTGATGCGAGACCGGCTCTCCCCCATCCACCACGATTTTGAGTATTACGAACAACCCGGTGCGGGGCACTGGTGGGATGTGTCGGATGAGCCCGGTGTGGACTGCGTGGACTGGATGCCGATTTTCGATTTCTTCGCTCGCCATCGCTTGCCGACCTCCGACAGTGTGCGGCACATTGAGTTCACTACCATGAGCCCGGGAGTGTCTGCCCGATGCCACTGGGTCAGCATCGAGATGCAAGAACAGCAGATGAAACCCAGTTCGGTGAACCTGCGCTACGATCCCGGCAAACGGCGTTTCGTGGGCACTACCAGCAACGTGGCGAGGCTCTCGCTTCATCTGGAACAGGTGAAACCGGGCGCACCGATTAGCGTGGAGCTGGACGGACAGGCCATCGGTAATATCTCCTACCCCAGCCGTGAGCGACAGCTGTGGCTGGTGAAAGAGGGCGGACAATGGAAGTTATCCGCCGCCCCCTCGCCGGCGATGAAATCCCCCCAACGATACGGCGGATTCAAAAACGTGTTCACCAACCGCCCGGTGCTGGTGTACGGCACGAAGGGCACGCCCGAAGAAAACGCCTGGGCGATGGCGAAAGCGCGATTCGATTCGGAAAACTTCTGGTATCGTGGCAACGCCACCTTGGAGGTGATTGCCGACACCGAGTTTCAGCCTGACCGCTATCGCGACCGCAACGTGGTGCTGTACGGCAACGCCGAGACCAACGCGGCATGGCAGCTACTGCTTGGCGACAGCCCGGTGCAGGTACATCGCGGTGCAGTGCATGTTGGAGAAAAAGCCCTCAGCGGTGAAGGACTTGCCTGCCTGTTCATCCGACCGCGGGCGGGCTCTGCCACTGCGCTGGTGGGAGCGGTTGCGGGCACGGGTGTTGCGGGAATGCGCTTGACCGACCGACTACCCTACTTCACCGCCGGT
>JBMFOT010000112.1:0-5542 GCA_049969495.1 Armatimonadota bacterium
GCGCAGCTCCAGAAACCGCCTGTCCGTCTCCTTGCGGAACTCTTGGAACTCTTCGCGCAGCTCCAGAAACCGCCTGTCCGTCTCCTTGCGGAACTCTTGGAACTCCGCATAAGCTTTTTGCTGGAACTGAGCGAGCTCTTCGACCCTTTGCTCGGTACGTCTTTGTGCCTCTGCCAGTTCGCGGAAGCGTTCGTCGGTCTCTTTGCGCAACTCCTGAAGCTCTTCGCGCAACTCCAGAAACCGCCTGTCTGTCTCCTTGCGGAACTCTTGGAACTCCTCCCGCAACTCCAGAAACCGCTCGTCAGTCTCCCGACGATGCGCAGCCAGCTGTTCTTCCACCCGGCGCGCCAGCTCCTCGTGCGAACGACGCAAGGCGTTCTCCAGCGCATCCAAACGCTGCAGCACCATGCTCTCGTGCAGCCGCTCATATACCGACACTATCACCTGTGCCAGCTTTTCGGCTGCATGCGGCTCGAACACAGTGCCTAACTCCTGCGTGATCTGTGACAACAGTTCGGCGCTCATCGCTTCTCACACGTATTATACTCGACAATAGAGTGCTGAGCAAATCCTGGTAGTGACGGGATGGCAGCGCCACCCGCGTCCTTCAGACTACTAGCCGCTGAGATGGACTTTCTTGACGCCTCCCCAGAAAAGCTTGTATGATACAGAGGTATCCACATGTGCAGGAGGTGTGGCATGGTAGGAAAGGGAGTGTGTTTTTCTTTTTTGCTGTGTTGTGTAATCGGTTGCGCAGGCGCGAAGGAGATGCCCGTACTGGATAGGCTGCTCAACAGCGCCAAGATGGGAGCACACACCAGCACGCGCGAGGAGAGACGCTTCGCTACGATACAACCGGATCAGCCCGTCGGGCAGACCTTTGTGGTAAGCGACAGGTGTCAAGAAGTATTTCGCATCGCAATTTGGCAGGCTTTCTGGCACGAGAGTTGGCAACCCGATGAGGTGCTTGTGATGACCCTCTGGGATAGCCCGCAGAAGCGGTTCTCCTATGGCAGGTGCGCTATTCCCTACTCGCGCCGCATGTGGGAGGACGCGGTGCCCATGTTTACCTTGCAAGCGAAAGTACAGCCCGGACAAAGCTACTACTTTGAACTGACGGTGGAGACAGAGCCCCTGCGTCCTGCGGAGGTACCGCGCGAGTGGACGTTGAGTGGCAAGCGACCTGGCTTCGCGGGGGGCGACCGTGTACTAGCAGGCGTCGGCACCGCTTCAGATGATTATCCCCACGGTAGCGCATACGTGGGCGGCATCGAGCAGGCATATGACCTCTGGTTCGAGGTACATGAGATACACCATGTGGAGCGCGATGAACTATACCGCGAGGCGTTCCGACCTTTCAACATGGACTACCCACCCCTCCAACCGGTGAAAGAAGCGGTGGAGCGCAGGGATTGGGAGCAAGCAGTGCGTCGTCTCGTGACGCATTTCGAGTCGCGCGAGGACCTGATCCCGCCTGAAATACGCGAGCCCTGCTATAACCCCGAGTTCGACACACGCGAGGCGGACCTCGCTGCCGAACACAAAGTATTGCTTCCTGACGGGACGATGGTAGACCTTGGTCCCCACTGGAGCCACTACACTCTCTGGCCCGAGCGCGGCGGAGTAGGGCTCACTCGGGCGGGCTTGCGCCGACCGCTGGCTGCAGGCTACGCCAACACCGGCAACGAGAAGTATGCCCGCGCCTTCAGCGAGATGCTATACCACTTTTTCCAGCAGTGTCCTTCTCCTCTGAAAGCAGGGGTGTGGCGACCAGACCAAAAGATACCTGGCGCCTTGCCGCCTGGGCTGTCAGGTGGATCCGTGTGGAGTGCCCTTTCCATCGGCGCGCGCCTGGGGCATGCCCTCACCTACTACGGCAGGTTTGTGCGCTCACCCAACTTTCCGCTGGAGATCCGCGCTGCGTTCCTCTTCAACCTCGCCGAGATGGCAGAGGTGCTAGAGCGGATGGAGGCAGGGGGTAACTGGGAGACACAGATCGCAGACACGCTCGTGGAACTCGGACAACTGTACCCCGAATTCATTGGCGCGAGACGGTGGCTGCAACAGGGCGTGCAGAAGCTCATCAAGAACGCCCTGGAGACAGTCCATCCTGACGGCGTGCTACAGGAACCCACCACAGGCTACCACCTGCTGGTGATGGGTAGATATCGCAACCTGATAGCGCAGTCACGTCAGCTGCAGATACAGCTGCCACCAGAGATGGTATCTCTTACTGAAAAGATGCATGAATACGTGATGTACGCCACCCTGCCCGACGGCTCTCTGCCAATCTGGGGTGACGGCAACCCGCCCATGCGCCCCGACATGCTGACGCAGGCGGCAGACCTCTTCGGGCGGGAGGATTTCCGCTATGTGGGCTCAGGGGGCAAACAGGGCAAACCACCGGCGAAAACCTCAATGGGCTTTCCGCAAGGAGGCTTCTTCTATATGCGCAACTCATGGCAAACCGATTCGCACTACATGGGCATACGGTGCGGACCGCACGGCAGCCATGGGCATTGGGACCAGCTGAGCATCATCGTCGCCTCTTACGGCAATCTGCTGTTGATTGACCCCGGCATTCACATTTACGGTACACCCGAGGCACAGGAGCTGATGCACACCCGCTCGCACAACACGGTCACCGTAGATGGGCAGCGTGTGGCAGCCGGCGGGGTGCTCGACCGTTGGATAACGGGTAATCGTTTCGACTTTTTCGCGGGTCATCACGAAGGCTATCAGCACATTCCAGAAGCACGTCACTACCGCCGTATCTGGTTCCTCAAGCCGCAGGGCGGCTTCGGAGGCTTGTGGTTCCTCCACGATGATGTCGTGGGGTCAGGAGAACATGACGTGCAGCTGTGGTTCCGCTTTGCCAAGGTACCTGTGAAAGTAGACAGAGCCCACCGGGCGGCGTGGACAGAGACGGACAAGGGCAACCTGCTGATTCATGCCGTGAACGATGCTAACCTGCACTTCACCCTTACGCAAGGCATCGCCGTTCCCCCAGGAGTAAACAGGCTCACGGAGGTGCCTGTCGTCTGTTTCTCGCGCAAGGGCAGTCTACCTCTCGCCTTCGCCACCGTGTTGCTTCCCTACCTAGGCCAGATGCCTCCCTCAGTGAAAACGCAATCCCTTGCGGTTGTTCCTGCGAGCACAGGTGCGTACGCCGTCTGGGTGGAGACAGGAACGCGCGCCTTCCTCTTCTTCGGAGAGGAGCTCGGTTCCCCCCAACCCCTCCCGATACGCACGATGACCCTGCCCGACCGCACCTTTGTGCAGATACAGGGTAAAGAGGTAGTCATAGAACTGCGCCGTCAGGGGGGCGGCTGGAAACCAGTGGCTGTTCTCGGCACGCAGGTGCAGGAAGTGCGCCACCAAAGACGAATCTTATGGCGTGCAAATACGCCTCCGGAGACGCTGGAGGTAACCCTCAGGTAGAGCATGACAGAGACACCACAGAAGGAGAGAGGTTTCCACCGTCGCACGCTGTTGATCGGGGCAGTGTTGTCTGCCGTAGTCGCCTACGTCACCACCTACTCCGACATGGTGGTCAAAGGAATGCAGCTGGGCGTGTTGCAGTTTGCTCCCGGCGCAGTCGGCTCCTTCCTGCTGGTGTACGGGGTGATCAAGATATTGCGGGTATTCGGCAAGCTGCGCTGGATGACCGCTGCCGACCTTCTTATCCTCTACCTGATGCTGTTCGCTGCGGTGTTTGTGAGCACTCGCGGTTTCACCGAGAAGCTGATGCCCGCTCCCGTCTATCTGAACTACTACGCCGACCCCATCAACCAGTATGCGCAGCGGTTCATCCCATACGTGAACCCCGCGCTGGTGGCGTTCGACCCCAAAGGCGAGCTCAAACAGCCGGTGGCGGTGGAGTTTTACGAGAGTCTGCGTTCGGGAGGCATCCCTTGGGGCAAGTGGGTGCGCCCGCTGGCGATGTGGTTCCTGCTGTATCTGCTGCTGGCATGGAGTCTCTTTTGCATTGGCGTGATTTTACGTCGGCAGTGGGCAGACCACGAACGCCTCACCTTTCCGCACACGGTGCTGCCCACGCGCCTGCTGGATGAAAACCTCGCCCGACAGTTTCTGCGTTCCCCGCTGACGTGGATGGGCTTTGCGCTTTCGTTCGTGCCGTTTCTGGTCAACGGTATCCACCTTGCCGTACCCACCTTCCCGCAGATCCCCCTGCTCTTCTGGAACGTGCAGAACCTATTCCCCTCGCCGCCCTGGAACCAGATGTTCGGCACCAGCATCTTCGTGTCGTTTGCGGCGATGGGCTTTGCCTACTTCCTGCCCAACGACCTGCTGTTCAGCCTGTGGTTTTTCTTTGTGCTGACGCGCCTGGCGGATGTGTTTGCCGCATCGTACGGTATCGAGCTGCAGAACATGCCCTCCTACCCCACCCGCCACTACATCGGCTATCAGGTCGCGGGGGCGTACGTGGTGATCGCGCTGGTGTTCATCCGCAGCGGCTGGGGATATTACAAGCAGTTCGTGCAAAACGCCCTGCGCTGGCAGCGTGACCCCTTCACAGGAGAGGCCATGGGCGCACGCTGGGCGGTATGGGGGCTCATCGCAGGCTTCGTGGGCATCATGGTGTGGTGTGTGTGGGCTGGGGTGAGCATCTGGCTGGCTATCGCATTGTGGGCGATATTCCTGTTCGTGACCTGCACAGTGATGGCGCGTAGCGTGGCGGAAGCGGGCTTCCTGATGACCGAGACCTCGTTCAAGCCGAGCGACATCGTGGGTATCTTCAGCGCGAAATCGCTGTGGGGCAACGTCAGCTGGACGCATATCGCCTTCTTGGACGCCATCTTCTTCCGCGACCTGCGCGGCATGTTGCTCTCACTCTTTCTGGATAGTCAGCAGTTGGCTCCACGCCACGGGCTGAGGCGGGCGGCGTTGCCCCTCATCTTCGGTATCGCCATTGTGGTAGGGTTCGCCTCGGCAGCCACAAGCGAGCTGTGGTTGCACTACACACGCGGCGGCGTGAACCTGTACGGCTACCCGAACGCCAACGTTTCGTGGGCGTTCACCGACGCCTCCAACGCGCTCACGGGGGCGGATAAGCTCACCCCGCCGTCGCCGCTGTGGTTCAGCGTGGGCATTGCGGTCACGGGGTTGCTATACTACCTGCGCAGTGTGTTCATGGGCTTTCCTCTGCACCCACTAGGCTATGCACTGTGCCCTTCGTGGACGATGTACGTGATATGGTTCCCCGTGCTAGTAACGTGGGCAGTGAAGTCTCTAATACAGCGCTACGGCGGATACAACCTGTATCTGCGCGCTTTGCCGTTCTTTTTGGGGATGATACTGGGCGAGTTCAGCTGCGCCGCGCTGTGGGCGGTGCTCGCCAGCACAACGGGACTGCTCGCTCCGGAGTTTCCCTGGCCGTAACCTCCTGCCCCCTTCTCGTTGTGTGAAGGGTCAGCTCACCAGAGGGTGTCGAAATTGTTGGTTGAATGGATAGATAACCTAACCCCCTTGCCCCCTTCCCTGCGAGGGAAGGGGGAACGCCCCTCTCCTTGTAGGAGAG
>JBMFOT010000113.1:0-5178 GCA_049969495.1 Armatimonadota bacterium
GCAGCAGGGCAGAACAACTACTTCTTACCTTCCCCCCGCCTCAACCGCCAGTACCACAGGATACCGATGATGACGAGTAGGAGAGGCGGAAGAAGCCTCCACCGGACAGCGCCGGACGAAGGCTTTGTCCTCACCTCACCTTCGCGCAGCTTCTGGCGCAGCTCACGCTCGCCGGGTAAAAAGCCTTGCCATTCGTAACCAACCAGCTTATTCCTCGCGCCCCCTGCACCAAACAAGTCAGCGGCAGGTCCCACTAAACGGTAGTCCGCCACAGGCATTCCTATGGGGATGTTGGGGGAGCGGGGGGGGCTAGCTTCAGTAGGTTCTACCCGTCTCAACTGCCAGGTTCTCCGATCCTCAAACAGGTCGGTGATACGTACCGCCACAACCGTAGCCGCTAACCACACGTCTCCATACAGCTTCCATGAGGTCACGCGGTAAGTCTCTCGATAGCGCCCCAGCTCATGCACTACTTCTGCCCACGAAGGGATACCCCCTCGTGACTTAGGGAACGCTATCCGCACGATAAACGGCGCGAGTTCGCCTTCAGTTACACGTTGACGCAGTATCCACGCGTCTAAAGTCTCATGTTCCAACGTCCACTGTCCGCCGTACATCTTTTCGGGCGAGACACTGCCTAACCACACCAGAAGCTCCGGCGTCAGGAACAAGGGGAACCTCGAGAGCCTGTATGAATACGCAGGAGAATGACTTTTCCACACCTTGACCCAAGGTGTGCCTATCCCCATACGTTCTGCTTCGCGGAATCTCGCAGAGGTGTACTGCATGCCAGCCAAGCTCCAGTTCTGAGGAGCGGCTATGACCACATCCGTGTCGTACAGCACCTCCCACTGCATCCTCTCCACGCCGTGTGCGCTCAATGCTGGCTCCGGTGCCCGGACGAACAGTTTATCTTTGCCACGCCATAAATCCACTTCTCCACGAAAAGTATACTCGTGCAAGGAACCAGATGCCACAAAAGCGGACGCAAACTCTTGGGCTTGCTTTTGTACGGTACTCGGCGGCGCACCTTGCTGTGATAGTTCCTGCCTTGCCCGTTCGACCGCCATCTGGTACTCCCGCTGCTTGACCTCCACTTGCTGCTGCGGCGTGAGGCGGGAATATCGGTGATGTGTAAACTGCCATCGCATCCTTACCCCGATCTCGCGCTTTGCCCATGCTTCATGGAGCCACTGCAGCCCACTGGAAGACCGTTGTGCATCCACTCCTAAACAGGCTGTCATTAGAATAAGAAGCACTACGGCACATACGCTTCCACTCATAGCTTTTTGCACCCCCACATGGGACTCTTTGCCACTGGGGGGCGAACCGCTCGCTGAGCTTATAAAAAGCAGGTTAAAGCCCAACGAGCCGATTCCGCCCCAAATAGCTAACATGGCAAAGACCAATTTGGATAAACTACTAGCTGCATTTCCACCAAGGAATCCACTGCGTACCCTGCCATATCCAAGGTGCGCTACAATCACTGCATTGGGGAGGATTTTGCCCACAGTAGCCAAGGAACCAATCTGCCGGCAAGGTCTGCAGTGTCTCTGTACAGCGCAACTGCAAAGCGAGCCCTTTACAACGATAAGTATCTACCTCCCACCGGGAGCAATAACCACCGCACATTTGGGAACCCGGTGGTGGCGGATAGGGGTAGCAATGTTCCGCCAGGATAGTATCGCCAATAACCTGTTTACACCTGTGGAACAAAGCGGAGGAGTCGTCGGCATGGACGGGTGGTAAATTCCCCACCATCCATGATGCCCCTACCCATACCGCCAGCGCCACCAAAAACGCGAACACGTGCTGTCGCATGGTTGCAAACCTCCTTCAAAGGATTTTCTACATATTCACCCCCTGCAAAGGGGACATGAACGCAGCCGAGCACCTACTCTTTACTCTCTACCCGCCTCAACCGCCAGTACCACAGCACGCCGGTGGTGATAAGTAGAAAGGGGGCAGCCACTGTAATGCGCTTCGCTTTTCACTTTCTTTTGTGGACGGATGGTATTGCTGCTCTTGCATTTTACGCAGTTCCGAAAGGGGTGGTAGCTTCCATGTGAAACCATAGGTCACCGATTCGCCGATCCTGCCGCCAAGACGATGGTCGCTGATGCCCTCTCCCGCCCAAGGCGGTGAGACCCCAGTGCTGTGCCTGACAGCCTCTAGAGCGTACTCAGCACTGCTCTCTGCTCCACTTGCTTTCAAGGAAACGAACTGGGGAAGCCAGCACCCATTCCATTGCTTCCACTGCTTGACCCAGGCTTTTTCCGGCAAGTGACCGGGACGCAGCAGCTCTACCTCCACCACAGCCATACCGCGCTTAGGGTCCAGACGAAGAACTATGTCCGACCCATCGCTGCTGTCATCAGGGAAAAGCCCTTGCATCAACTTACCGCGTACTACGATCCTATCGTCCACAGTTTGTGTTTGAATCGTTTGCTGTTGGAGTAGCCGGAAAGGATTCAGGCCAGTCAGCACTATCGTCCCCAGAAAACGCGGTGGTAAGAAATTGAGTGTGGTTACTAATAGACCCTTTGGCTGAGGGGCTAAGGGAGAAGTGGTTTGCCCTCTGAAGCTCACTATGTAGCCAAAAGGAGTGTCGAGAGGCAAGGCAAAATCGAAGTACGTAGACAACGTGCCGGGTCTCATCCCCTGGTCCCTGAACACAAACCGGTATCCCTGCGCAAAACTGTCTATGGACAAACTCTCCTGCGTGGTGATCGGTTCACCAACGTCAATCAGCTGCCGGGCAACGCGCCATTCTGTTCTTGCCTGCCGCATTTGAGCCTCGCGCTGGGATAAGGCATCTTGCACACGATGGATATCGAGGTCTGCACTTGCTGATAGCCAGCAGAAAGCAAGAAGCAGAGCCCAAACTGGATGTCGTCGTAAAAACATGTTGCCCCTCCTCCTTTTGTTATGGTTTGTCACACCACCAGCGCGGGAGGTTGCCAACGATTCTCAAGAACGTCCACTCTGTACCGCATGTGCATATACCGTTACGCCAGACACAGTCGGTTTGCTCTCGCCAGACCGGGCGTGTCGTGACGTATTCGTAACACTGATACCTGCTTTGCAACGGTAAGCCGCAGTAACCGTACGTGACAAAGTCCGCGATGCACCGTCCAGTACAACTACCGCCTGTCGAAGTGCAAGTTCTTTGCACTTCCTGAACCAGCTCAGCCACCTGGTTGCAGGAATAATCGAGCCCACTCGTGGTTGCTGCGTTAGACGACTGTGCATATACACGCACGTCAAGCAGCGCTATCACCATGTTCCCCACTGCCCACACCGCCAGCGCCACCATAAAAGCGAACACGTGTTGTCGCATGGTTGCAAACCTCCTTCAAAGGATTTTCTACATATTCACCCCCTGCAAAGGGGACATGAACGCAGCAGAATACCTACTCTTTCCCCTCTACCCGCCTCAACCGCCAGTACCAGAGGACGCCGATGGTGATGAGTAAGAGGGGAGGGATGATGCGCCAGACCACATGACGGTCCCTTTGCATGCCTAAATCTTGGAGATCTTGCTGTTTCTGCCTGTCCTGTAGTTCTTGCAATGTCGGCAGGCGCCCACTCCAACCGTAACTTACCACCAGATTCGTCTTTCTCACAAGATCATCATCCGTTGCGTAGTCACCGAGCAAACGTAGGTCACGGACAGGAAACTCTTGCGGTATTCGTGAAGTGGAGCACTCACGGGCAGCAACGATATTTTTCAACTTCCATAGTCGCTTGCGCACAACTGCATCATTTTTCTGTATCTCTTCCACCAGCACAGGTATCCAGACACCATGGAACAGCTTCCACCCCCTTACGGTATAAAACTCAGCCCCTTGCCGCCCCACATAAGTTACTTCCACACCCCGAGGTGCCAGATGTTTGGTTCCATCAAGGTTTACTCGCACACGAAAAGGAGCAGCGTTACCTCTGCTGACATGCGCAAGTAACGAAACAGAAGTAGCCTGTTGCTCTATCACTGACCATTGCGCACCATACATCCGGGTTGGATCGCCAACCGCTACCAGAGTTAACACCTCTGGTGTAAGCTCGAGCGGTAAATTAACACCGCGATAGTACATGGCATGTCCTTCGGTTCGCCAGATTCGAGCAGATGGGATAGGGTCTCCGAACCTGTATTGCGTTGCATCGTAGATTCTGCCGCCTACTTCCACTCTTGGATTGAACTCCAATGCTATCCCTTCGCTATAGGTTATCTCACTCCGGCAAACCCCTGTGCTTGCAGGAGACAACACAGGTGCATCTCCCTCCACACAGATGTTTTCGTCCCTGCGGGTCACCCAGTAATCTGAGGTAAATTGCACGGGACGAGGTTCAACCGCTGAGGCAAACGCAGCTGCTGCCTGTCTTGCCTCTCGTTCAGCGTCGTTTCGGGGGCGATTCTGCGCAATCAAACGGCTCAGCACATTTTCGTACGTACTGCGATACGTCTGCTCCCTTCGTGCTTGTTGCTGAGCTGGCAACATAGCAGGTACTTCGCTGTAGGTTACCTCCTAGACAAGGGTACGGTTATTCAAAGCAGCCGCTCGTTTCTCGGCAAATATCCTTACCTCAAGCAGTGTATCTGCGCGACACTCTACACTTGCAAGTACAACAAGCATCAGCAGGAACCACTTCATGGCAGTCGCCTCCTTTTGCGATCCCACCCCCTACCTCCCGTTGCACAAGGTCGTCAGGGTAAACATTGGTACCAGGGAACGTAAACTCTGCTCTGACGACGGGTAAAGGTGCCACATCTATCGCAGTTGGGCCATGCTTGACATGGCGCAGTGTAGTAATCAGCCAGAGTTCCCGTCTGTCTCTCCCAACAGTAATACTGTACTGCCCAACCTTGACAGCGTAGCGTCGTCTGTAGCGCAACCCATTTCTCGCACTGATTGGCACATCCCCCAGAAACGGCTACACAGTTCTGCGCGGGATTATCCGGCATAACATCGTTTTCCTTTGGTTGGCACTTCGTCCAGGCAGTTGAGGACTCATCTCCGAGCGAGGGCGGTGTCCATAACCCCACTACGCTGCCCATCATCCACACCGCTAGCGCCACCAAAAACGCGAACACGTGCTGTCGCATGGTTGCAAACCTCCTTCAAAGAATTTTCTATATGTATTACCGTTTGACCCCCTCAAAAGGGGACATGAACGCAG
>JBMFOT010000114.1:0-5089 GCA_049969495.1 Armatimonadota bacterium
GTGGTAGATGACCCTTACGGGGAGGGTGGTTAAGGTCACGTGTTTATGGTATTGGTGTTTCATAGCCATTTATATACCCCATATGCACCAACTTTTTGAACATCCTCAGCTCCCATTGACTTTTTCTGCAGGATGTGATACACTCTTTCCAGAAGGTTTACCGGTTAATGGATAGCAAAACGGTGGTTTTTTGCAGTGGCTTGGGATGAACGCCTGCAAGACGCAGGCTTCGCAAATAGAAAGGAGGAAGGAAGATGAAAAGGTTTGCGCTTCTGGTTGCGCTCTGCCTGGGGCTGTCTGTCTGGGCAGGTGCGCAGCCCAACGACGTGGTGATTCTCGACAGGGTGTTCAACGATGACTCGGACTCTATCAGCAACCACGTAAAAAATCTCCCCACGGTTATCCTGTCGGACACCAAGCTCGATGGGGACGGCAGACCACCCGAGTTCGCCAACCGCCATGCGTGGTTTGTATCTGCCGACGGAGTCAATCCGTTGCAAATCCCCCTTGATGAAGAGTGGATACTGGAGTACGACCTGACGCTCACGGGCACGCCGGTCACGCCGCGCAAGGAGGCAGGGGGCTTTGCCCGGATAGGAATGCCCTGGGGCTATTCCGAACTGCAGTTCATGGTGAACACCGACGCCCACGAGGTGGTAGCGTTCGGGTACCCGTTCCCGTTCTACCGGTTTGACCTGTCGTACAACTCCGGCGACACTATCCATTTGGGCATCCGCTTCTTCAAGGACACCGATGGCAAGTACAAGGTCATCTACATGGCGAACGAGCTGAGCAGTCCCGCGCTGGCGCTGGCTGACCAGAACATTATCGTGCAGAAGAACTGGGTCAGCCCGGGCGGCTACCTGCAGGTGAACATTCAGGCAGGCAACCCCAATAACGGCGGAACGGCGGTGTTCGGCAACATCAAGTGGAACGGCAACCTCCTGCGCAGGGCGTTCGCCATCAGCGGTAACATCGAGTTGCGCGACTTCGGTGGCGATGTCACGCAGGTGCCCATCGATGCGCAGCTGCGGCAGGGTGGAGTGCCGGTGCGTACCGAAACGCTGTTCACCGATTCGGCAGGTAACTACGCCATCCTCAACGTCACACCGGGCACGTATGACGTGGCATTCAAGCCCAGCCACTGGCTGCGAGCGGTGGTGCCCAACGTGACAGTAGTGGACGCCGACGTGACCGGAGTGGACGTCTCGTTGACCAACGGCGACATCGACGGCGACAACGAGGTGACGCTGTTCGACTTCGGCGCGCTGGTAGCCGCGTTCGGTAGCGTGCCGGGCGACAGCAACTGGAACCCCGACGCCGACCTGGACGGGGATGAGGAGGTCACCCTGTTCGACTTCGGCGTGCTGGTGCGTAACTTCGGCGCAATGGGGGACGAGTAGCCCTCGTTCTTTCAATCCTCTCCTGGGGAGGGCGAGGCTCCGTCCGAGCCGTGTGATGCAAAATGTTCGGCTCACCGGGAGGTTCGCCCTCCAGAAGGGAAGCATTTTTACCGCCACCACGACTTAGCGAGGCGGTTCCCGATACCGTTGGGGGAGTAGCCCTACGCCCCCCAGAAGCTGTACGTGGGCAGGTCGGTAAGCATTCCCAGCAGGCTCCAGATACTGCCCACAATGAACTCGCCCAGCATTAAGCCCAGAAAGAACGGCTCCAGGCGGCGGTAGGTGCGCAGGGAACCGTAATGCAACACCAGCCATTTGACCAGCCACGCGATGAACAGAGGCAACCATACCAGATTCATGCTCCACGAGCCGGAGATGGCGAAGCCGATAGGGTGAAAAGGAAACCACAGCAGCTTCAGACGCAGAAACATCAGCAGCGAACAGATGCCAAAGCCAATCGCCATCGCCCAGTTCGCCTGCGGGTTGGGCTTGCTCGGACTGCCTATCCAGGTGGCAAGACGGTTGTACGCCTCGTTGCCGAACCAGATGCCCTGAAAGAATTTGCTCGCCGTGCCCAACTGGTAACCACAATGCACAAACGCCCAGAAAGAGGACAACCCACCCACCAGCACCGCCAGCATGAGCGCGACCGCCATCCTCCGCTGAGAGGCGTTTGCCGAACCGGCGATGCGCTGGCTCTCTATCACAATCGGCGCAGGGTGACTGCGATACGCGCGGTTGAACCAGTAGAAGAAGTTCAGCACCGCCAGACTGCGCCCGTCTAACGCCCCTGTGCCAAACGCACGGGTAATCACGTGGTCGGGACCGGAGAAGTGCAGGTCGTGTACGGGCGGACCCAGCTCTGCCCTTATGCGCATCACCGCCAGCGTTAGCGCGAAGTAGATAGCCACCGCCAGTGCCGCCCACACCGGCGACATGCCGTAATACCATAAAAAGCCCACCAGAAACGCCAGCCCCGCCGCCAGACCGATCAATGTCGCGCGATAGGACATCGCCTCTTCAACATCGGAGAGTTCGCCCGTACCGCGCCATGCCTTTTGCCAGACCGCTTTCAGATACCCTCTTGCCGTCCACGTGAGGAACACCAGTATCGCCATGTAGCCGCCGAACGCTTGCTCGCGAATGAAGGGAAAGTCGGGAATAGTATCCCACGCCATCGCGTTGGAGACTACCAGCTCCGCCTTCCAGAAGATGTAGAAGAACCAGCAAGAGAACACCAGGTCTAGCGGCAGCAGGTAGCCCAGCCCGATGACGAACGGATAGAAGGAATAAGGCGTCCAGCCGATGGCGTTCCAGGGCTTCTGGGTGATGTACGGCAGCAAATCCTGATGCTTCACGTTGATGGCGGGCAGCGAGGGTATCATGTAGTTCAAGCCGTTCAGCACGTTAATTCCACCTGCCAGCAGGATGCCCGCCCACAGCAAGCCGTTGCGCCAGAAGGGAACGCGCTCGTCGGTCATCTGCAGGGGCAGGATGACGATGGGAAAGGTCAGTCGCTCACGCTCCACCCACAGCTTGCGCAGCAGGTTGCTGAGGCACAACATCACGAACAACAGCGCGAGGATGAACGCCATCCAGCGCAACACGGGAGGCAACCATGCCCGAAGGTGCTCCCAGCGGTACAGGGTGTCGTTGCCCTGATAGTATCCGCGCAGGGCGTCTACGTCAGTCACCATCAGCTCGCGCGGGAGGTACTTACCAAAGGTGTTCAGCCAGCCGTTGGACTCGTTGCCGAACTGGAAGGGATGCCCCATCATCTGCACGAGCACGGGTATCATGTCCAATCCCGCCAGCGCAGAACCCAGACAGAGCATGGAATAGACGGTGAGCAGTTCGGCGCGATTCAGAGCAACACGCGGCAACCACCGCCTCAACGGCGCGTTCACCATCAGCAACACGACCAGCAGAAACACGCAGTTGGCGAAGATGGAGATGGTGGTGGGATAGGGGCCGGTGCGCACCTTTTCCATGTAGACCACCCAGTAGTTGTTGGGCACGATGAGCACCAGTCCCAGCATCACCGTCCACCAGCGGATGGGAAGCATAGCTGGCTGTGCGCCGATGACCGTTTGGGCAGGGGTCGTTTTTTCTCGTAAGGCGATGCGCATTGAAACCCCAAAAAATGCTCTCGCTTTGGAGGGGCACGCCGATCCCACCCCTATAGGCGCGACGAAGCGCGCCCCTCCGCACAGATTCGCATTGCCGCAGACTTTAGCCTGCGGCACCCGCCGGGTCAGCGAGGAGACGGAGCCGGTGGAGCCCCCACCCCTGCGCCGCCAGGCATCATCAGGTTGGATGGCGGCTGCAAGGGACGAGCAGGTGGTTTGTTGCGCTCAGAGAGAGCACTGCCGCCAGAGAGGTACCAGTATGCCCCCACTACGAGCGCCAAAACCACCACGACGACGATGACCGCCGCCACCGGCGATACTTCACGTTTGAGAGGCGATGCCATCGCTAATCCCCTGCCTGCACTGTCCACTGCCCCCATCGGGTGGACGCCTTGCGGTAGTACTTGGCATGTCCATCGCCGTGCGTCGCATTGAAGCCATCAAAGTGGCGATAGACGAGGGTCGGCGGTCCCCACCACACGTCCTGATGGTTCCATATCGGGTCGGCGTCGCAGTCTGCCCACGTTTCGGGCCACGCGCCATCCACGAGCAGGATGGTGTTGGCAGGTTCTTCTACCGCGCCATCCGATAGGTAGTGCTTGAAGCCGAATTTGGACCAGCTCCAGTTTGGGTTGGGGTCGGTGCAGGGCCATGCCCAGATACTGTTCCACTTGTAGCTGAAGTAGTAGCGCCCATTGCCCGGATCGCCCCAGCCACAGGTGCCCGGTTCGTCCATCGTAGAAGGCGCTGCGAAGGTCGTGTACTCCCTGCCGGAGGGGCACACCTTCAGCTGGCGGTTTTTGACGTAGGGCATGTGCAGGTCGGGGAACCAAACCAGCACGTTACAGTCACCCCATGCTCCTTCGTAGATATACGGTCCGGAATAGGTCTCGTCATAATCCTGCTTGTACATCTGGATGGCGAGACCAAACTGCTTCATGTTGGACAGACAGCTTGCCGCACGCGCTCGCTCGCGCGCCTGGGCGAACACAGGGAACAGGATCGCCGCCAGTATCGCGATAATCGCGATGACGACGAGCAACTCGATGAGAGTGAAACCAGTTGACTTGCGCATGGTGTCAGATACCTCCTGTATGGGATGTGGTTTGATGATGCAAAGGCGGTGCGACCGTGGCGCGCTGCACCAGCGAGGTATGCACTGTCCGATGCAACTCGACAGATTCCCTTCGCTCCAGCATCGCCAGCAACATCTCCACCGCCGATTTGCCCAGTTCCTCGTAGTCCACACGTACCGTGGTCAGCGGCGGGTCGGTAAACTGCGCAAACGGCACATCGTCGTGTGCCACTACCGAGATGTCCTTTGGGATGCGCAATCCCGCTTCGCGTATCGCCTGCATGGCGCCGATAGCCAGCACATCGGTTCGCACAAAGATTGCCGTCGGACGTAGGTATTGGGCAACTAGCAGACGTGCCGCCCGTGCGCCATCTTCAGGCGTGCGTCCTGCGTAAACGACCAGTTCCGGCGGGATGCATCCTCCTCGCATCTCCACTTGCTGGCGCAGCACGGGCAGTACCGGGTCCGGCCGGATGCTGCCG
>JBMFOT010000115.1:0-5066 GCA_049969495.1 Armatimonadota bacterium
GCTCAGCGTGGGATACACTGCCGAGAAAGGCACATAGGTCACAGTACCTTGCTGGAAGTTGCCCGCGTCAAAGGAGACGATGCGCACAGGCGTCTGATAACTATCCACACCTGTGCGCACCGCTTTGAAAATGCCGTCGTTGGCATCGGTGGAAGCACGGTGCATGTACAGGTCGCCATTGGGCGCAAAGTCGATGTCGCGCATGAAAGTGGGCACGACGGCGTTGCTCGTGCCCAGTACCGTGCCCATCGGCAGGGATACCCTGCGCACTGCCTGTACAGAGCCAGTGTTCAACGGAGCTACCGCTAAAGATGCCCCCGAACCACCAAAGCCGGGGTCTATCGCGATGGTGTCGTAGCGGGCAACACTCAATTCCGCCAGCGATAGCAACCCATCCCCTGACCACGTGAACTGCAGTAATCCGTTTGTATCGTATTTGCGGATGGCGGTATCGGGGTTCGTGCTATGCCCCAACCCGTAGCCAAAATACAGAAAACCATCGTGGTACACGAGCCGGGTATCCCGTGAGCCACCGGCGGCGGTGACACCGATAATCTTGGTGACACCAGCCCCAAAGCCGAGATTGCCGCTCGGCAAGTCCAGCACGTTGTCCACCCGGATGACACCGACCGGACCCGGGCCCGCCTGCGCCCGAAAGCCTGTCAGGTAAGCGTTCGCGCCGTCGAACGCAACGTCGATAACCCCGTCGCCTCCGGAGGCGGCGGAACCGTCGAACAGCGTGGATACGTTAAAGCTACGTAGAAGCTTGAGCTGTACCTGGGCGTGGGAAGACACGGCAAGACCAAGCACCCCGACCACGAGGCACGTCAACGTGGCGAGAGACAGAACACGTTTCATCGCAAAGGCCTCCTTTCGCTGAAGTCAGCGTTATATAATGCTGTGCACACTCATTATAGCGCGTCTGCAAAAACATGTCCAGTAATTTTGAGGGGGATACAACAAATTTGCGAGCAAATTGTGGCTTGTCCGCTTCCAGATGCACCTCTCTTCGGGTAAGATAGCGTATGGAAGGCTGTGAGGGAGGCGTTTAGAGGAAATGTTCTGGCGTCTACTGGGCTTGATGCGTCCGTACCTGGTTCCCATCATTGTGGGATTGGCCTGCCTGGTGCTTGCCACACCTGCCCAGATGTTCCACCCGCTGGTGTGGAAGTATGTGGTGGACGAGGTGATACTGAACCGCAAGGTGGGGCACCTGCTTCCCGCGATGCTGGTGATGCTGGCGGTGCATCTGGTAGGCATGGGCTTGTCTGCGGCGCGCACCTACCTGCTGGGGGTGGCTGGGCAAAGGTTTGTGGCAGACCTGCGCAATCGTCTGCACGACAAGCTGATGCGTCAGTCGGTACGCTATCACCACGACCGCAAGAGCGGCGACCTGATAGCGCGCGTCATCGGCGACGTGGACACTCTGCAGGAAGTGGTCATCAACGGTGTGGACAACATCCTGGGCAACGCGCTGAGCCTGATATGGGTGGCGGGCATCATTGTGTGGCTGAACTGGAAAGTGGGCACGCTCACGCTGTTGCCGCTGGCGGTGGTGGCGGTGATGGTGTGGTTCTTCAACCTGCGCGTGAAGGGGTTGTATCGCGCCATCCGTGACAGGCTGGGCGACCTCTCCGCCAAACTGCAGGAGAACCTGCTGGGCGTGCTGATTGTGAAAGCCTTCGCGCGGGAGGCGTACGAGCAGGAACGATTCCAGCAGGTGAACGCGGAGTACACCGCCACCAGCCTAAAAGGGGTAAAGGTGCGCTCGGTATACTTCCCCGGCGTGATGACCGTTGGCTTTCTGAGCAATATCGCGATGGTGGGAGCGGGAGCGTACTTTGTGCTAAAGGGCGAGTTCACCATCGGCGGGCTGGTGGCATATCGTGGCTACTGGTGGCAGCTGTTTGCGCCCGTGTTCTCGCTGGCGCAGGTCAACGAGACGATTCAGCGTGCTATCGCCGCCGCCTCGCGCGTGTTTGAGGTGCTGGATGCTCCTGAAGAGATTACCGACGCCGCCGATGCCATCGCCCTCGACACGGTGCAGGGTCATATCCGTTTCGACAGGGTGAGTTTCTCCTACACCCCTGAACGCCCCATCCTGCGGGATGTTTCTTTTGAGGTGCTGCCGGGGCAACGCATCGGCATTGTGGGACCCAGCGGCACCGGAAAAACCACCATCCTGAATCTGATGCTGCGCCTCTATGACCCACAGGAAGGGGTTATCAGTCTGGATGGGCACGACCTACGTCGGCTACAACAGCAGGCGTTTCGTCGCCATATTGCACTGGTTACCCAGGAGCCGTTCCTGTTCAACGACACCGTACGGCACAATATCCTTTTCGGCAGGCTGGATGCTACCGATGAGGAGATAGAAACCGCTGCACGGCTGGCAAACGCGCACGATTTCATTTGCGACCTGCCCAACGGCTACGACACCCTTGTCGGCGAGCGAGGGGTGAAGCTCTCAGGGGGACAGAAACAACGCATTTGTATCGCCCGGGCGTTTCTGGCGAATCCGAGCGTGCTTCTGCTGGACGAAGCCACCGCCTCCGTAGAGCCGGAATCGGAGGCGTTGATTCAAGCCGCGCTGGAGCGGTTGATGCAGGGGCGCACGACGGTTATCGTCACGCACCGCCTCTCACTGGTTCGCGACTGCGACCGCATTCTGGTGGTGGACGAAGGGCGCGTTATCGAGACGGGCAATCACGAGGAGTTGCTGGAGATAGACGGCTGGTATGCCCGCATGTACCGCCTGCAGATGGAAGGCGGCGCGCTCGCGGAGCGGTTAGCGGAGCGGTTAATGGATTAGGGTGGTTTACGCAGTATAGCTTCCTACCGGCGTTTTGTGGAAATGCACCATCAGCCAGCGGCCGTCCTCGCGCACGAACACGCGCGTCTCATTGGTGGTAGTGAAGAGGATACCGTTCTCTCCCGAGCGGGTGACCACCAGCGTATAGGTGGCGATAGCAACATTGCCGTAAACCTGCACGCGCGGGTTCACGATGTCCAGACGATATTGCGCGGAGGGAGGGCGCACCACCTTCTGCTGGCGCATGTAGTGCAGGTGGAAGTCCAGCGTGTCGATACGTGCAGGCGTTTCCGCCTCAAACGAGGAGACATCATCCGCCACCAGCTCGCGATAGGTATCGATATCTTGACAGTAGATGGCGTGCAGTAGCCTCTCAAGAGTCTGCATAACTTCTTGCTGGCTTCTTCGGCTCATTATTCACCTCCACACTGGGCGCGGTGGCGCAGGTAGTGGTCTACCAGCACCAGTGCCATCATCGCCTCCACGATGGGCACGGCGCGGGGCAATACGCAGGGGTCGTGCCTGCCTTTTGCCTGCAATATCGCCGGCTCGCGGCGCACGTTTACCGTCTCCTGCGGCATCATGATGGTAGCGGTTGGCTTGAACGCCACGCGAATCACGATGTTCTCGCCGTTGGAGATTCCGCCTTGCACACCGCCAGAGCGGTTTGTGTGGGTGCGCACCCTGCCGGTGTCGTCTATGTAAAAGGGGTCGTTGTGCTGGGAGCCGGTGAGGTCGGTTCCGGCGAAGCCGGAGCCGATTTCAAATCCCTTCGCGGCGGGGATGGATAGCATCGCCTTGGCGAGGTCGGCATCCAGCTTATCGAACACCGGTTCGCCCCAGCCGGGCGGAACCCCTCGCGCCACACAGCCTACCACCCCACCCAGCGAATCGCCCCGTTTGCGCGCCTCTTCAATCGCCTGCGCCATCGCCTGCGCCATCGCCGGGTCGGGACAGCGTACGGGGTTCGCCTCCACCTGCTCCAGCGTGACCGTATCGGGGTCTACCACTGCGCGCAGGGTGTGTATCTTCTCCACCCAGCCCACAATCTCCACCCCTTGCTCACGCAGTATCTTTTTGGCAATCGCCCCCGCCGCCACCCGCCCGACGGTCTCGCGTGCGCTGGAGCGTCCCCCGCCCCGCCAGTCGCGAATGCCGTACTTGGCGTCATAGGTATAATCGGCATGAGAAGGGCGGTAGAGTTCTCTGAAGGACTCGTACGCTTCGGGACGGGCATCCTCGTTCCACACCAGCAGGCAGATGGGCGTGCCGAGCGTTTTGCCTTCAAACACACCGGAGAGGATATGCACGGCATCGCCTTCACGTCGCTGAGTGACCAGCCTGCTCTGCCCCGGACGTCGCCTGTCCAGTTCGCGCTGAATCTCCTCTGCCGAGATGGCTACACGCGGAGGACAGCCGTCGATAACAACACCCACCGCTCCCCCGTGCGACTCACCGAAGGTCGTGACGCGAAAGAGATGTCCAAAGGTGTTTCCCATATGCTCACCGTTTTCATTATACGAGGAAATCCCCGTTAACACCTCTAAATACACAGTGTACGGTGCATTCCTGTAACCGGAGGGAAGAGATGAGCGTGCATATGACACCATCTGGCAAGAAGCTGATTACGGTGATTCCAGGCGATGGCGTCGGTTCCGAGTGCATCCACTCTGCTCTGCGCCTGATTGAAGCCACAGGCGTGCCGGTAGAGTGGGAGATGCGCGAAGCCGGTGCCGGTGTGTTCAAGAAGGGTCTGGAAAGCGGTGTGCCGCCGGAGACCATCGAGTCCATCCGTAAGACGCGCGTGGTCTTGAAGGGTCCACTGGAGACCCCTGTTGGGTACGGTGAGAAAAGCGCAAACGTAACCCTGCGCAAGCTGTTCGAGACCTACGCCAACGTGCGTCCCGTGCGCGAAATGCCCAATGTGCCCACCCCTTACAGCGGGCGAGGCATCGATCTGGTGGTGGTGCGCGAGAATGTAGAGGACCTGTACGCAGGCATCGAGCACATGCAGACGCCTGGTGTGGCGCAGTGTTTGAAGCTGATTTCGCGCAAGGGGTGCGAGAAGATTGTGCGTTTTGCCTTCGAGCTGGCTCGGGCAGAGGGGCGCAAAAAGGTGCACTGCGCCACCAAGTCCAACATCATGAAGCTCACCGAGGGGATGTTGAAGCGCACCTTTGAAGAGATTGCGCCCGAGTACCCCGACATCGAAGCCACGCACATCATCGTGGACAACTGCGCGCACCAGCTGGTA
>JBMFOT010000116.1:0-4982 GCA_049969495.1 Armatimonadota bacterium
GTTCGTGGAGGGCGTAGAGTGGGCGGTTTCGAACCCGCGCACCTTCCTGCTCAGCCTGATTGGCGGCAACGCCGACCATGTGGCTACCAGCAAAAAAGTGTGGACGGCAGAGGAACTGGCGGGCGTCGGCACGGGAGGCTCCGAGT
Organism: Armatimonadota bacterium; assembly: GCA_049969495.1. Taxonomy (GTDB): domain Bacteria; phylum Armatimonadota; class HRBIN16; order HRBIN16; family HRBIN16; genus HRBIN16. The sequence goes on from JBMFOT010000116.1 coordinate 147, forward strand.
TCTCCGTCTACCTCAACGGTGGAGGCGAGGGCAAATACACCGTGTACGGCACCATTCGCAAAGTGCGGGAGGGCAGCGATGCCACGAGCGAATGGGCGGAGTATCAAGTCCGCCTCGACCGCCTGTACTGCAACGCCGAGAGCAAATGGGACCGGGGCAGTAACTCCGATGAGCCTTTTGTGCTGGCATTGCTGGTTCCTCTGCCCGGCAATGTGCAGAAACATCGCGCCGGACCGTACGACGATGTGGACGACAAGGAGTCACGCAACATCGGGTATGCCTTCCAGACGGTGCGACTCCCCAAAGGTTCGGGAATGTTGAGCCTTGCGCTGTCGCTGTGGGAGAGCGACGATGAAAGCGCGTCCGACCGCGATAAGCTGCTGGACAAGTTCGCAGGCGAGGCCGACGAGAAAACAGGGGTTCCCCGTCGTGGTTTTCTGGACACGCTGGGGGCGGCGATAGCGGCGGACTGGCGTCTGGCGCATATCGAAGTGTACGCCTTCTCGCGGGTTGACAGTCTGCGTAGCGGCAAGGTGCTGGATGCGCCGGTGAACCAGTGGGTGAAGGCAGATAAGAGCATCACATTCCGCCTGAATCGTTCGGCGGTGCGTGACTGGCGAGTGAACCCCGGCGATTTAGAGAAGTTGCCTGTGCCCACCCGGTTTGATGTTCCGGAGAGAAAACCGCCGGCGTCGGGCAGGTACAGGCACAAGTAGCTACGTCCGGTCACAACGGAGCATGGCCCTCCGCGAAAGGGCTGGAATCTTGACTCCAGCCTTTTTATCCGCTAAACTTTTCTTACCTGTATCGTTTAAGCAGAAGGCGATGCGCCGTTCGCGAATCGGAAAAAGAGGAGGAGGTTTTCGGCGAATGGACGAGGAGCGTGAAAAGTTACCCCAACATACCCCCGAAGAGGTAGACACCTCCCGCCGACAGTTCCTGCGCAACCTCGGCGTGACCGCAGCGATGGCGAGCTTGCTCTCCTCTGGGGCGATCCTGGAGGAGCGACGGGCGAAGCGGGCGCAGGCGCAGACCTTACAGTCACCGCCGGGCGGGGCGACGGAGCTGCGCGGAACTGTGGCGGTGACTCTGCAGGTGAACGGAAAGGAGCACACCCTGCAGCTGGAGCCGCGCGTCACCCTGTTGGACGCCTTGCGCGACCATCTGGGGCTGACGGGTACCAAACGTGTGTGCGATAGGGGCAGCTGTGGAGCGTGCACCGTGCTGCTGGATGGGAGGCCGGTGTACGCCTGCTCGGTGTTGGCGGTGGATGCGCAGGGCAAAAAGATTGAAACCGTAGAGAGCCTGGCTCAGGGTGAGCAGTTGCATCCGGTTCAGCAGGCGTTCGTGGAGCGCGATGCCCTCATGTGCGGTTTCTGCACGCCCGGCTTCATCATGTCGCTGAAGGCGTTGCTGGATCAGACACCTCAGCCGACCGCTCAGCAGGTGAAAGAGGCGTGTGCGGGCAACATCTGTCGTTGTGGTACCTACAACCGCATCTTCGAAGCGGCACTCGCCGCGGTGCAAAGCATGAGCAGAGGAGGCTAACGCCATGCCACAGCAGAAGACGAAGCGAATCAAGACCACCATCACCGTCAACGGGGAGACCCGCGAGGTGGAGATAGAGGTACCGGACATCGAGGCGACATGGGGCGACCCCCGGAACATGCGCTGGCTGGGCAAGCGTATCCCGCGCGTAGAGGGTGTGGATAAGGTGACCGGCAGGGCAAAGTACACCTACGACATCCAGCTGCCGGGCATGCTTTACGGGAAGATTCTGCGCTCTCCGTATCCCCATGCGCGCATTCGCTCCATAGACGCCTCGCAGGCGCAGCGGTTGCCCGGTGTGAAGGCGGTGATTACCGACCTCACGCGCGAGGTGAAGTACGTGGGCGAGGAGGTGGCAGCGGTCGCCGCGGTGAGCGAACAGGTGGCGCGCGACGCTCTGAAGCTGATCAAAGTGGAATATGAGCCGTTGCCCTTTGTGGTGACGCCCGAAACCGCCCGAGAGCCGAGCGCACCGCGCGTGCATGGCGGTCAGAACGTCAGCGAGGGCAACCCACGCGAACGAGGGGACGTGGACTCCGCCTTCCGACGCAGTGACGTGGTGGTGCATGAAGCCACCTACAGCGTGCCAGCCCGTTCGCACTGCTGTCTGGAGCCTCATGGACTAGTGTGCCACTGGCAGGGCGATAAGCTGGTCGCGTGGGCGTCCACACAGGGCATCTTCTCGGTGCGCGACGAGCTGGCGGGCGCACTGGGCATCCCCGCAAGCAACGTGCGCGTTATCTGCGAGCACATGGGCGGTGGCTTCGGGAGCAAGTTTGGCGCGCGGGCGGAAGGCGTTATCTGCGCTCGGCTGGCAAAGAGTGCGGGCGCGCCGGTGAAACTGATGCTGGAGCGCGAGGAGGAGCAGCTGGCTACCGGCTACGGACCGGGCGTGACCGCAAAGGTGAAAATCGCCGCCACGCGCGATGGACAGCTGATTGCCTGGGAGAGCGAAAGCTACGGCAGCGGTGGAGTAGGGGGCGGTAGCGGTATCCCCCTGCCGTATATCTACCCTGTTCCCAACGTGCGCACCCGCCACTATGATATCGCCACCAACATCGGCGCCTCCGCTGCGTTGCGTGCACCCGGGCACCCACAGGCGTCGTTCATCATGGAATCGGCGATGGACGATCTGGCGCACAAACTGGGCATGGACCCGCTGGAGTTTCGCCTGAAGAACGACCCGAACCCCGTACGTCAGGCGGAGTACCGGCTGGGCGCGGAGCGCATCGGCTGGCATCGGCGCAATCGGGTGGCAGGTCAGGCTCCGGGCGTGGTGAAGCGTGGGCTGGGCGTTGCCAGCGCGATATGGGGAGGCGGTGGAGGCGCGGGCAGCCGTCCCACCGTGCGCATTGACCCCGACGGCAGCGTGGAGGTACGCCTGGGCACGCAGGACCTCGGCACGGGCACGCGCACCTACGTGGCGGCTATCGTGGCGGAGGAGCTGGGGCTGGAGGTAAGGCAGGTCAAGGCGTTGATCGGCGATACCGACTATGGGTACTCTGGCGCCAGCGGAGGCAGCACCACCACCGCTTCAGTCGCCCCGGCGGTGAAGATGGCGGCGATGGCGGCGAAGGAACGCCTGGTGGCGGTGGTATCGCAGCATCTGCAGGTGAACCCCGCCGACATCATGCTGGCAGACGGCAAGTTGACGGCGCGGGGCAGCGCAGAGAAGTCACTCACGTGGAAGCAGGCGTGCGCCCTGCTGGGCAAGGAAGGCATCGAGGTGCAGGGCGAATGGAACGCCAACCTGCAGAGTAGCGGCGTTGCCGGATGCCAGTTCGCGGAGGTGGAGGTAGACACCGAAACCGGCAAGGTGCGCGTGGTCAAAATTGTGGCGATTCAGGACTGTGGGCTGGTGTTGAACCGCCTGGCGGTGGAGAGCCAGATTTACGGCGGTGTAACGCAGGGGCTGGCGATGGCGCTGTTCGAGCAGAGGCTGTTCGACGAGCAGACCGGTCGGATGCTCAATGCCAATCTCGAGGAGTACAAACTGCCCGGCTCGCTGGATATGCCCGACATCGAAGTTATCGTGTACGATAACCCCACAGGGAAGGTATCGGGCATGGGCGAACCGCCGGTGATTCCCACGGCCGCCGCCATCGGCAACGCGGTGTTCAACGCCATCGGGAAACGCATCCACTCGCTGCCGATTACCCCTGCCAGAGTACTGGAAGCGCTGGGCAAAGTGTAGGAGGGACGAGATGAAGGCTTTTGTATATCACCAACCGAAGACGGTCGCCGACGCGGTGCGCCTGCTTTCTCAGCGGGGCACGATGGCAATTGCGGGCGGGCAGGATATTCTGGGGGCGATGAAGGACGGTTTGTTCGAGCCGGAGCATCTTGTCAACCTGAAGAGCCTACCCGGTTTGGGCGACATCAAGGAGATGAGCACCGGTTTGCAAATCGGTGCACTGGTCACGCTCTCCGACATCGCCGGGCACCCAGTCATTCGGCGCGATTACACCGCGCTGGCGGAGGCGGCGGAGTCGGTGGCTACTCCTCAAATCCGCAACGTAGGCACCCTCGGCGGCAACCTGTGTCAGCGACCGCGCTGCTGGTATTTCCGCGACCCACACGTGCACTGCCTGAAGAAGGGCGGCGACCAGTGTTACGCGGTGCGCGGGGATAACCGCTACCATGCGATTATCAGCCCCGGTCCCTGCTACATTGTGCATCCCAGCGATTGCGCTCCCGCGCTGATGGCTCTGGGGGCAAAGGTGACCATCGCTGGGGCGAAGGGCACGCGTACGGTCGCACTGAGGGACTTCTTCCAGATGCCCGACAAGAACCTGAAGGGAGAGAACGTGCTGCAACCGGGCGAGGTGGTGACGCAGATTACCGTTCCCAAGCCGCAGGCGGGCACGCGCAGCACCTACCTAAAAATACGCGAGAAGGATTCCTTTGACTGGGCGCTGGTCTCGGTGGCGGTGGTGTTGCAGATGCAGGGCGAGGTATGCCGTGCGGCGTCGGTGGTGTTGGGCGGGGTTGCGCCCGTGCCTTACGAAAGCCAAGCCGCGGCGAAGGTACTGGTCGGCAAACCGGTAACCGTGCAGACCGCCACTGCTGCGGGCAAAGCGGCAGTGGAGCAGGCGACCCCGTTGGAGCACAACGCGTACAAAGTGCCTCTGGCGGAGGCGGTAGTGAAGCGTGCGGTGCTGGCAGCGGCTGGGGTCAGATGAGGTAACGCGCGATATTTATTGTCACGACAGAGTCGTCTACCTCCGGTTTGGTATCTCCACGAAGGAGGTAGACGACTCTTTTTCGCAGCGAACCGAGAATTTTTCC
>JBMFOT010000117.1:0-4933 GCA_049969495.1 Armatimonadota bacterium
GGATCAAAGACCTTTCCACCAAAAAAGACATCATGGAGAGCATCATTAAATCCTCCAACGAAAAATTGCAGAAGGAACTCCCGCAACTTAAAGAGCAAAAAACGCTCCTACAGAAGGAGCTTACGGAGATCAAGAATTTTGCCGATGGCATTATGAATAAGTGGGCATCCCTGGCAAGCGAAGACAGCAGTCTTTTCCTCAAAGACAAGCTGGATCAGTTAGGCAAAAGAAGGAAGGAGATTGAGACTGGCATCCAAGCGTTAGAAGAGATGATCGAGGAAATAGAAAGGGAGTCTGTCACTCAAGAATTAGTAATGCTTGCCTTGAATAAATTTACGGATGTCTTTGATCACATCCAGCCCTACCAACAGAAGGAACCCTTGAGCCTCGCCCTCCACAAGGCCACCCTTGCCACGGACAGCATAAAAATAGCCCCCTACGGGCGTCCACCCGAAATAGGGCCACTTTCTTTATGCGAATCTGAGATACGCTCTCAGACACCAAAATTGGCTCCCCGGGCAGGACTCGAACCTGCGACCTAGTGGTTAACAGCCACCCGCTCTGCCAGCTGAGCTACCGGGGAACCTTGCGAATAAGAATCTACCAGAAATCCGTGTTTTTGTCAAGAGGACGAGAAGGAAAGCTCACGGATCTGCTGGACAGGAGGCATCATTTTTTTCAAAATCCCCGTCAAACCCCTTGACACCCCTATATCTTGTGTGATATATATAGTGTAGCCCAATATCTGGGCAATACCCCATTGCCGGCAAGGGGGAGTGACAACGTGAAGTGCCCATACTGCGGTCACCCCGAGGACAGGGTGCTGGATTCGCGTCCGATACGCGATGGCGAGGCGATTAAGCGACGGCGAGAGTGCCTGGCGTGCGGTCGGCGATTCACCACCTTTGAAGAGATCGAGGAGCTGAAGCTCATGGTGGTGAAAAACGACGGACGACGGGAGCCGTTTGACCGCAACAAGGTGCTGCGCGGGATGCAGGTCGCCTGCGAAAAACGCCCGATCTCTATCGACGCCCTCGAGGAGATCGCCAACGACATCGAGCAGGTGCTCATCAATCGCGGAGAGCGTGAGGTCAAATCCTCGGAAATCGGTGAACTGGTGATGGAGCGGTTGAAGCAATTGGACCAGGTGGCATACGTGCGCTTCGCCTCCGTCTACCGTCAGTTCGAGGACGCGACGCAGTTCCGCGAGCTGGTGAACATGCTCACCCGTCAGCGGCGGCAAAAATAGCGCCGCACCAGAGGCTCAGTTTTTACAAGGAGGCATGTTGTTAAACCATGGAACCGACGAGAGAACACTTCGAGCTGGAGATTATCGAAGAGACTTCCCCGCCGGCAGAAGATGCGGCCATTGCTGTTCAGGAGAAGTCTGCACCCGGTTTGCACGTTGAACGATACTTCACCCGCCCCGGCGTGCATCCTTTTGATGAAGTGCGCTGGGAACTGCGCACCGCCTCTATCACTGGCGAACGCGGTGAGGTGATTTTCGAGCAGAAAGACGTGGAAGTGCCGGAGTTCTGGAGCCAGCTGGCTACCAACGTGGTGGCTTCCAAATACTTCCGAGGACTGCTCGGTAGCCCCCAGCGCGAACGCAGCGTGCGCCAGCTTATCTCGCGCGTTGCAGACACCATCGCCGCATGGGGACGCAAAGATGGCTACTTCGCTACCGAAGAGGACGCGGATACCTTTCACAAAGAACTCATCCACCTCTTGCTGATGCAAAAGGCTTCGTTCAACAGCCCCGTGTGGTTCAACGTGGGCGTGCCGGGCGAGCGACCGCAAGCCAGCGCGTGCTTCATCAACTCCGTACAGGACAGCATGGAAAGCATCCTGGACCTGGTCAAGACCGAAGGCATGTTGTTCAAGTACGGTTCGGGCACGGGCACCAACTTCTCGCGCCTGCGCTCCTCGCGGGAGCATCTGCAGGGTGGTGGCACGGCGTCGGGTCCCGTCTCCTTCATGCGAGGCTTCGACGCCTTTGCGGGCGTCATTAAGAGCGGTGGCAAGACACGCCGCGCCGCCAAGATGGTCATTCTGAACGCCGACCATCCCGACATCCTCGCATTTATCCGCAGCAAGGCAGAAGAGGAGAAGAAAGCGTGGGCGCTGATCGAAGCGGGCTACGACGGCAGCTTCAATGTGCCTGGCGGTGCCTACGATAGCGTCTCCTACCAGAACGCTAACCACTCGGTACGCGTGTCCGACGAGTTCATGGAGGCAGCCATCAAAGGATTACCCTGGCAGACGCGCTACATCACCACTGGCGAGGTAGCAGACACCTACAACGCCCGCGACCTGCTGCGCGAAATCGCCGAAGCCACCTGGATTTGCGGTGACCCCGGCTTGCAGTACGACGATACCATCAACAAGTGGCATACATGCAAGAACACGGACCGAATATATGCAAGTAACCCTTGCTCGGAGTTCGTCTTCCTCGATGACACTTCCTGTAATCTCGCCAGCCTGAATCTGATGGCGTTCCGCAAGCCGGATGGCGAGTTCGATATCGAGGCGTTCCGTCACGCGGTGCGCATCATGATTACCGCACAGGAAATCATTGTGGACAACGCGGCATACCCCACGCCCAAAATCACGCAAAACAGCCATGACTACCGTCCGTTGGGATTGGGCTATGCGAATCTGGGCGCACTGCTGATGGCTCGTGGTCTGCCCTACGATAGCGACGAGGGGCGCGCCTATGCCGCCGCCATCACCGCCGTCATGACCGGCGAAGCGTACAAGCAATCCGCTATCATCGCCCGCGACTGCGGTGGCCCCTTCCCCGGCTATGCCCGCAACCGCGAGCCGATGCTGGAAGTGATTCGGATGCACCGCGCGCATGTGGACAAGATCGAGGCGAAGGAGACCGTGCCGCCTGACCTGTTGCGCGCGGCAACCGAGTGTTGGGATGATGCCCTGTCGCTTGGTGAACAGTATGGCTACCGCAACGCGCAGGTGACCGTACTCGCGCCTACCGGAACCATCGCCTTCATGATGGACTGCGATACCACCGGCGTGGAACCCGACATCGCGTTGGTGAAATACAAGACGCTGGTAGGCGGCGGCATGATGAAGATTGTGAACCGCACCGTGCCGGAGGCACTACACCGGCTGGGCTATTCGCAGGAGCAGATTGAGGACATCCTGGCGTACATCGAGCGCACCGATACCATCGAAGGCGCACCGCACCTCAAGCCCGAGCACCTGCCCGTGTTCGACTGCGCCTTCAAGCCCGCCAACGGACAGCGCAGTATCCACTATATGGGACACATTAAGATGATGGGTGCGGTACAGCCCTTCCTGTCGGGTGCGATTTCCAAGACGGTGAACATGCCTAACGACGCCACCGTGGAAGACATCATGGAGGCGTATATCGAGGCGTGGAAACTGGGCGTAAAAGCCATCGCTATCTACCGTGACGGCTCCAAGCGCACCCAGCCGCTCAGCACGAAGAAGACCAGCGAGCAACTGGAGAAGCAACCTGTGCAGGAGATGCGTCCGGTGCGCCGCAAGCTGCCCGATGAGCGACAGAGCATCACTCACAAGTTCAGCGTGGGCGGGCATGAAGGCTACATCACCGTGGGACTTTACCCGGACGGCACACCCGGCGAGATATTCATCACCATGAGCAAGGAAGGCTCGGTAGTGTCGGGGCTGATGGACAGCTTCGCCACCGCCATCTCGCTCGCTCTGCAGTACGGCGTGCCTCTGGAGACGCTGGTGAACAAGTTCGCGCATATGCGCTTCGAGCCCTCGGGCGTGACCAACAACCCGCAGATACGCTTCGCCAAGTCCATTATGGACTACATCTTCCGCTGGCTCGCGCTCAAGTTCCTCCCGCCGGAACAGCAGCCTGCGGGCGAATCTGCGTCCATCGAGAACCACACCGGTCTCGCCGAGAAGGCGCCCGAAACGGCGCACACGCTTCGGGAAGCCGAACAACTGGTCTTTCAGCTTCAGGCGGATGCACCGCCCTGCCCGGAGTGCGGTTCCATCATGGTGCGTAATGGCGCATGTTACAAGTGCCTGAACTGTGGCGCGACTTCGGGATGCTCTTAATAACCGGGCTGCCACATTGGTTGCGAGGGTACTGGCACCCTCGCAACCCCTTTTTCCTTTTGGGAGGTGTGTGATGTTTCGTGTGATCGGGGTAGAAACGGGGGACCATCCGCGCAGAGAGTTTGTGGTTATCCGCAATCAATCGCTGCGCTATGAAAACCTGCGCGGCTGGGCGGTGACCGATGAAAGCTACTTCTGCGCCGACCCGCACACGCTGGCAGAACGCCTCTACATCTTCCGCGACGACCTGATGGTGGAGCCGGGCGCATACGTCGCCCTCTGCACAGGGGTTGGCGAAGACCACTGGACGCGCGCGGCGGACGGACGCAACGTTTTCGTGGTCTACTGGGGCAGAGAGCGCCCCATCTGGCGCGATAGCCAGCGGGTGATGCTGATACAGGTGGCGCACGTGGCTCCCTCTACGGTGATGCCCCAACGATTGCAGGCAGCAAAGTAGGCGTTCCACCAGACAACGTGAGTAGAACCTGGCATCCCCAGCATCCTTCTGCCAAAACAGGGCAAGGTATGTTCCTTCCGGTGAACTTTTCCTTCCTCTGGTGCATCCAACACGTGGAAAGAGACGGACACAGGCGGATGGCGGTGTGCGACGAGGAATCCGGCAAAGAGTATCAGCAGCCATTGTGCGAGGAGGACATCGAACAGCTCTTCGCGCAGCTGCTGCGTCGCTACCGCAATCCCATTGTGAACCTCGCCTACCAGATGCTCGGCGATCGGGATGAGGCGGAGGATGTGGCGCAGGAGACCTTTGTGCAGGCGTTTGTGCACCTGAAGCGATTTCGCGGACAGTCTAGCCTGTTCACATGGCTCTACCGTGTTGCGGTCAACGCCTGCCGCA
>JBMFOT010000118.1:0-4726 GCA_049969495.1 Armatimonadota bacterium
GCTCCGTGCGCTGCTGTGCCTCCGCCAACTCCTCCAAGCGTCGCTCCGTGCGCTGCTGTGCCTCTATCAAAATGGCTATCTGGCGCGAGTGTTCAACCAGTATCTCCGAGTGCTGACGCAGTATCTCCGAGTGCTGGCGTAGTATCTCGAGGATCTCGCGCACGAGGTCAGGGAGTTGCAACAGCTCGTCACCGAGAAGCACCCGTCTCAGCTCGGCACGCCATTCTGGATGCTGCTCCAGTAGCTGAACAAGGTCATGGAGGTCTTCTACTACCATGTGCGTGTTTCCATCGCCACCCGTCCATGCATATCTTTGGTCTATCTTCATGACGGGCAGAATGTCACATCCATTTTACACTCCGTTTGACACGCGCGTCAAGTGGGTGAGAGGGTGTCGAGAGGTGGTATGAGCTTGGTCACAGCACGAATAGAGCACATTCCCTTTCCCAGCGAAGGAGGAAGAGATGAGGTTATCCAGAACGTAGCGCTTTGACAAGGCTAAACAACGTAGCTTGTACCCGCAAATTTCCGAACACCCTCGCGACCAGTTGACATTTGCCCCACAATGAGATACACTTAGTATAGTTAATAAAGCAATGCAGACGTTCACCTCGGAAGGAGGTGTAAACGGATGGTTCGCGTGGGTTTGGACATTGGCTCCGATACGGTTAAGGTGGTTGTCTTCCTTCCTGATGGCTCTCTACAGCGGCTCCCCATTCGTCGCGTGCACGCACGCCCCCTGACGCGCGCCAAAGAGCTGTTCGAGGAGCTGTTGCAGACACTCTCTACTGAAGAGGTGCTGCTCGCGCTGACAGGTTCGGGCGGTGTGGCGGTCGCCAGCGCGCTCGGCATGAAGGCGGTGGACGAACCGGTAGCGCTTACCACGGCGGTCAACCGATTCAACCCGCAGGTGCGCACACTGATTGAAATGGGTAGAGAATGCCAGAAGCTGTTGCTGTTTGAACGAGATGAGAAGTCTGGCAGATTGATTCTCTCCGATTGCGACATGGGTGACCGGTGCGCAGCGGGCGCAGGAGCGTTCCTGGAGCACATGGCGGCGCGACTGAACTTCTCCAGCATCGAAGAGTTCGCACAGGTTGCTTTGCACACCGAAAAGCCCGCTTCCCTCTCGGGGCGTTGCAGTGTATTCACCGAATCCGATATCGTCCACCTGTACCAGAAGGGCACCTCGCGTGAGCGTATCGCTGCGGGCATCCATCAGGCAATCTGTCGTAACTTCTGCACCCGCATTGTCCGCAGTAAAGACATCCAGCCCGAGGTCGCGTTCATCGGGGGCGTATCCCAAAACCCCGCGATGGTGCGATTCCTGAAGCAAGAGCTGGGTATAGAACATCTGCTCGTGCCCGAATACGCCCGCGAGCTGGGCGCGCTGGGAGCTGCGCTGTGCGCCACGCAAGCGGTGAATCTGCGCGAAGCAGTTCGCGTGCTGGACGAGCAGATTGTGCGCCCCGTAACCTACGCCAGTGCAGGAGCGTTGTGCTTTGAACGCTCCGAAATCTTACAGCCTCCTGCGCAAGACGGCTTCCTGCGCGAGGTTCCAGTGGCTGCGCTGGGCGTGGACATCGGCTCGGTATCCACCAAAGCCGCGCTGGTGACTGAACTCGACGGAAAAACCATCGTGCTGGCGAGCTATTACCGGCGCACCGACGGCGACCCCCTGACTGCGGTGCGGGACACCATCTCGAAGATTCACCAGCAGATTCAGCAGAGGGGCTATCGCCTGGGGAAAGTGGTGGCGGCGACCACCGGCTCTGGACGATACCTCACCGGCGATTTCATCGGCGCAGACCTCATCCGCAACGAAATCACTGCGCAGGCGAGTGGAACCCGTGCCTTTTTGCCCGACATAGACACCATTCTGGAAATAGGCGGACAGGACTCGAAGTACATCCGCCTGGACGGCGACGTGGTGGTGGACTACGAAATGAACAAAGCCTGCGCGGCGGGATGCGGGGCGTTTCTGGAAAAACAGGCGGCGAAGCTGGGCATCCCTATCGAGGAGTTCGGCGAGCGCGCGCTGAAGGCAGTGAATCCGCCGCACATGGACTGGACGTGCACCGTATTCACCGAGAGCGCGATGGTGTACTACCAGCAGGTGGGCGTGCCGGTGGAGGAGCTGTGCGCGGCGGTGTGTCTTGCAGCGGTGCATAACTACCTCAGCAAGAACGTGGGCGGTAGACCGATTGGTGAGAAGGTGGCGTTTCAGGGGGCGGTAGCGTTCAACAAAGGCATGGTGGCGGCGTTCGAGACCGTGCTGGGCAAGAAGATACTGGTGCCGCCTTACCCACACCTGACCGGAGCTATCGGCGTAGCACGGCTGGCTCTGCTGGAGGCTCCTGCCGAGTCGCGCTTCCGGGGTTTCGAGCAAGTGGTGGAAGGACGCTATCAGGTGGGCTCCTTCGAATGTCACGGTTGCGCCAACCAGTGTGACGTGAACACCTTCCAGATACCCGGCGGGCGCAAGTTCTTCTACAACGACCGGTGCGAACGCTTCGGGGCGTCGAACCGTGCACGCTCGGAGCGTAAACTGCCCGACCTGTTCGCCGAGCGCGAGCAGAAACTGTTCGAGGTATACGACAGGAAGGCGCCGGAGGGAACACCACGCATCGGCATCCCGCGCGTGGGCATGTTCTACGAGTACTATCCGCTCTACAAAGCCTTTTTCACCGAGCTGGGCTATGAGGTGGTTCCCTCCGACAAACCCAACCGGCACATCGTGCGCGATGGGCTACTCACCGCGCACAGTGAGTTTTGTTTCCCCATCAAGGCGGCGCACGGACACGTGTTGAACCTGCTGGAGAAAGGCGTGGACATCCTGTTCGTGCCGGGTGTGGTCTCTGTCGAACAACCCGACCCACATATCCGCAAATCGCTCACCTGTCCCTACCTACAAGCTCTACCAGAGCTGCTCAAGACCTATTGCAGGGCGGAGGAGAAGGGCGTGAAGTACCTCGCCCCGCGCCTGCACTTCCAGCGTGGCAAACGGCATCTGGAGCGCGTGTTCACGCAGGTGGCGAAGGAGCTGGGCAAAAGCCCACGCGAGGCACGCCGTGCGTTGGAAGCTGGGCTGGAGGCTCTGCAGCGATTCCGTGAGTGGCAAAAAGAGCGCGGGCTGCAGGTTCTGGATTCGCTGGACGAAAACGAAAAGGCGTTCGTGGTGGTGGGCAGGCAGTACGTGCTGTACGATGAGTCGGTCAACACCAACATCGGCAAGAAGATACGCGATATGGGCATTCTGCCCATCCCGCAGGACTTCCTGCCGATTAACGAGGTGCACATCTGCGATTCGTGGAAGGCAGTGAACCCGCGTCAGGTACAGCGCAAGCTGGCGACAGCCCGGATCATACGCGAAGACCCCCGCCTGCGCGCGGTGGTGCTGACCTACTTCGGCTGCGGACCCGACTCGTTCGCCAACCCCTTCTTCAAGGACGAGCTGAACGAACCATGTTGCGTCTTGCAGATCGACGAGCATACCGCCGACGCAGGCATCATCACCCGGCTGGAGGCGTTCGCGGACACCGTGCGCGGCACGAAGCCTGTTTCTCAGAAACCGGTTATCCGTGCTTCGTCTATCAGCCCGCAGCGAGCACGCGGGCGCAAGGTGTGGGTACCCTACGCTTCCGAAGGGGCGAGGGTGATTGCCGCCGCGCTGCAGGCGTGCGGTGTGGACGCGGAGATTATTCCCCGCTCGCCCGACCCCGCCCTCAAAAGCGCGCGAGCCGCCATCACAGAAGACGTGTGCCTGCCCGCGTTCATGACCACCGAGGACATCCTGTACCGCGTGCAACAGCCCGATTTTGACCCCGAGCGTGAGGCGTTCTTCATGGGAAGCAGTGACGGTCCCTGCCGCTTCGGTATGTATCACATCCTGCAGAAGCGTATTCTGGAGAGGATGGGCTTGCACACGGTGGATATGGTCACGCTGGGCACGGGCGACGAAGAAAACGGGCTGGGCACGCTGTTCGCGATGGTGGTCTGGGATGCGCTGGTAGCACACGACCTGCTCCAGAGGATGCTCTACCGCACACGCCCCTACGCCATCAACCCCGGCGATGCGGACGCCATCTACCGCAAGTATCTGGACGCCATCTGCGAGATGATGTCCGAACATCAACGTCGGGTACAGGAGGGCTGGAACGCTATTCGCTCCCTGCTGACCACCAGACACCTGGAACCGCTTCAGGAGCTGCTCTCACGGGCGCAGGATGAGTTCCGGCAGCTACCGAAACGCGAGGAGCGCAGACCGCTTATCGGGGTGGTAGGCGAGTTCTACGTGCGCATCCATGAGGGCGCGAACCAGGACGTGATTCGGCGCATTGAGCAGCTGGGCGGCGAAGCGTGGCTGGCTCCCGCCACCGAGTTCTTCGCGTACGCCAACTGTATCGGCATGCACAACGAACGCAACCGCTGGCTGGACACCCTGCGCCGAGAACATCTGGTGAATTTCCTCGCCGCGTGGATTAACCATCGACTCGCTAAACGTGAGGAGCACACGCTGGCGGAGAGTGTGCACGAGACGCTCGGCGACTATCCCGACATCAGCGCAGACGAGGTGATCCGACTCGGTTCGGAGTTCGTGCACCCCGATTTCGGCGGTGAGGCGATATGCAGTCTCGGCAAGGCGGTGGACTTCGCGCGGCGCGGGCTGGCGGGCATCGTGGCGGTGCGCCCGTTCGGCTGTATGCCCGGCAACGTGGTGGCGGCG
>JBMFOT010000119.1:0-4581 GCA_049969495.1 Armatimonadota bacterium
CCGGCGCCGCCACATTGCCCGCTGCGTTCAACTCGCAGACCAACTCTTCACCGTCATACAGGTAATACTTCAGCACACCAGGAGCACTGTGCATACCCACAAGGCTCTCATCGCCCTGCCTCCAAATGCAAGCTTACAACCCTATTATAATGCAAAGTTCGTAGCATGTCAAGGGATTTCACGGGGAAGCAAAGAAAATTTCTCCTCAAATGCTGACAGCCGTGAACCACAGTCTATGGATGGAATTGGGGACTAGCTAAACAGACCAACATTGTTATACAGGTTTCATCCAGGTCAAACCCCTCTCCTGAAACATTTGACCACTCGGATAGCGTATGCTAATATGTATATCAGGCTCTTGAGTAACTCTATGCAGCGCACACGGCTTGCCGTATTTGCCCTTTTCTGGATGGCGTGGGTGATGGTGTTGCCTTTTGCACATCATCATCTTGCGCGCACGCCTCGTGAGGGAACGAGTGTCCATTGCGGCGGGCTGTCATGCGTCGTACAGTGCGTGGCGTGCCAGTGGGAATCCACCAGTGTTGCAGACACGCACATGCTGTTGCTGTCCCCGCCGCCGCTGGAGGAAGCAACTCAGCCTCCTCTTGATACTTCTCCCGTCTATCGCCTGCTATCGGGCACTCCCTCTCCCCGCGCACCTCCTGTGGCATAACCGTTTCCCTATGTCGTCTCGCTCGTACCGTCGGAAAAGAGGGCGGTCGTACTGTCACATTTTGCCAAAGGAGGTTTACACCCATGCGCGTTTTCGTAACAATGCTTATACTCCTGTGTTGCACGGTGGGTGTGGCGTTCTCTGCGCCCGACCCCGCCCTGCAGAAAGAGATCGACGACCTGAAGGCGCAGATTCAACAGATGACCGAACGCCTGCGCGAGCTGGAGCAGAAGCTGGCGGAGCAAGAAGCACAACAAACCACACCGAGTGTGCCCGCCACCAACCTGCCCCAGATTAGCGTGGTGGCAAACGGCGGCGCACTGTTCCAGGACCGCAAGCGCGATGATAACCGCAACCGCTTCGAGCAGGACGAGCTGGAGCTGGCGTTCCAGAGCTATGTCTACCCCAGCATCCGCTTCGACGCCATCGTTGCCTTTGACAAGGAAGAGGATTTCTCGGCATCGGTGGAGGAGGCGTATGCCACCGTTATCCAGCTGGGCAATACGCCCTTTGGCGCGAGGCTGGGGCGCATGCGCCTGCCCTTTGGGCGGGTGAACCCGGTGCATCCCCACCAGCTGCTGTACAGAGACTATCCACTACCCATCGTGAACCTGCTCGGCGAGCACGGTGCAATCTCCAACGGAGGTGTGCTGAAATACCTTGTGCCTGCCCCTAACCTGTTTGCCGAACTGCAGGTAGGACTGTTCACCCTGAACGACCATGCCGCGCTGGGCGTGCCGCACGACGAAACGCTGCACGATTACGGCGCATCGGGCGGGCTAATGCGCACCCTCCGACTCACCCTCGCCCCTGTTATCAACCGCGACAACGAGCTGGAATTCGGCTTGTCGGGCTTAACCACCCGCGCCCTCAACGGCGACAACCTGCGGTTGTTGGGCGCGGACTTCCAGTATCGCCGTTTCTTCGGTGCGGCACAAAGGCTCCTATTGGCGGGCGAATGGCTGCAGCACCGGCGCGAGAGTGGAGGCACCGGCATCAACCGACACGGCTATTACCTGCTCGCTTCCTACAAACCCGACCGCTACTGGGAGTACGGCCTGCGCTACGACTGGTCCAAACGCGCCTTCCTGACCCCTGCTCTGGACGAACCGGGAGCGGATAGGGCACTGAGTGCGATACTCACCTACCGCCTGAACGAGCAGTCTTTTATTCGCCTGCAGTGGCGCAACCTGAAGCCAGCGGATGATAGCGTGCGTAACGAACTGTTGTTCCAGCTGATGTTCGGCTTCGGTCCGCATTCCCATCCGCTGGAGAGTACACAATAGGAGGGAAGAAGATGAAGCAGATGCTCATCGCCTTTTGGATGCTGGTCACCCTGCCTGCGTGGGCGCAGGTGCGCGTAGTCGCCACCTTCACCGACTTGGCGGACATCGTCAAGCAGATCGGGGGTAACCATGTGCAGGTGAGCTCACTGGCGCGCCCGCAGGACGATTTCCATCTAGTCACCCCACGCCCCAGTATGGCTCTGGAACTATCGCGTGCTAAACTGTTCGTGCGTGTGGGCATGGATTTAGACCTTTGGGCAGACGACCTGCTCACCGCCGCCCGGAACGCTTCCATTCTGCGCGGGGCGTCGGGCTACGTGGACTGCTCTGTAGGGGTGAAGAAGCTGGAGGTGCCCACAGGGCGCGTGGACCCCTCGATGGGCGACATCCATATCTACGGCAACCCACACTATCTGTTTGACCCTGTGAACGCGAAGATCGCTGCGCGGAACATTCTTGAAGGACTGAAACGTGTGGACCCCGCAAACGCACAGGTGTACCAGCAAAACTACGAGGCGTTTGTGCGCCAGGTGGACGAACACCTCAAGCGGTGGCAGCAGATACTTGCCCCGTATCGGGGAACACCGGTGGTGGTTTACCATAAGAGCCTGCCCTATTTCCTGCAGCGGTTCGGCTTGCAGGAGCTGGCAACGGTGGAACCCAAACCCGGAATCCCTCCGTCGCCGGGGCATTTGCGTGAGGTCATCGCCCGCATGAAGAGCGCGAACTGCCGGGTGATTCTGCTGGAGCATTTCCGCCCTCGTCGCTTCCCTGACGCTATCGCACGCGAAACGGGGGCGAAGGTGGTAGTGTTGCCCGCTGCCGTGGGCGCGGAAGGCACCACCAGCTACTTCAGCATGATAGATGCGATAGTGAACCGGGTAGCGTCTGCGCTTGCAGGCAGGTAGCACCTACTCGGGGGCAGTCGCACACAGGGCTGCCCCCGCAAAAGTGAAGGAGATGAGAACCATGCCCGAGCCGCTTGTTCGATTTCATCACGTGCAACTGGGCTACGGTCGGCAGGTGGTACTGGAGAACATCAATCTGGACATCTTTCAGGGGGACCTGTTCGGTCTTGTGGGACCCAACGGCTCCGGCAAGACCACCCTGTTGCGCTGCCTGCTGGGTATCCTGAAGCCGTTAAGCGGACAGGTCTCCCGCGCACCGGGTTTGCGCATCGGCTATGTGCCCCAGCGAGAGATGCTGGATGCGCTGTTTCCGCTCACCGCACTGGACATCGTGCTGATGGGGCGGTATCCACGTGCGGGTATCTTTCGCTCGCCCCGACGCGCCGACCGTGAAGTTGCCATGCAATGCCTGCACCAGGTAGGGCTGGCAGACTCGGCGCATAAACTGTACCGCGAGCTATCGGGTGGACAGCGACAGCGAGTGCTGATTGCCCGTGCGCTGGCGGTGGAACCGAACCTGCTGGTGCTGGACGAGCCGACAAATGGGTTAGACCTGCCTACCGAGGCGGCTATTCTGGGGTTGATCGAACATCTGCACTCTGAGGGTGGGTTGACCATTGTGCTGGTCAGCCATGTGCTGAACGTGGTAGCCCGTTACGCCACGCGCATGGGAGTATTGCTGGATGGCAGGCTACTGGCAGGCGAGGCAGATCAGCTCTTACAGGAACAGGTGCTCCAGGAGGTTTATGGTGTGCCAGTCTGCGTGCAGAGGTTGAATCATCATTACCTCGTGGCGGTACGTGAGACAGCGGAGGAGTGCGGCGATGAGTGAGTGGCTGGAAACGTGGCGCTCCCCGATTGCCCAGGATGCCCTGCGCGTGGGCATCATTCTGGCAATTGTGGGCGGGTACCTGGGCGTGTATGTGGTGTTGAAGCGCATTGTGTTTGTGGGCGCGGCACTGGCGCAGGTGAGCGCGGCGGGTGTCGCACTGGCGTTTCTGGTCGGCTGGAACCCCCTGCTCAGCGCCACGCTGTTCGCGCTGGCTGGTTCCGCCTTCTTTGCCCAACCGTATGGAGAACGACGCATCTCACGAGAGTCCATTATCGGTGCGGTCTTCCTCACCTTCTCCGCGCTTACTGTGCTGCTCGCATCCAAAGGCGCGCATGGCATGGAGGAGGTGCAACACCTGCTGGCGGGGGACATCCTCGCCGTCGCTCCCGAAGAGGTGACCCGCATCTGGGCACTTGGGCTGGCGGTGCTGGTGGTCTTCGTGCTGCTGCGCAAGGAGTTCTTGCTGGTGGCGTTCGATGCGGAGACCGCGCAGGCAATGGGCTACCGCACGCGCCTCTGGGAGTTTGTCTTCTATCTGCTGCTGGGCGGGTTTATCGGGGTGGTGATACACCTCGTCGGTCTGGTGCTCATTTTTGGGTACCTCGTACTGCCTGCGCTGGGCGGATTGATGCTCGCGCGACGGATGACGCAGGTGGTCGGCATCGCTATAGGGAACGCGCTCATCGCCACCGTTGCCGGTCTGCTGGTCTCCATTCTCCTCGACCTGCCCACCACCGCCACCATGCTGGTTTTCATGAGTGCCCTCGCTGGGGTAGAATCGGCGGTAGGCGTGGCGTTGCGTTCATAGCAACTTGTCAATACGGGAGGTGACCACTATGCAACGCTTCGGGCTGTGGCTGGATGGCAGATGGCACGAGACCG
>JBMFOT010000120.1:0-4546 GCA_049969495.1 Armatimonadota bacterium
ATAGCGCAGCACAGGGGGAAGACCTAACCCCCTTTCCCCCTTCCCTGCGAGGGAAGGGGGTATACACCCCTCTCCCTGCGGGAGAGGGGCAGGGGGAGAGGTTAAGACACACGATGAAAACACTTGGCATCTACTACGCGACAGCCTGTTATCGCGACGAAGCAGGGAGATACTATACCAGCAACGGACTGGGACGCTATCTGCAGGAGATGCACCGCCTTTTCCCCTTCCAGGTGGTGCTGGCGGCTCCTGTCACTACGCAGCCTCTGGCACACCTGCAATATCCCCTGCCACCGGAGCGGATACAGGTGTACGAACTGCCTTATTTCGAAACCTTTTGGGGGGCGTTCCGGGTGCGTAACGCTCTGCGCCGTCGGTTGAGACAGTTTTTGGACACTCATCCAGTGGATGTCGTATGGCTACGCTACCCAGGGGCGTATGCACCGGTGCTGTGGCGGCAGTGTCGGCGCAGAAGGGTTCCCTGTTTTTTTGAGTTGGTGGGCGACCCGGTCACCTTGCTCAAGAACTCGCTGAGCCGTTCTCGTATACTGCGTTGGTTACAGGTACAAGTGGCACAATGGCACGAGAGGGAGATGCGTCGTATCGTGCAGACAACACCCTCCATGGCTATCTCGCGTTCGCTTGCGGAGAAATTTGGCACCCCGACGACTTGTCACATCCCGGTCAGCACGTTAACGCAAGATGATTTCTTCCTTCGGGAGGACACTTGTCTCACCCAACCCATACGCATTTTGTTTGTCGGCGCGTTGCGCCACGAGAAGTCGGTGGACACTCTGATTGAGGCAACTGCAAGGCTCCAAAAACAGGGGTATTCTGTGGTTCTGGATATTGTAGGCGATGGGGACCAGCGGCCCCACTTGGAGCAGGCTGCATCACGGTTGCTACAACGAGGTACATGGTGTTTTCACGGCTTCCAGACTGACCCGGTAGTGCTCCATCGTTTTTACTGTGATGCGGATATCTTTGTGCTGTGTTCGGTCTCAGAGGGATTGGGGCGTGTGGTGCTTGAGGCGATGGCACGGGGGACGCCGGTTATCGCCACGGCAGTGGGCGGAATCCCTGACCTAGTACGGCACGAGCAGACAGGCTTACTGGTCTCGCCTCGCGAGCCGAAAAGTCTATCGCAGGCTATGGAGAGGCTTATTAGCGACGGCAGTCTGCGCCGTAGGTTGATTGCTGGTGGGTACGCCCTCGCCCAGCAGACGACAGCGCAAGGGTTTTTAGAGAGAATGGTGGCGTTTATTCACGAGCATCTCGGAGTGGAGTTGTTGGAGCAGCAGGAAAACAGTGAGGTCTCGGCATGAGAGTGCTTTTCTGCCAGCCCAGCTCCGCGAAGCCCGCTATCAGCGGTCCCGAGAGGCAGACCGTTCAGGTTGCCCGATCGCTTCAGGCACGTGGACATGAGGTCGCCATTGGCGTGATCTTGGTGCATCCGCACGAGGATGTACACTCTACAACCCTAGCGCAACATGCCGCGCAGTACGGAATCCCGACGGTGCCCCTTTACTTGCCTGAGAAGTATAACCTGCTGCGTTCGGTGCGCCGATTCGCCACGCTGGTAGAGGACTGGAAACCGGATGTGGTATGCACACAGGGTTATAAGGCAGATATCATTGCAGCATTGTATGGTAAGGTACCTACCCTCGTCCTAACCCCGGGATGGACAGCGAAGGATTGGAAGGTACGCTTATTTGAATGGTTGGATAAGCAGACGCTACGCATGCATCCCGCAGTAGGTGTCGTCTCCCCAGTACAAAGGGGTGCAGTGACTCGTTACGGCGTAGGTACTTGGAAGATTTTCTATCTGCCAACGGCTCTGGATATGTCTGCTTTGCCGCCCGCTTACAGTCGTGCAGAGATGAGCAACATATTGCATTCATTTCAGAGAGGGTGTCTCGTCGGCTATGTCGGGAGGCTGAGCGTGGAAAAGGGAGGGCAGTTTCTACTGGAGTCGATGCCATTGGTGTTGCAGCAGAGGAAGGACGTGCTCTTGCTAATAGTGGGCGAGGGCGATCAGCGTCCTGTGTTGCAGGCTCAGGCACAAACGCTAGGGATACAAGAGGCGGTTCTGTTCTTGGGCGAGCGGGCGGACGCACGGCAGATAATCGGCGCGCTAGACCTGATGGTGTTGCCCTCCCTCACCGAAGGGATGCCCAACGTCATCTTGGAGGCTTTCGCGTATAAGACCCCCGTGGTGGCGACGGCGGTGGGAGGGGTGCCCGAACTGGTGAAAGATGGCGAAACGGGCTGGTTGGTGCCGCCGCGCAACCCACAGGCACTGGCACAAGCCATCGTGGAGGCGCTGTCCCACCCTGAGGAAGCCCGCCGCCGTGCCGAAAATGCGTATAGGCACCTGGTCGAGAACTTCACGGTGGAAAAGCAGGTAGACCGCTGGGAGCAGGCGTTGCAAGCAGCGGTGGAGAATTGGAAAAAGAGAAGAGGATGATTGACAGCACCCGTAGGGTGAGAAGAGGGGACACGTTGGCAATAAGGAGTAAGAACCAATGAAGGTTTTAGTGACCGGCGGGGCGGGCTTTATCGGCTCGCATATCACCGAAAGGCTGGTGCAGTTGGGGCATGAGGTGCTCGTGCTGGATGACCTGTCTACCGGGCGCGAGGAGAACCTCGCACACCTTCGGGACAGCATCACCTTCGTCAAAGGCTCCATTACTGACCGGGCTTTGTTGAGCCGAGCGATGGAGAGGGTGCAGGTCGTGTTCCATCAAGCGGCACTGGGCTCGGTGCCCCGCTCAGTGGAGGACCCCGTGACCACCCATGAGGTGAACATCACGGGCACCTTCAACGTGTTGCTGGCAGCGCGAGATGCTGGCGTCCGGCGGGTGGTGTATGCCGCCTCCTCTTCCGCGTATGGCGACACACCCACCCTACCCAAAGTGGAGACGATGTTGCCCAACCCGCTGTCGCCGTACGCGGTGAGCAAGCTGGTGGGCGAATACTACTGTCAGGTGTTCACGCGCGTATACGGGTTAGAAACGGTCAGCCTGCGTTACTTCAACGTGTTCGGTCCACGCCAGAACCCACACTCACAGTATGCCGCCGTGATACCGAAGTTCATCACCGCCGCGCTGAAGGGCGAACCGTTGACTGTGTTTGGCGATGGGGAGCAGTCGCGCGATTTCACCTACGTCGACAACGTGGTGCAGGCGAACCTGCTGGCGATGGAGTCACCCCATGCGGTGGGCAAGGTGTATAACGTGGCGTGTGGCGGTCGCTACACGCTGAACGAGCTCATCCGCCGCCTGGAGGCGATTTTCGGGCGCAAGCTGGAGGTGCAATATTTGCCTGCACGCGCGGGCGATGTGAAGCACTCGGAGGCATCCATCGCCGAGGCGCAGAGAGATTTGGGATACAAGGTGTTAGTGCCATTCGAAGAGGGCTTGAAAAAAACTGTGGATTGGTATATCCAGGTGGAGAGCAAGTCATGAAGCGATTTCTCAGAAAGTCCATTATGCTTGCAATGCAAGTGATTACTTTTCCAATAGCCCTGTGGTGGTGGGTCTTGGGCAAGAACAAAGCCGCTTTCTGCACCGCGTTCCAATTGTTAGCGTGGCTGCCAGGAACTGTCGGGAGTCTCATCCGTGTAGCAGCACTGCGGTGGCTTGCGCAGGGGTGCGATGAGCAGGTTCGAGTCGAGGTAGGAACTCTGTTCAGCGATTACAGGGTTACCATAGGGGAGCATGTTTATATTGGCTCGTATTGCATTATTGGATGGGCTTACATTGAGGATTATGTGTTAATCGCCAGCCGTGTTAGCATTCCTTCAGGGCAACATGTGCACCATTTTGATAGAACCGACGTTCCAATTGCTCTGCAAGGGGGAACTCGGACGCCGGTTCGTATTGGGCGCGGTAGCTGGATTGGGGAGGGAGCGATCATTATGGCAGATGTGGGTGAGGAGTGTGTTATTGGAGCAGGGGCGGTTGTGACGAAACCAATACCGCCGTGGAGCGTAGCAGTTGGTGTCCCAGCAAGGGTTGTGCGCAGTAGGAAACAAGAAACCATAGAACGGCAGGACACTTGTGGAACAAGTGAATGAAGAGTACACCAACCAACTATAGAGCTGCAGCCGCACGCATTGGCTTCATCCATTTCGGTGCCTACCCCGACATCCGCGTGGTGAAGATGACCGACACGCTGGCGAAAGCGGGCTTCGAGGTCATCGTGCTAGCACGCAACATCAAGGGTGTGAACGAACCGGGCGCGGCGCACCCTTACGCGCATCTGCTGGGGCAGAAGGGCGAGGAATGGAGGAGCCGGTTGCAAATTCGTCGCCTGTTGGATGACACACCCCAAAAATGGCGAGGGGTGCTAACGTTGCCGTACCATATCAATCCGGTGTGGCGCAGCGCGATCCGCGATCTAGTGGTGAAGGACGGTTGTCAGCTCCTGATTGTGCGTGATATGCCGCTGGTGCTGGCGGCAACGGCAGTGGGCAGGCGCGCTAGCGTGCCAGTGATTTTTGATATGGCGGAAAACTATCCGGCAGTGATGGCGGTGTGGCGCC
>JBMFOT010000121.1:0-4521 GCA_049969495.1 Armatimonadota bacterium
AGTACACCCAGCGTGCGGATGTTCGAAACACAATCAGCGTGGCGATTAGCGTCAGGATGAACAGTATCCACGCCATCGCGCAGGCGCGTCCCATACGAAAGTCGCGAAAAGCGTTGTAGAAGAGATACAGGGCATAAAAGAGCGTAGAGTTCTGCGGACCGCCCTGCGTCATGATGAAGGTCTGCGTGAAGTACTGGAACGTCCAGATGACGCCCATGATGAGGTTGTAGAAGATGACCGGCGAAATCATGGGCAGGGTCACGTTCAGCGTTTTGTGCCAGGCTCCTGCGCCGTCGATCTCCGCCGCTTCATACAGGTGCGCGGGCACGTTCTGCAGACTCGCCAGGTAGATAACCACACTGCCGCCCACCGCCCAGAGGTCCATCATGATGAAGGCAGGCTTAGACCACTTCGGGTCGGCGAGCCAGCCGGGCGGCTGCAGCCCAAACGGCGCCAGCAGCGGTGTCAGTACCGCGTTCAGCAACCCGTACTGCGGGTTCAACACCCACAGCCACAGTACTGCCACCGCCACCACCGGCATAATGGACGGCAGGTAGTAGATGGTACGGAAGATCCCGATGCCGGGTATCTTGTGGTTCAGCAACAGCGCCATCGTCAACCCGATGATGAGCGCAAGGGGCAGCTCTATCAGCATAAAGAAGGTGTTCCAGAGCGATGGCAGAAAGTAGTCTCGGTCGGTCAGCAGAGCCACGTAGTTTGCCAGCCCCACCCACTTTGGCGGGGTAAGCACCCGGTAGTCGCAGAAGCTGTAGTAAAGCGACGCCAGTATCGGATAAAGGGTGAACAGGAAAAAACCCACCAGCCATGGAGAGACAAAGAGCCAGCCCTGCAGGTTACGTTGACGCTCGTGCATTTGCCTCACCTCCGCCAGAATAGCATCTCACGATACACCCGCTTTTGCACGTCACGCAGAGCCTGTGCGGGCGTCTTCGTTCCGTATCGCACGAAGTCCACTGCACTATATATCTCATACTGGTACAATCCGGTAATGGGAGTAGGAGGGAAATGACGTGCATTTGGGCTGTTTGCCACGTCCATGAAAACGGCGAAAGCGCGCTTCCACGGCTCGCCCTCGCGCAGACTGCGTTCCTTCCGCGCAGCGAGGATGTTGGGTACACCGTGCATCGTGCTGGCAAAGAGCACCTGCGCCTCTACAGTCTGCGTCCACCGCAGAAACTCCCATGCCTCTTTGGGGTGCTTGCAATTGACCGGAATACAGAAGATGTTCCCACCGAGCCACGTCGGGTTTTTCTGTTCGGGATACTGATCCGGGTAGGGGATGGGTGCAGCCCCATAGCGCACTTTGGGACCGTAGCGCTGGAACCAGTAAGGATTCCACTGCCCGTTAATCATCATCGCCACCTTACCCACCAGGAAGGGGTTGTTGATAC
Organism: Armatimonadota bacterium; assembly: GCA_049969495.1. Lineage (GTDB taxonomy): Bacteria > Armatimonadota > HRBIN16 > HRBIN16 > HRBIN16 > HRBIN16. The sequence goes on from JBMFOT010000121.1 coordinate 1,413, forward strand.
CCATCTCCTGCCCGAACCCGGCTTGAAAGGCGTTCACCTCCTCCGCCCCGCCCTGTACCTCAACCAGCTTCTGATACCACTCCAACGCCTCGATGTTGCGTGGGTGATCTGCAGTGGGCATGCCCGTCTTCGGGTCGATGAACTGCCCTCCGAAAGCAGAGATAATGATGAGCGGGTCTGGCGGCATCATGCCGATACGCACGATGCGTCCGTTGGCGTCACGCTTGGTGAGCTTCCGGGCGTACTCCAGCAGCTCGCTCAGCGTTTTGGGCGGGCGTTCGGGGTCCAGCCCCGCTTCCCGAAAAGCATCCTTGTTCCACAGCAGGGCGAAGCAGTCCATAAGATATATCATCGCGTACAGCTTGCCGTTGTAACGGCACTGCGAGAGCGAGCCCGGCGCGTAGTCCGACTCTTTCAACCCCGACTGTTTGAAAAACTCATCCAGACAAAGCAGCGCGCCGTTACCCGCCAGCGAACCCAGATAACCCGGCTCGCGCAGGGTGAATATCTCCGGCGGGTCGTTGGCGACGATGGCGCGGATGATTTTGGTGTCTTCTACCGCTGCGAGGTTGTGTACCTGTATATGCGGGTGCGTGCGGTTGAACTCATCCACCACCACCTGAAAGGCCTCCGCCTCATCGCCACCCCACATCGTCCATGCCCGCAGGTGTACCACGCCCGGGTCGGATTGTTTGCGCTGGCATGCTGGCAATACGAGTATCGCCAGAGCCACACTGATAGCGAACAGCAGCCAGTTTATGCGCATAATTAACAACGAAAAAAGCCTCCTCCACATCTGCTTAATCCGCCTCTGCATTTACCTTCCCGTTCCCACCGGCTCAGGCTTCGGGGTGCTGGGCGAGCCCCGGCTTCCTCTCATCCCCGAACTACTCAGAACCTCTCCGCTTTTCAGCATAATCACCGGTATCTTCTGGTTCATCACCTGATGATGGTCACACTGCAGTAACGGCGATGTCTCCGGGCTATCCTTCTTCAGGGGAAAGTAGCGATAGCTCACCGGTTCGCCTGACACGTCCGCGGGGCACTTCAGCTTGCCGGCGTCGGGCAGGTAGCGAGGAACCAGGTCGTTCAGCGATTTGGGATACTCTCCCTTGTTGCGCTGGCGGTAGCGTTCTATCGCGGCATGAATCGCCTGCATGTTCTGCTGGCACTGCGCGATTTGCACGCCAGTGGACATCGCCTGCTTGAACTCGGGACGTCGGACAGCGTAGATGAAGAGTATTGCCAGTCCTACAACAACCAGCGCTATCGCCCCCAGGCAAGATAGCAAACCGACTGTCCAGCAGCTCATGCCCCGGCGGGTTGGTACCTCTGGTGGTATCATCGTCCTCCCTCACTTATCCTGTTGGCGTCCAGTCAATGCCAGCGTGCACCTTCAGCGTGAACTCCGCCAGCAGGCGCACCGTGTTCTCCAGGTCGCCCAGATGCAGCAGTTCGCACGGTGTATGCATGTAACGTATCGGCACCGACACCAGCCCGGTTGCCACACCGGAGCGCGAGAGCTGGATGGCGTCGTTGTCCGTGCCGGTGCGCCCGCCTGCCACCTCTATCTGATAGGGTATCCCTTTCTCCGTCGCGGTGTCTACCAGCATCTCGAAAACCAGCGGGTTAATGTGTGAACCGCGACAGATGACGGGACCCTTAGAAATCGCCTGCTCTCCGTGTTTCTTCTTATCCACACCCGGGTAGTCGATGCTATGTCCCACGTCTACCGTCACCGCCACCTGCGGGTCTACCTCGTAAGCGATGGTGCGTGCCCCGCGCAGACCGACCTCTTCCTGCACGGTGGACACCGCGTACACCGCTGCCTTCAGTTCGGATCGCTGTTCGTTGAGCAAACGCAGAGTCTCCGCCACCACGAAACAGCCCATTTTGTTGTCAAATCCGCGTGCCGTGACGAACTCACCCATCAGCGGCTGCAGGTCGTACACGTAGGTAATGGGGTCGCCCAGGCGCACGCGCTCCTCCGCCTCCTTTTTGCTGGTTGCGCCGATGTCGATCCACAGGTCGCTGAGTTCGGGTTTCTTGCGCCGTTCCTCGTCGCTGAGCAGGTGTATCGCCTTGCGCCCGATGATGCCCAGCACCGGTCCCTGTTTGGTGTGGATGTGCACCCGATGACCTACCGGCACTATCGAGTCATGCCCTCCAACGGGCGAGAAGTAGATAAACCCCTCGTCGCTAATATAGTGCACCACGAAACCGATTTCGTCCACATGCCCTGAGAGCATCACGCGCGGGCTGCCACCCGGGTTGATAACCGCGTAACTATTACCCAGCACGTCGGTATGCACCTCGTCGGCGAATCGACCGGTGTATTCGCGAAAAATCGCCTGTGCTTTCTGTTCGTAGCCCGAAGGGCTGGGAGTATTCACGATGTCCTTGAGGAATTCGTACGATTGCTCTCTCATACGGCGTTGCTACCTCTCCACAATGGATACCTTTTTGTTCCATGCTCACTGCCGTTTTTCCTGCTGTATCGTGTCCGCCCACCTATCTCGAACAGCCCCTCTCCTGTATTGACACTACCACAGTCAAAAGGATATAATGGGACGCTCGGTGGAGGGATTGGCAAAAGTGAAGATGGCTAAACGGGAGGATCGTGCTGGGCGGTGGCGACAACCACGCCCGGGACATCCTGGGCCGGGTCTACGAGTACTTCCTCGGGCAGTTCGCGCCCATGGTGCGGGACGAAGAAGTGGTCTTCGACTGTGCCACCCGCCCGCGCCTCATCCCGGTTCAGGACCCCGTCCGCCTGAATTGGGAGCCCATCGTGAGGATTGAGCATTACCAGATCCGCCCAGACCAGCTTGAAGGAGCCGGACGCACGTGATGGATTGGAGCTGGGTGAAAGAGCAGCCTGAGGGGCAGTTCCTGGAGCGCAAGAGCGCTTATGACCAGATGGGCAAAGTGCTTCGTCCCCGTCCGGTCAAGGAAGTGGTCCGGGATATTGCGGAAGCCCTGGTGGCCATGGCCAACGCCGATGGCGGCACCGTCGTGCTTGGCATGGAGGACGACGGAACGGTTTCCGGCGTCCCGGAGCGCTATGATCCCGAGAAGGTTCGGGCGCAAATCCATGATCTCATCCGAT
>JBMFOT010000122.1:0-4149 GCA_049969495.1 Armatimonadota bacterium
TCGACAATCATTCCTACATGCGTAATGGTGCGTCGGTGCTGGTCGTTGCCGCCTGCGAAGAAGATGAGGTCGCCCGGCTGGAAGGCATCTGTTCTGCCGTCCGCGTAGCCGAAAAAGCAGGTTCCTCCGCGGGCTGTCCGTCTTTGTCAAAGGCGAGGATGGTCAGTGTACAGGTTTGCACCGCAGTACATACTGAGGTCGGAACGGGAAACCCATGTACCGTGCTGATGCACCACCTTGCGGGCGAGGGTGTATATCCGTCGCGCTTCTTCGAGATTGGGGGTACTTATGGCATCACCTCCCTTGTTGTGAATCTGTGTGGCAGGAACATCCCTGTTCACGCTGCTGGTAGAGGATTCTGCAGGGGCGCGTTAAAAACCTGTCGAATCGTTATCGCGTACCCGAGCCGCGCTTAAACCGTGCCAGCTGGATCTCGGGCTCCACAAGGGTTTTGTTTCCCGCTCCCAGTCGAAGGGTTACGGTCTCCACCTCCACCTGCACGAATCGGTCGCTGTCCACTTTTTGTTTCTCCCGTAACCGACGACGGAAATCTGCCAGAGTCTCGCCGGGGGTGCTGAGCCACAGGTCGCTCAGCCTGCGCACCGGCTCAAAACGCGGCTTCTCGCACGCCCAGCGTTGGGTGACAGCTCGCTTTGCCTGTACCCATATCCTCTCGGAGGGTAGTGCCTGCGCCACGTCTATCGGGAAGAAGGGAGGGATCAGGTCTTCCAGGGGTAATTTGACTACTCGAGCGAAGTCATTAATGACAACTTGCTGTCCTGACAACGCTCGCAACTGTGTTGCTGGAGGTAGAGCCGTCAACAGCCTCCATATTCCCACGGCGGTGCCTTCCGCGTAGGTCAGGGAAGACAACGTATCGTAAACCACGGCCCGGTAATCGCCTTCTCCACCAAAACGGTCTGCCTCCGCAGATGCCCATATGCCCAGAGCGCGTTGCTGGAAGGGCGTAAGTTTGGCAATCTCCTGCAGACTTTGCACGCGCAGACCAAACCATCCGTCGGCGTTCAGCCAGCGGTGGATGGAGGCAGCTGGTACGTCGCAGAGACGTCGCTCGTAACGGTTCTTTGCCGAGAAGAGCAGGGTATTGCCCGTCCATTGTGGCTGGTAGAAGTTCCGTCGCAGCAGTATCTGCAGCACCTCTTGGGCGTTCCTGCCCGCGCCCGAGGGATACCATAGCTGCATGGACAACGGATAATACTCGGCGACCACGTTCACCGAAACCATCGCCGACAGGCGGTGAAGCAGTTCAGGAACCGTGAGGTGTTTGGGCGGTGTGCCTTCTTCAGGTAGGGTGCGACGCAGTTCGTCGGAGGACATCAGGCTGCGTAGGTCGGTAGTGTCGTAGAGGGCGTATCTACCGCTTGAGGGGGCGGGGGGCAGAGGGAAACCCGTACCTGAACTGTGTCCTCCTCTCTCCGAATGGGCGAGCACGCGCATTTCCAGTTCGGATTGCCATGGTTCATATCGCCAACGCACCTGCACGACCCGCGCATTAGTGGGGCGTTCCGTGTGTCCGCCAGCCATCGGGTCGAGCAGCAGTTCTTGTTGTTGAGGGGTGAAAGCACTGCCTGGAATGTAAATATCTTCCCCTGCGACAAGACGATGGATAGCCTCTGGCGTTAGCACCCCAACGGCAACACGTAGCTTCGGCAGGATAACGAATCCACGCGCGTAAAAGCTGCTGATATTTCCACTGGTTCCATTTGGAGGTAAAAGTTCCTCTCCTGTCTCGCCGCGCTCAATGCGTCGTTGCGCCTCCGCTAACGCCTGTGGCAGTATACGTTGGAGCAGCCGAACACGCTCTTCAAACTCCCCTCGCTCGCGTTGTGCCTGTGCCAGCGATTGGAATATCTCATATCCAGGAGGCTGTCCCTCTTTGCCCTGCACGACGCGCCAGCTCAGGTCGAAGACATAGGCGATGGAGGCGAGCAGGTCGGCGAGGGAAAGGTTCTGCACACGCGCTACCAGACGCCACTGCCCCACGCCTTTGTCCGCCCTGAGCGCCACGCCCGTCTGCCCAGAGAGCTCTTGCAGGGCATCGGATAGCGGCACGCTCAACGCGGTGAACGTGACCGGCTGGCGCAACCGCACGTCGGAGGCGAATTGAGGCAGGCGGTAAGGCTGTAGTATGTTCGCCTGCTGGGCAAAGGCGGTAGCGCACAGCAGGATAATCGCCAGAGATGTCCAGAGTGCGGTTTTCATCGTCGTCTCCTTAGGGCAAGAGCGAGTACCCGTGCTGCCACAACAGGATGTTTTCCATCAGCGCCAGCACCAGCGTTTGCTCAAACTGGAAACGCTCGAACGCAGCCTGGTAGGTTCTTACCTGCGGGTCGTTTCGCACCCGCTTCAAGCCCTCCCTTTCCCCGGGGTCTTTGAGAAAAGCTTCCGGAGGGGGTTCCACGTATGGTGGACGAATCGCCTTCGGACGGGGGGTACTTGCCGACGCCTTCGCCGCGTCGAGGTTGGGTTTCTCGTCCAGACGAAAGAGCCCCTGGTTCGCGTCCACTATGGCGTAATCCGAGAACTCCAGTCGGGTGAAACGGTCTTTCTCAAAGCCTTCTACTATTTTCAGCACAGGTCTGCCCTGCCACGTTGTATAGTGTTTCACGATGCGTCGCGCGGGCAGGCGCATCTTTGTGCGTGTGATGAAGTAGTGAAAACCTTCCGGTTTTGCCGGGTCCCCGTATCCTTGCATGACTCGTTGAAACAGAAAGCCTTCCTCGACAGTGGTTACTGCCTGCTTAGGGTATCTGCCGGAAACGGTTATCTGCGTGCGCCAAACCTTCTTACCGCTATAGTCCAGACCGTGCAGGAGTGCCGGTACTAGGGCTTTGTCCGAGCACCTGCCTGTCACAGCGTGGGTAACGTGAGGGTAGGGGCAGAGTACAGGTGTTTTCAGCGATACCTTGAACGATGTGCCTTTCACCGGCTTCGCAAGCGACAGCTGTTGCGCGAGCAAGCTAACGCTGGCACAATAGAGGTAGAAGAGGTCGGAGTCATTCGGAGTAAAGTAGGAGTCGGTGTATGGAACGTACTCTGACGTTTTATGGTGGTATATCCACTGCGGGGCAAGATGGCTCTTGTACCGTTTGAACCAGAAATGGTTAGCGTTGATGACGATGAGATAGCGGATATATTCCTCATCATGTGCTTCGGCATACGGGGGAAATGTATGTTTGCCTGCGAACACCTTCGCCTGTTTTACTTCTGCGCGCAGAAGGTTGGCACCAGCCGAATGGATGACCCAGTCGCGCCTGACATGTGCCGATTTGCTCTCCGGATCGTAGGCAACTTGAACGGTATGGAAACTCAGAGCTCTCATCTTTTCCATCTCTTCTTCTAGGGGTATACCTGTTCACACCGGGCATACCCTTCTTTGACGTTTACCTGTTGTATCCCTGCACTGAAATGGTTGATGTAGTCTCAACGGTCTCGTTAAGCAAGTTGATCCCGACTCGAGAAGCACGAGCATGGGCGGTGCTAATGCGAGACAGAGAAATAGGGGTCCCGTTCCAGTTAGGCACGTCAACCAGAAGGTGCATTCCTGAGTTGGGTGAGTATTCTGTCCCCCAAGGACGGTCACTGATTCTTGTAGCGTGCAGCGAACTACCGTTGTGAGAGGTGACAGCGACCGCACCCTCTGATTTATAGTACTGAGTAAGCGAACCTGAATAGAATGTCAGGTACGCGTACGAGTAGTGACGCACGCGTCCGTACACACGCATTGAGTTATAGTCTCCTATTGAGGTTATTCTGCCGGTTTGGGTTACGGTTATAATCGTTTCCGCCGATGAGGAGACGTTTGGATCCGTGCGCCACCACACGTTTGCGTTGGCTTGGCTCCAGAGGTCATAGGTCGTAGTACTCCACTGCGCAGAGGTGCTTCTTTCTGCCCCCTCTTCTCTGCGAGTGATGTCAACGGTTGGCGTGTTCCACTCTATCACTTGGGCAAAGCTAGCAGTGATAGAGACGACAAAAACGCCCAGTGTTACCATCAGTGTACGCATCATAGTTGCCTCCTCCTTTTCAAAAGTTTCTGTCATCATTTTACCGCCACCCCCCCCCGCGTCAAGTCAAGTAATTGAGAGGATGTTCGATAAACCATGTAGACACCCTGTATCCATAAAC
>JBMFOT010000123.1:0-4094 GCA_049969495.1 Armatimonadota bacterium
GCAGCCGCAACTCGCCCACTCGGATCCACCGAGTTAACCGGGTCATCTTCGCAATACAGATACCGGTTCAGCGACAGCGGGCGATACAGGTTGCCCAGCCACTTGTCCGCGCTTGTCCACCGACCGACACTAACATCATACCACCGCGCACCGATATACAGCAAGCCCATGTCCCCGTCGTCGCGGTAGCCGAGCCTCGCGTGGGGTTATAGAGTGCGATACGGTCTCTCCTTTCTCAACACCTCCTTGATGAGCTTCCACCAAGTCGAAATGAGTTTGCCTACCCGACGCTGACGTAGATACAGGTGCAACAGGTTATGGTAGGATCGGAAATATACCGACCGTGTCGGAGAAGAGTCCAAAGCCTTCCGCAGATACGTCTCGGCTGAAGACAGGTTCCCAGCGTATAACTCGCAGGTGCCGAGATCACAGTATACGGAAGCAATCTCCTCTTCGGGCGCTTGCTCCAGGGCTTTGAGCAAAGCCTCTTTTGCCTCTGTCCACCGCTTCAGCTTGTATAATACCCATGAGAGAGTGTGATAATTGTAGAAAGATGGCCCTAAAGAAACTACTTTCTGCAACACCTCTGATGCACGCAAGTAGTCTTTCATCTCAGCCAGAAGCATGCCGTATTCGTACAACAGAAGGGGGTTGTCGGGGAGCTGTGCTACATACTGCGGTAGCAGTGTTTTCAATTGTTCCCATCTTCCAATCCGTCTCAAGCACCGCACATATCCGCAAACTGCAGACACATTGGCTGGCTCTAACTCGACAGCCTGCTCGAAGTGTTTTATCGCCTGAACGTACTGCCCTAGTTCCATGAAAGCGCTTGCCAGAAGCTCATGGGCAAAAGCAGTGTTACGAGCTGGGGAGGAGAGAACCCTCTCCTCCCAACCGACGAGCTCACGATACTTACCCTGCATGTAAAGGCACTGCATAACGCCAAGAATGGCGTCCGTGTTGTTCGGTGCGATCTGCAATGCCTGATGGTACAGTATCTCTGCTTTGGAGGCTTCTCCCTGCGTGAGAAGTTCATATCCCCGCCATACGTAAAGATCGACGGATTCGCTCATTCCCTGCTCCGTGTATACATTACCAGCCTTGCGAGGATTATGGTATCCAATCTCCTTCAGGATCGTAGTAGCTCTGTACCTTTCTTACGTATGGTACCACCACCCGCAGCCCTTCGGCAAGAGCTTCTGTTCCTATCAGAAGCGTCACTATCGCGAGGTGGAGGGCTCATGATATTTCAACCGTCACCTCAAAAGTTTGCACTTGAATTGCCAGCAGTAAAGGAATGTTAGTTACAATTCTAACCATTCCTTGCACAGGGTCATATTGAATGCGGTTGAAGTCGTAGCGCCCGATCCTTTCTGTGTCATCCAGCATGTATGAGAGCACACCATGGAAGCATAGAAGCCCTTTGCGGCGACGTCCGCCAGCGTAATCCTGATGAAAGAGATTCTTCGCGACGGTGCCTGGTAGTTCATATTCGAAAGGTATACTCAATCGTGAAGCTAAAGCATCAAACGAGATATCATCCACGGCAAACCAGCAGTCATGAATGATGTCGTTTACTGCGTCGATAAAATCCGGTGAGTCAATGTGAAGCACCATACCCATTGTTGCACCATCCTTCCCCCAAATGGACTTATTATAGAGCAAAACCATGTGGCAGAGGAGTTCGCCTCCCCTGCCTAACAGATCCAACACGCGAGCCACCATACACTACTTGTGTGAAAACCTCCTCGGTAGGGGTATCCTTAGTACTCTGCCGCTGCCTTTCATGCCCGGTTTCCACCAGTTAATTTGTATATGAGGCAAATAGGCACGAAACCTTGGGAAGTAGTGGTGGGCATCATGGACCCTGCCTTTTATGGCTAGACCACCAATTGTAGCCACATCGCCGAATATAGCAACGGCGCTCCCAGCTACGCCTCCGATAAGCCCCCATATGCCGTAATACCACCAGGGGTCGTTGAATTGACCATCATCTTGGAAGTCCTGCCAAGCCTGTAGCAGTAATCCTGCTGCAGCGCCAATAGCTAACGCAAGCAGCATGGGGACTCGCCCACTCGGATCCACCGCGTTGACCGGGTCATCTTCGCAATACAGATACCGGTTCAGCGACAGCGGGCGATAGATATCCCCCAGCCACTTGTCCGCACTCGTCCACCGATCCAAGCTACAAAGAAACCGTCCATCAGGTTCCGGAATGGCGACCGGCTGCGGTTGGATACCTGCCCCTAGATCCAGAACAGCGTGAGTTATCAGGAACGTAGGTATCAACACAGTGTTATCGGCTTTCCTCTGATTCTCCATGAACGCAACATTGGATATTCTACAACACCCCACTCGTCGAAAAGGTTCAGGATATACTCGCTCCAGAAAGACCTTTTTGCGTACCAAGCTATATGCGCTATCAAGTGAAGGAGCCCCACGTCGTGCTGCCACATACAAATCTGCACTGCGCCCTCGATCTCTTTGTCTAAGTAGGAAGGACTACCATCTTCCCAGATCACCTTCGCCAATTTTTTTGCCACGTCTCTTTCCGAGCTGACGAAACCGTGGGTCAGTTCCGGAAACAAAAGGTATTCACTTACCGAGCGTGCTTTGTTCGGTCTATCAGGCATGTATAGAGAAGCCAATACCAAGCGTGGCAAAGCACGCGACATGTCGTTCGTTAGCGCCTGTCGCGCGACCTGACGCGAGCGGCGCAATTTGCCGTTGAGCAAATACCATAATGCCGCCCCTTCTTGTGACAGGTCGTCTGGAGAGACTAAATCGATGTGACCGTACCTCATTACTACCTCAGTTGCCCATTGCCGCATGTCCGTAGGACATTGCCGAGATGCATCTAACAAATCGATAGCATTGCGTTGCTGCCCCAGATCCTCTAGGCTTCGTTTAGCCTGAGTGATGAAGCGCCAAATATGGGGGGGTAAAAGGGATTGACCATTATCCAGCAGGCGACACTCGTCTCTACGTTGCAAAAGCGATGAGGTTATCAACAATATCGCCCATTGCGGTACTGTATGAGATAGTGATAGGCTGTCGACAATAATACGGTATGCGCCCTCTGCGTCACCGCATCGCCACCGGAAATACGCCTCGTGCTCCGGTAATACGATGGAACTATGTTGACGGGCGACCTCTGCTGCTACACTCGGCCAGCCATCCCGGGCAACTATATCGGCAAGAGCAAGCAGATGTTTCCTTGCACGCCCAGCAGGTAAACGGCTCATTGAGCCTGCGACACGCTGTACGTAATATCTCACCGCTGTATGTATCTCTGGCAAGGGGCGGCTTCGGGGTATCCTCAGCCAGCCCCAGATTATTTGCAGAGAAATCATAAACTCATGCCACCATTTGGCAGCCCACACTGTGGTACTCCCAGATCGGAGAATAGGTTAGGTGCAAATCATCAATATACGACTTGAGCAGACGCAGTATTTGCATTAGATACCACCACCAAGGTGGTCTCGGTGGAGTGGGCGGCTTCGGCTCTAGACTGGGGTAGCGCTTCGGGACTTCCGTACCTGGGTAACCTTTACGAGGTTCTAGTTTTGCCCGGTCTTCTGGAGATAGTCGGTCGCGTATCTTGTCCCAATCGCTAGCAAGCCAAATTACGGCTATCGTCGCGCCTACTGCTATGACGCCAGCCGCAACCACTTGCCCTGCCCCAGGCACCAGAACCAGCGCTCCGACCGCGGCCGCAACTCGCCCACTCGGATCCACCGTGTTGACCGGCTCGTGCTCGCAATACAGATACGGGTGCTCAGAAAGCACCGCACTACAACATCACTCCTAACATTCGTCGGACCTCAACCCACAGCCAATCCGCTGTTGAAAACTTCAGCATCGCACTGATGAAAACACTTTGTCGCTCAGGCTATTTCATTCAGCGGGCTATTTTGCTGCGTTCCCGAATAGCGCGTTGCAACAACTGCTCGACGATTCGATGCTCTGTATGTGCTCCCCTCTCCGCATAGTCGAGAGCTGTCCTTCCCAGCGAATCTCTCATCGATGGGTCTGCGCCAGCTACCAGCAGTTCACGAACAACTTGGATATGCCCTTCTGCAGCTGCCCTCATC
>JBMFOT010000124.1:0-4012 GCA_049969495.1 Armatimonadota bacterium
AGCCTGGGTAAGGTTCTTCGGTTAGTATCGAATTAATCCACATGCTCCACCGCTTGTGCGGGCCCCCGTCAATTCCTTTGAGTTTCAACCTTGCGGCCGTACTCCCCAGGCGGAGCGCTTAATGCGTTAGCTACGGCACTGGTGGGGTCGAGACCACCAACACCTAGCGCTCATCGTTTACGGCGTGGACTACCGGGGTATCTAATCCCGTTCGCTCCCCACGCTTTCGCGCCTCAGCGTCAGTAGTAGGCCAGGGAGCCGCCTTCGCCACCGGTGTTCCTCCCGATATCAACGCATTTCACCGCTACACCGGGAATTCCACTCCCCTCTCCTACACTCAAGCCGCGCAGTTTGAGGAGCATTTCCTCGGTTGAGCCGAGGGCTTTAACTCCCCACTTACGCAGCCGCCTACGCGCGCTTTACGCCCAGTAAATCCGGGCAACGCTCGCCCCCTACGTTTTACCGCGGCTGCTGGCACGTAGTTAGCCGGGGCTTATTCGTCCGGTACCGTCAGAACTTCTTCCCGGACAAAAGCGGTTTACGTCCCGAAGGACTTCATCCCGCACGCGGCGTCGCTGCATCAGGGTTTCCCCCATTGTGCAAGACTCCCGACTGCTGCCTCCCGTAGGAGTCTGGGCCGTGTCTCAGTCCCAGTCCGGCTGGCCGTCCTCTCAGACCAGCTACCCGTCGCCGCCTTGGTAGGCCGTTACCCTACCAACTAGCTGATGGGCCGCAAGCCCCTCCCGAAGCCCCTTGCGGGTTTTACTCACACAGAGATGCCTCTGCGTGGGCACATCCGGTATTAGCAGCCCTTTCGAGCTGTTATCCCGGTCTTCGGGGCAGGTTGCTTACGTGTTACTCGACCGTTCGCCGCTAGGTTCGGAGCCGAAGCTCCTCCCCCCGCTCGACTTGCATGTCGCAGGCACGCCGCTAGCGTTCGCCCTGAGCCAGGATCAAACTCTCCATCGAAAATCTATACCACTACCCTTACGGGTAGGGATCTGCGATGGCGTAAAGTCTTCGCCTGGCGTCCGACCTCAAGGCTTCTGCCCTCTGCCTAGTTTTCAAGGTGCTGCCGTTCTCTCAATCGCGGATAATAATATACACCACCTATCCGCGATTTGTCAACGGTTCCGGCAAGATTTTTGGGGAAAATTTTTCCCCTCGCGGAGGCTTCCTTCCCCTCCGCGCTCGCCACACAGTATTATACCACAGTTTTCGCATGGTGTATGGGGTGCAGCAAAAGATTTTTTCTTGTGATTCTACGGCAGCTCCACGCGCTAAAAGGTGCCGACGGATATTGCAGGTTTTGCTCTCTTCCTGCACGAATAGAAAAGTGTCACCCTGCTACCTGCCGGTGGAGAGAATGCAACCTGTTCTCTGGGCTCTTGCTTTCGCGTGTACATATCCGGCTGTTGCCTACGCCTTGACCGCCGTATACGCTATGAATGCGAAGCACGGTAAGGGCGCGCTGGCGGTTTCGCTGGGAGGGATGCTTGCGCTGGGCGCAGGGCTGGGATGGATTCTGTCTCGCCTGGCTCACCCGCCCCTCAGCTGGATACTATGGGACGTGATGGTATGGCTGCCGTCGTGGTGGACGGTACACACCCGGATCCGACGCGCCCGCGAGGCGGGGGAAGGACAGACCGCTCGTGCGATAGGGCAGGCGTTGCGCCAATCGGTACTGCACACGGTGCTGGTCAGCGGAGCCATTCTTTTCTGCGTGCCTTTCGCGTGGCTGGTGGTTACCTCGCTGAAAGAGGACGAGGACATGAGCAAGTTCCCGCCGGTGTGGATTCCTCGCCAGCAGGTAACGGTGAGCATTCACGGCAAAGAGTGTGGAGTGAGCACCTTTAAGCAGGATGGACAAACGCTGAAGGTGGCAACTCTGGAGGAGCTGGAGACAGGCGAGCATCGCGTGCAGGTGCTGGAGCCTCCCGAACGACGCGGCGAAGTGCTTTTAGTACCCGGCTCGCAACTGCAGAAGGTGCGCGTGTTTGCCCCCAAATGGGAAAACTACTGGGACGCCTTGCGCTTCCTGCCTCCGGAGACCAACTACGGACTGGTCTTTCTGTGGAACACGCTGTTTCTGTCCATCCTCAGCATCATCGGCACGGTGCTGAGCAGTTCGCTGGTAGCCTTTGCCTTCAGCCGGTTACGCTGGCCCGGCAGAGATATCTGGTTCGTGGTGCTGCTGGCGACGATGATGGTGCCCGGCGCGGTGACCATGCTGCCGGTGTTCGTCATCTTCCGTGCGCTGGGCTGGGTAGACACCTTGCGTCCGCTATGGGTTCCCTCCTTCTTCGGCAGCGCGTTCAACATCTTCCTGCTCCGACAGTTCTTTATGACCATCCCGATGGACCTGGAGGACGCTGCCAAGATCGATGGCTGCAGTTACTTCGGCATCTACTGGCGCATCATGTTGCCCTTGATTAAACCCGCGCTGGCGGCGGTGACGATATGGACGTTCATGGGCGCGTGGAACAACTTCATGGGTCCGCTTATCTACATCTCCAGCCCCGAGAAGATGCCTCTGGCTTACGCTCTGCAGCTGTTCCAGTCCCAGCATGGCGGTGAACCGGGCATGTTGATGGCGGCGGCGACGATGGTGATGTTGCCCGTGCTGGTGCTGTTCTTCTTCACGCAACGCTACTTCATCGAGGGCGTGACGCTAACAGGTATCAAGGGGTAAAGGCAGGTGGGTGCGTGTGCGCTTCGGCGACGACCTGATGCACGAAGAGATTTATCGCCTGTTGATGCGCGAGTCCGGGCAGGCGAGCTGCTTCTCGTTCGTGGTGGCGGGAGCGGTGGCAGCAGGCGCGGTTCTGGGTGGAGCTATCGCTACGATGTCGCCCAATATTGCCGACCCCCAGTCGGTTGTGCTGGTAATGATGGTGGTAGCGGGCATCGTCGCATATGCCTACAAGCTGATACGCTCTCGCCCCGCGCTCTCCCCCGATGACATCCGTCGCCTCCTGCCTTTGCTGCATCTAGACGATGGTGAACAGGCATACATAGATACCCTACTGGCTCTCGGCGAGAACCCTTCCCTTAGCGAAGAGGCGGCGGCGCAGATTGCGCGTGAGCTGAGCACCCTTCTGGACACCTACTACGAGCTGCAGAACCAGCTGGACGGGTTACGCGAGGCGATGGGTACCGCCAGCGAAGAGGAGCGCGAAAACCTGCGCAAGCGACTGAAGGAAGCGCAAGACGCCGAGGCACGCGCCGCGCTGGAAGAGAGCCTGCAACTGCTGGAGCAACGCCTGAAGAGCCAGCACGCGCTGGCAACGTATGTACAGCGCATGGAAGCGCATCTGGAGCTTATCCTGCAAACGCTCAAAAGCCTGCGCGAATCGCTGGCTCGCCTGAAGCTGGCGCCCGAAGGGTTGAGCGAGCTCGACGTAGAACAGCTGCGCCAGCGTCTGCTGGAGCTGCGTCAGGAAGCAGCGGCTATCGAGAACGCCGCGCAGGAGGTGCTGAGCGGACGGCTCCCATAACGACACGCCCTCTTGCGCATCGCGCTTCACGGCTTGCCATAACGGCTGGAACCGTTCGCTGCCTGCTCTCAACCCCGCCAGGACAGGGGCCCGTCTGAAGCAGAACGGCTCCAGCCGTTAACAGAGGGCAGTTACCTCTTGCGCCTCTTCATCGCCCACGCGCCCAGGCCCAGTAGCAGAGCGCTGAGGCTGGAAGGTTCGGGCACAGGCGCCAGGAAGTACTGGCTGCCGGGGATGTTGCCGAAATTCACCTGGCGAGGCTCGCCCAGATTGCCTCCACCACCTATCCCCGCCAGCACCTGATTGGACAGGTAGTCATGTCCCGCGCCGTTGACGAACGCCGAGACCTTGATGTAACTGCTGGTTGGGCTGCCGAGTGCGCTGAACGGTATCGCCAGCTCCACACCCGTCATCACATCCAGACCGTTGCCAGCACCCGTGCCTGCGGTGACGCCTCCCACGTTGCTGTTGTTTATCGTCACACGGATGCCAAACGGGTTGTTCCCATCTACCAG
>JBMFOT010000125.1:0-3985 GCA_049969495.1 Armatimonadota bacterium
TGATGAACTACACGAAGCTGCAGATTCTGCAGCAGGCGGGCATGGCAGTGCTGGCACAGGCGAACGCCGCGCCGCAGTCCGTGCTGTCGCTGCTACGGTAGTCCGCCCCCTCCTGACCAAGCGAACCAGCCGCCCCCATCGGGGCGGCTGGCTCATCTATCCGAGGTAGCGCACAGACAACAATGGACCCTGCAGTCTGGCTATCTCCTCCTCGCTCATTTGCTGCACTCGCTCCAGCAACGCCTGCACCTGCTCGCGCAGGTCCTCTACGTCCAGCAGACCCATCACTGCGGGGAACTGCCGGAGTTTCTCCAGTCCCTCCCGCAGCTTGTTCACCCCACCGCGGCGGTTGTGACGCACGGTGAGGTGATAACATCCCACCGCCACCTGCAAGATGCCCTGGTAGAACAGGCGCAAGGATGTCTGCTCCTGGCGCCACAGATCCTCTAGCACCTCATGGCACTCGAAGTACTCGCCGCGGTGCAGCAGTGCCAGCGCATCGTAGAACTCGGGTGGCAGGTGCAGCATCGACCGTTTCCCCCGTCAGAGCACGACCAGCTCCGCCCCTCCGAGCAAGCCGTAGTTGAAGCTGTTCAACTCCTCGCGCAGGAACCGCTCCTCCTGGAAGGCGTTGGGACCTGCCCACAGGTTATCGTCGCCGTTTTTCTCGTGCAAGGGACCCCAGGCGTTCTGCAACGAGGAGACCACCTCTATCTCCAGATGGTTGTTTCCGGGTTGTGCCAGCGTTGTCAACTCCAGCACGTAAGGTCGCCACAGTATCTTGCCAGCGTCCTTGCCGTTCAGGCGCACCTTGAACAGGGTTCCCGACGGGTCGAGCAGGCGAAGGAAGATGCGCTTGCCCACAGGGGCATCGAAGCTCGCGTGGTATACCATTCTGCCCGTGTAGAAGGGGTAGCCCTGCGTGCTCCACGAACCGACCTTCAACCGCTTCGGCTCCTCTACCAGCTTGCCCCGGAAGGGGTCTACCATCGCCACGCCGAAATCGCCCACCACGTAGGCGGTCTCCACCTCCGTCAGGAAGTCGTAGTGCACCGCGAAGTCCACGATATTTTCGCCTTTGTGCACCAGGCTGGTCACCTCCACCATCTGGAAGCCCTTGTCCCAGTACCAGCCGAGGTGCTCGGGGCGTTCCCAGACAATAGATGTGCCGTTGACGGTAATCCTGCCCTTATACAGGTCTTCGATAACCACGTAGCTTCTCGGCTGTTCGAGGTCGCTGAGGAAGCGATAGCGCAGCACGATGTCGCCGCCTTTGCCTTCGAAAAGCTTCTTGCGGATGGCTACCCACGGCTGCCACTGCAGAGTCTCCTCCGTGCCGAAGCGTTTCGCCAGCGATTGGCGCACGCGCCACTCGTAGTCTTCGGGGTCGAACGTTTTCCCGCCATCGAACGAGACGCTGATGCGGTCCATCACCAGCACGTTCAGGTCGGTACGGGTGAAGTCAAACTCCTGCGGAAGGGGGATGACCTCGCCCTGTCGCAGGTCGGGCAAACGTTCTTCTACCTGCGCAGCGGGCACGTCCGCCCCGACGGTCAACAGCAACGAACCGCATGGCGGCAGGCTGAACTCGTAGCGCAGGTCGTTACCCACCTGTCGCGTGGATACCCTCTGGCAGGTTCCTTCCACTGCATTCCACTTCAACACGGGTTGTCCGGCTGCCCCCTTCAGCGTCAGGACGTAATCTCTGCCCGCGTCGCGGTCGGAGTTGACGATGAAGAAGATATGCTCCGCGCCATCGATTCGGTGCTGCAGGTAGGTCTTGGGCACCGCCTTGCCGTCCGCGCCCTTCAGCGTGAAATCGCCGGGGGCGATGTCATCGATGGCGTTCTGGATGGCTTCCACCGCACAGGGCAAGGAGCGCACGTTGGGATGCGCAGCGAACTCCAACCATTTTTCCCGTGCGGGTTCGCAATCCAGCTCGGAGGGCAACTCGCCTAGAATGATCACCTTCCCACCGTTATCAGCGAACTGCTTCAGCAGCTGGAAGGTCTTCGGTCGCCAGGTAGTAGCAGGCGGCACCACCACCACCTGATAGCTCATCTCGCCGATGACGAAACGGTCACCCTGCACGCTGCCCATATCCTCAATGTAGCCCTCGTCGCCGAGGTCGCAGTCGTAGCCCGCGTTGAGGATGGCGTCCAGCGTCTTGCGCATCAGGTTGTCCAGCTCGTCCGCCGCACGCAGGTCGGGCGTGGGCACATCCAGAGGGGTGCGGCGGGCGTTGTCTTGCACCTGACCCTGCACCTCCACCCCGAACCGTCGGGCGGCGGTTGCGCTTTCGATGGAGTGCAGCAACAGAATACCCACCGACGCCTTGCCGCGCGTGAGGGCATACGCCACACGGGTGAAGTAGTCGTTCAGCGGGTTCAGCTCGCGCCAGTAGGTCTGTTGGTAGTTCCAGTTGGGCGGGTAGTCGCGCTTGCGTCGTCCCTTGCCGGAGTACCATGTGAGGTGCGGGCAAAAGAAGTTCGCTCCCAGCACCAGGTCGTAATCACCCAGCCATTTGAAGTCTTCGAAGGTATTGGTATGCCGGCTCACCCCGAAGATTTCGGTGAGCACGCGCTTCCTGCCCAGTTGCCTCGCCGCCGAAGAGACCTGTTTGACGGTGAACAAGTGGTTGTGCGCTACCCTGCACAGGTGGTCAATGCCCGGCGCCTGCTGGTAGCGATAGTGCGCCATGATACCGCCGTAGTGGCACACAATCTGCCCGTGGAAAGTGTCCTCGGCGTTGTAGTGTCCGGTATGCTCCAGCCCATGCTGCTCGCACCATTCATAGATAGGCTTGCTGTATGCTTCCAAAAACTGGCGCAGGATGGTGCGGTGAACCAGCAGGCGGATTTTGCGCGATTCGGCTCCGTCGAAGAACAGGAAGGGCACATCCTTCCAGAAATCGCGTCCCGTCCACTCGCGATAGCGGTCAGGTAGCCCTTCGTACCATGCGAAACCGTTGGGTGCGGAGGGCACCTGTGGCTCGTCGGTGAAGATGCCGGGGATGCGCTTGCCGAACTCCTCGCCCAGCTGCTGGTAGTATCGCTCGTGCGTCAGGCGGATGAACTCGCGCATCGCTTCGGGGTGCAGCAGATTGGCGTACGACTCGCCGCCCCACCAGCCTGTCTTGGGTTGGTAAGTGCGTACGAGGAAGAGCCTTTCGTGCAGACGCGCCGATTCCAGCCTGTCCAGAGGAATCTGCTCGTACTCCAGCAGGGTCAGGCGGTCTCGTTGCTTAATCGCATAGCAGGCACGCAACGCTTGGTCTTCGTGCAACGAGGGTTCCGGCTCGCCCGGTGCGATGAGGATAGCGTTGAGCGTGGTGGCGCGATATTCGTCCTTCATCCCCGCCACCTGTCCCCCTGCGTTTCCGCTGGGCCAGAGGTCTTCATCGTACAGCCACAGGTAGCCGTCGTGCTCCTTCGCCGCTTGCAGGGCGGCACGCATACACTCAAACCACTCATCGCCCAGGTAATCGGTAATGAGACCGTGCCTCGAATGGAAGAACCCGCCCGACAGCCCCACGCTAATCATGTCCGCCATCTGCCGGGCAACCTCATCAGGGTTCAACTTGTCGTTAATCGCCCAGAAAGGCGCGGGGCGCAGGATGCTATCGGGTTTTCGGAATGCTTCGGTGTTCATCGCTCGCTCCTGTCTCCATCAGAGTTAAGGGAACGAATCTCTGTTCGTGGCGTGGGCAGGTTTCCCCTTTGGGGGAGTCAGGATTTGCGAAACAAACATCTCTGCCTGGCGATAGTAGCAAAAAATTTTATGCAATTTTTCCCGCCGAACCCACAGAAACCCTGTTTGTGGTACAATTCTTGCATATATATGGGGTGAGAAGCTTTCATCTGGAGGTATGACGATGAGAGCCTCATTGGTATGCACGGTGCTCCTGATGTGCTGAAGTATTACCTGTATGACGGTGAAGAGTTGGTCTGCGAGTTGAACGCAGCGGGCAATGTGGCGGCGCCGG
>JBMFOT010000126.1:0-3738 GCA_049969495.1 Armatimonadota bacterium
ACCGTCTACGACGCTCACGATGCGCTTTCCGAAGGACGGTTTGCGGGAGGTAGCGTGCGGGAAGGGATAGCGCGATTTAGCGAGGCACGAACCCGCTCGCTGCAGTACCTTCGCAACCTGCCTGCCGAAGCACGCGACCGTACGGGAGTGCACCCTGAGTTCGGCGAGTGGAGTATTTTCCAGCAGGTGCAGCTGTGCGTAGCACATGACCTGTTGCACCTGTGCGATATCCTGCTGCGCAGTCAATAGCTACCTCTGCCGCAGCCGAAGGGGCTTCCCGTCAGGGGTGGTCATGCGCAGGGTCAGTTGCCAGCCGTCGCTACCGTTTAGCACCTTGCACAGGATGCGGTTCCAGCCCTGCTGCAGAGTGGCGGTAGCGGTGTCCTGGTCTATCGTTAAACCACGGTCACCCACGAATTCGTGCACTTTTTGACCGTTGACCCAGCAGGTCACATCGTCGTCACTGCCGATTTTGAGGGTGACCGTCTGCGTCGTATCGCTGTGTACCTCTGCGTATGCGTACCCCCCTGTGTTCTCGCGAGGGCCGGCAATTAGCCACAGGTCCAGCACGCCCTGTGGGTCGTCCAGTTCGATACGCCGCCAGCGAACGCCGTTTACCTCTGCTTGCAGGTCAATCGGTGCGTCAGGGTTCACCAGTTCACGCTCACGCAACTGGTTGCGCTCTGCCACAGGAGCCAGCACCCACCAGTTTACCACCATCCCCTGTTGCATCGCGATCTCTTTGGCGCTGATTTCCATTCCTAACGAGCGCAGCACACCCACCAGTCGGATAACGCTTTCGCGGTCTCGAGCCTTTTCCAGAGCGGTGCGCGCCAGCACCGTTGCCACGTCGGTCTTACCCTGCTTCTGCAAAGCAAACGCCACGCCGGGCACTGCCTCTATTGCCGCCTGACGCACTTCTCCGCTCTCGTGCCCCAGTGCAACCATCAGCGCGGAAGCGGTGTCCGCGTGGCGCAAGCGTCCCATCGCCACAAGAGCTGCGGCTTTCACTTTGGGGTCGTTTTCGCTGAATGCTTTCAACAGAGAGGGCAACACCACGCCGGGAGAGCCGGATTGATAGCCCAACAGGTCAATGAGGCGCAGGCGTTGCTCTCCGCGCGCACGTTGCAGTTGCACCACCAGCGCCTCCGCCAGCCCGGGCAGCTTTACCTCTTGTAGCAGCGAGTACGCGGTGCTGGCGATAGCGGGATTGGGATGCTCCAGTGCTTTTATCAGCACGCTTGCAGTGTCGGCGTTGCCGGTGTGCGCCAGACCGTTCAACCCCGCACTGCGCAGGGCAGACGTTTTGCCGTTTGCGTAGAGCCATCGAAACAGGGCGGCAGCTTGCCCCGCCGCCGCGGAGCGGCGGAGCCGCTCCGCGATACGTGCCAGCGAGTGCTGAGCCGCCTCTTTCTCCTTCTCACTGCCCTTCTGGGCAATTTGTTGCAACGCCTTCTGGATTTCGGGCGTCGGGAACTCTCCAGCGACCGTAATCGCCGTCAGGCGCACCTCCGCCTGTGCGCTTCGGAGCGCGCCGAGCACCACCTTTGCCGAGCTGGGCTGCTTGCGAGCACCGATTGCCAACAGCAGCGCACTTTTCCATTGAGGTTCGGTTGCCTGAGCGAAAGCGCGTTCCAGCGCGGCGGTAGCCTCTTTGCCGGGGATTTGCTGCAGCGCCATCCGCGCCGGCTCGCGAAGGGTTGTGTCACTCAGCAGTTTCTGCAGCGTCGGCACCGACTGTGAGGTGCTTACTACTGAGAGCAGGCGTAGCAGGAAACGATGCAAGGATTCGGGCGCAGGTTTCTGCAGCCGGGTGAGCAACACCTTCTCCGCAGCGTTGCGCTCCGCGGACGCACCTGGGCGCGTAGACTGATAGACCACCCGCTCCAAAGCCATCTTCGCTGCCATCACTGCGCCTGGCTCGGCATCAGGGTTTTCGATCATCGCCAGCAGAGCAGGAATCGCCTTCACCCCAAACGGCGCGATTTCCTCAATAGCCTGCCTTCGCGCGTTGTCGTCGGGGGATCGAAGCTTCTGCACGGTTTGCTCCATGTTCTGGCACGCGCTGGGCAAAGCCAGCACCACCAGTGCGAGAGCGGTGAGCCATGTCCTCTTCATCTCTACCTACACCTCCTACCTCAAGTACCACGGCGCGCGATAGGGACGACTGAGCCAGCGATTCGCCTCTGGGTCGCCCACAAACTGTTCTTTGACGGGGTCCCAGCGCAGCTTTCTGCCTAAACGCATGGCGATATTGCCGATGTGCGCCACGGTCACGGAGCGATGCCCGATTTCCACGTCGCAGATGGGCTTCTTGCGCGTGCGGATGCAGTCCAGCCAGTTCTGGTGGTGACTGAGACTGCGATACAGCTGTACGTCGTTCGGCCCCCATGTGGTCTGCTGCAGCTCTTTGGGGCTGGTGTCGATACCGCCTCGCCATACGTGCACGTAGCCATCTGTGCCTTCAAAGCGCACGCCCCGCTCCGGGGTGGTGGCAATCATGTGCACACCGTTGGCGTATTCGTAGTGCACCTCGAAGTTCACGTAGGTCTCGCACAATCCCTTGATAGGCGGCACTCCTTTGCCCTCCACGCTCACGGGCCCGCTGAGGTCCATGCCCAGCCCCCATTGCGCGATGTCGAAGTGATGGTGTCCCCAGTCGGTCATCTCGCCGCCGGAATAGTCCCAGAACCAGCGGAAGCTACCCAAAAAACGCGCGTAGTTAAAGGGCACCCAGGGGGCAGGACCCAGATACAGGTTCCAGTCCAGGTCGGGCGGTGGTTCTACGTCGGGCTGAGGGTCCATGTCGGGACCATGCGGTAAGTTCACGCGCACGGTATGCACCTTACCGATTTTGCCGTTGCGCACCAGCATACAGGCAAGCCAGAAGTAGTAATCCGAGCGCTGCTGGCTTCCTACCTGAAACACGCGGTTGTAACGGCGCACTGCGCGAACCAGAGCCTTGCCCTCGTCCACGAAGAGGGTCAATGGCTTCTCGCAATACACGTCCTTGCCCGATTCGCACGCCATGATACTGATGAGCGTGTGCCAGTGATCGGGCGTCGCGATGACCACTGCGTCGATGTCCTTGCGATCGAGCAGGTGGCGGAAATCGGTGTAGGCAGCACAGTCTTGATTGCCGTAGCGATTGTCCACCGCCTTTTTGGAGCGGTCACGGTGGGGGGCATACACGTCGCACACCGCCAGCACCTGCACCTGCCCATTGCCCAGGAAGGCGTTGAGGTGCCAAGAGCCCATGCCGCCCAGCCCGATGAAGCCCAGCGTAATGCGGTCGCTAGGTGCGCTTCGCTGTGCTGAGCCGAACACCGAGGCGGGCACAACCGCAGGCATGGCAACAGCCGCTGCCCCAACAGCCGCCCCTTTGAGAAATTGCCTTCGCGTGATCTGTTTGACTGTACTCATGCCGACCATCCTTTCCATGAGCGAGTTCCAAACGGCGTGATGGTTCCGGTAATGAACTTCAGGGGGTCTAGAGGGGATTCCTGCAGACAGGGGATATCCTTCTTGCCTTTACCCTCTGGAAGTCGATACTCTCCAGACCGTAACAGGGTGGGTGGATGGTTGTGCAGTGGCGATATGTGTCTACTGACGGCGTTTGAGGAGAAATTTTCTTTGCTTCCCCGTGAAATCCCTTGACATACTACGAACTTTGCATTATAATAGGGTTGTAAGCTTGCATTTGGAGGCAGGGCGATGAGAGCCTTGTGGGTATGCACA
>JBMFOT010000127.1:0-3666 GCA_049969495.1 Armatimonadota bacterium
CGACTGGCAAGCCCATAATCGCTATGACAGGGAGCAACAGCGCCACGGGTAGACTGCTGCAGGGTATTCCGCTGTGCTATATCGCCCAAAACGCGGAGCAAGTGTCTCAAACGATGGAGCAGCTATGGCACCAATATAGTAGTGGTACACTTTTCTGTGACCGATCCGACGACCTGGCACCTTTTCGATACTCACAATTGGCAGAACAGCTGGCAGAGTGGATCCGAGAGGCAGTAGAACATTCCCAGGAGACATCACCATGAGTTTGCGAGTCATGCTGGTAGCGGGCGCGCGCCCTAACTTTATGAAGGTGGCTCCCATCTGGCATGCCGCCCAGTATAGGGACGACGTCGAGGTGGTTCTGGTGCATACGGGACAGCACTACGACCCGAACATGTCCGATGTCTTCTTCACCGAGCTGGGTCTTCCCCAACCCGATGAGTTTCTCGGTGTGGGATCAGGTACCCACGCGGAGCAGACAGCAAAGGTGATGCTCGCCTTTGAGCCCGTGCTGCATAAACATCAGCCGGATGTCGTGGTGGTTGTGGGCGACGTCAACTCTACGCTGGCTTGCGCTCTGGTAGCCGTGAAGCTCGGCATACGGGTCGCACATGTGGAGGCTGGCTTGCGCAGTGAAGACCGCAGTATGCCCGAAGAGATTAACCGGATTGCCACCGATGCGATATCGGACTACCTCTTCACCTCGAGCCGAGATGCCGACGCCAACCTGCTGAGAGAGGGAATACCCGCTGCACGGATATTCTTCGTAGGCAACGTCATGGTGGATACACTGCTGGCACACCGCGAGCAGGCTATTCAGAAATCGGAGATATTAAACAGGCTGGGCATTAGAGAGAAAGAGTACGCGGTGATGACGCTGCACCGTCCTTCCAATGTGGATAGCGAAGACGCTCTGCACCGCATAGTAGAAATTATCCTCCTGACACAGCAGCGTATACCCGTCGTGCTTCCCCTGCACCCACGCACCCGAATACGACTGGGCGACCGAGTGGAACGCCTAGCAGAGGCGGGAGTAACGCTCACCGAACCGCTCGGCTATCTCGACTTCCTGAGGCTGATGTGCTCGGCACGTGTGGTGTTAACCGACTCGGGCGGCATTCAGGAGGAAACCACTGTGCTGGGTATCCCCTGCCTGACCCTACGGGAAAACACAGAACGCCCGGTTACTCTGACGCAGGGAACCAACCATCTGGTGGGCACGCAGCCGGAGTACGTTGTCTGCATGCTAGACGGGGTACTTTCAGGTTCCATAAGCAGACACCGCACCGTACCGGAAGGATGGGACGGACACGCCGCGCAGCGTATTGTGGAAACGTTGGTGAGGTTTTGGGCAGATGAGTAAGTTTTGCTGCCTCTCTGAGAGATAACCTCGCGTTTATGGAACAACCTGCCAGGGGGTGTGAGGCGCAATGCGTACGGTGAAGGGTATCCTAAGGCTCCTGTTACTGGCACTTTTGTCGGTGGTGGCGGCGGCTCAGCAATCCACGCAGGTTTTCCCATCTGCCAAGTGGGCATGGTATCTGGTTCGTGAAGGACCTGAGGGTGGATGGCCCGCTGGGGGAATGAGCAAAGACGACATCACACGCTGGATTGCCGGTCATGGGGACTGGATGCTGGGAGCCTCGCCACGATATAGGTCCACCATCTGGAACCAGTTGATCGAAGCAAACCCAACCTGCGCTTCACGCTCTATGATAAGTGGTTCTACATCGATTTAGTACCCGGGCATTTCGGTTACAGCTACATTGGGCACTGGCAAGAAGGCAGAGGATGGATCGAGCCAAAATCGCTCGGATGGAAAACTATTACCTCTCGCGCGGTCAGAGCCCCGAAAGCGCGTTTTTCCACGTGAATGCAGACTATCACTGGCAGGATATTACGGCGAAGTTCCATGAGGAGCAGATTCTTTCCGCATGGAGACAAGAAGATAGTACCCACACGGAGATACTCCAGATGGACCCGCTCTACCGCTGCGAGGGACAAAAGCTGTTTACCCTGCCCACTACGGTGGGAATCTCGCTGATATTCGGCAGACCTGAGCCTTACGACAGCATCTATCTGGATTTGGACGCTCCTGCATCGGGAGGACAGTATGTGATAGAGTACGTAAGCGGCACATCCTTCACCAGCACTCAGTTCGAACTGGCGAGCAACTGGACACCTTTGACAATCCTCTCCAACGGCACCAACGGCTTCAGGAACAGCGGCTGGATACGCTTCCAGATGCCCAACCGCTGGACGCAGTGGAAGCGTTGCGGTATCAACACGACAGCCAGCAACACCGGCAAGTACTACTGGATACGCATCCGTTGCATTGCACCGCCGGGCAACACTCCCTCCTTGCAAGGAGCGTGGACAACCCCGTACTATCGCTACCTTCCCAGCGTGAAAAGTGTGGGCGAGGCGATCTACTTCAGCTTCCCGTCTCCGGTGACTTTCGCAACGCTCCAGCTCCTTTCTGCAGGAGCTGGCGGCAGCTATGCGCTGGAGTACGCCAGCGCAATTGGGGCTGACGGTTTTGTTAGTTAGTAGTCGCCCCTGCCCCCCTCGCGACGGCACGAACGGTCTGACGAACTCAGGCACTATCTCATGGTCCGAGCCTGCAGGGTGGATACAGAGCAAGGTAAACGTGGGTAAGGCTCCCAAACGTTACTGGATACGGGTGACCTCCGCCCCCACAACACCTGCGGTCGTCGCAAGCGTTAGCGCAGGGGGACGGAGCCTGTACAGTCAGGAGATATATGCCAGCCGATACCGGCTGATCGTACCCGGCTGGGATGGGCGCAATGACAGAAACGGGGACGGCTATGTGGACGATAATGAGTACGCTACACTCGCGAACCCTGAAGCGACAGCACGCTGGGCGGCACAGGCGAGGGTGGTGCGGATAGGCTGGCAAGGCGCTCTGAACTACGTGGTCAACTGGGCGAGAAGTGAGTTGCACGAGATCATGCTGAACTTCTACAATGAACTGTATCTGCGGAACCCAGATGCGTACGTGTACGGTTTATTGAGCGACAGCATGGTGATGCCCGTTCCTTCCCCGATGATGACAACAGCCGTGGAGAGTTCCGATGTCCAGCAGTGGGAGTCCATGTGGCTGGAGGCACATCGATATCTTCGCCACAGCGGAAAGAAGATTGGCGGGAACCTGGGCTCCTATGAAGTGTTCGCTCCCCTGCCTCAACAGCAAGCGTATCTGGATAACGGGTTCTATACGCACCTGTATAATGATTTTGTCCTGCACGAACATTACCCGCAAGGACGCATCGTTCAGACCACTGAAACCTCCTTCCGTCGCCGGTTGTTGAATATCAGCATGGAAACCGGGGCTGGGCTGGAACAGGTTTTGCAGTTTAACATGGCGGGCGATGCTCTGCAGCGCATCGGCGGTGGTACAGATGCGACAGCCTGGAGGCGTTTCCAAGAACACGCTCTGGCGTTCTTCTATCTAGTTCAGCATCCTCAACGCAGCTACCTGAACATCTGGCAGACAGCAGTCTACGGGGCAGATGTCACTGACACACCAATAGGCACAATGCCCAAACCCATGGCGTTTCAGCCCACCGCAATGCTTCAGGCCGACATCGGGCAGCCAGCCAACTCCATACCAGACGGCTTCACGCCTGTACAGCTGATATATCG
>JBMFOT010000128.1:0-3600 GCA_049969495.1 Armatimonadota bacterium
CTCCCCTCTCCTCGTAGGAGAGGGGTCGGGGGAGAGGTTTACCAACCAGGCACAGCAGGGGTGATTACGAACAGTTCTGCGAGCGTGATCAGCAACAACCTGTAACTACAAGCTGCCCGCTGCGTGCTATTGGCTCGGCAGGAGCCTCGCCTCCAGCTCACTCCGTGCCTTTTCGAAGCGGATGCGCCTCCTTCTTGCCGTCCGCGTACACTGCGACCCACTGTGCCAGACGCTGTCCCAACCGCTGGCAAGAGGCGATTTCGTTCTCAGAGCGTGGCTCGCCAGCCAGCACCGCCCCGTAGTGCAAAGTAAACTGCTTCCCCACGTAGTCGGTGACGCCGAAAACGAGGAAGCCGAAGTTCATCAACACCGTCAGGATAGCCATGCACGTCAACTCTGCGCCACCTCCCCACCCGCCAGATGAGGAGAAAGCACAGCCGATTTTGCCATCTACCTTGCCCCAGACACTGCCTCCCACCTCATCCCACCAGCGCTTCATGCGCCAGGAGAGAGTGCCCATGTTGGTGGGCGTGCCCACCGCAACACCATCGCACCACAAGATGTCATCTGCGGTGGCTTCATCCACGCTTTTCAGACGCACTTCGATCCCTGGCACAGATTCTGCCCCTTTTGCCACATGTTCCGCCATCTTGCGCGTGTTGCCCGAAGCGGTATCGTAAAGTACCAGCACCTTGCCCATTGCCCCGTTTTGCCTCCATATTAAGATGTTTGTCTATATATCAATACGTTCTTCGGATAGAGGAAGTTCCCCCATGTGCAAAACAGCGCTTTTTCGAGGTATGCTTATACAGAGGTTTACTGAACATGATGCTCTGGAGCCTACCTGTCGAACGATACATGACCAGCGTGCCGGTGCTCTCGCCGGAGGACCCGCTGGCGAAGGCGGTCGCGCTGGCACGTGCGGCGCGTGCTAGCACCTTACCGGTTGTGCGAGACGGACGGCTGGTCGGCGTCATTGCGGAGTCGGACATCGCCCGGCTGATGCAGGAAGGTGACCCGCACCAGCAACAGTACCTGCCCGTGAGTGCAGCCATGACGCGAGATACGCTCTTCGTGTTGCCGTTTACCCCCACCGCTCACGCGCTGCAGCTGATGCAGGAGCATGGCTTCTCCTCCCTGCCGGTAGTTTCGCAAAGCGGCGAGTATCTGGGCACCGTACTCCGTTCAGATGTGCTGGCGTTAACGTGCGACACCGTGCGTCCGCCTCTGGTGGGTGGGATGGCTACTCCTCTGGGTGTTTACCTGACGGGTGGAGGCGTGCGCGCCGGGGCAGGCGATTTGGGGCTTTTTCTAACAGGTGTGCTGCTGATGACACTGAACCTCATTGCGCTGGTGCTGGTGTACTCAGGTTCAAGGTGGATTCAACAGCATACGGGCATTCCCCTGTATGCGATGTTACTCTCCCCCACCGCCTCGTTGCTGGACTGGCAGGACTGGGTGGGCATGGCTCTTCGCGCGATGCCGATTGTGTTGTTTTTGTTGCTGGTACGCCTCTCCCCGATTGCTGGTATTCACGCAGCGGAGCATATGACCGTACACGCCATCGAGCGGGGCGAGCCGTTGGAGCCGGAGTTCGTGCGGCGCATGCCACGCGTGCATCCCCGATGCGGCACCAATCTGGCGGCGGGAGCACTTGTTTTTCTGACCCTGGCGAACCTCAACGTCGGCGTCTATCGGGATGTGACGCTACTGCTCGCTTTCGTGACCACGTTGCTGGTGTGGCGACCGATTGGCAACCTGCTGCAAGCGCTGTTTACCACACGTCCTCCGAGTGAGCGGCAGCTGCGCAACGGCATCGAGGTGGGCAAGCAACTTTTACACCGCTACCAGATGCAGGGCTATCGTCCGTTAACCCTCCGCGAGCGCATCTGGAATATGGGTATTGTGCAGATTGCGGCGGGCATGATGGTTGTGTGGTGGGCGCTGGATATACTGGGCTTCGCTATCTGGTAATCTGCGCAAAACTCACCGTTCTGTCCCCGTTACAGCCCCGCAGTATGCCATTTCGCCACTTTTTTCAGCAAATTTTTCGTACAAAACCTCAGAATCCCCTTTAGATTTCTTCACAGAAGCCGATAATATGCTGTGGTTCGCTGTTCATTTCGCCTGCTTTAGGGCAGGAGAGTAACGTATGGAGGAGAGTCACGATGCAAGCGGTTATACTTGCGGGAGGACAGGGCACGCGCTTACGCCCGCTCACTGCGCGCACTCCCAAGCCAATGGTGCCGTTGTTTGACCGCCCTGTGATGGAGCACACATTGCTGTTGTTACGAAAGCACGGTATCCAGCAGGTGTTTGTCACGTTGTCGTACAGGGCGCGAGAGATTATCGATTACTTCGGCGGCGGTAGTCGCTGGGGCATGCGCATCCATTACTCCATCGAGGATGAGCCGATGGGAACGGCGGGAGGGGTGCGGCGATTTGTCGGCTCCTTGCACGATACGTTTCTGGTCATCTCCGGCGATGCGGTGACCGACTTCGACCTGAGCGAAGCGATAGCGTTCCACCGGCGTAAAGGTGCTATCGCTACCATGTTGCTCTATTCGGTGGAGGACCCCACGCCCTTCGGGATCGTGGAAACAGACGACGACGGCAGGATCCGTCGTTTTCTGGAGAAACCTTCCCTGAGCGAGGTGTTTACCAACACGGTCAACACCGGCATCTATGTGCTGGAGCCGTATGCACTGCGCTTCGTGCCCGACGACCAGCCCTACGACTTCAGCCGAAACCTGTTCCCGCGTCTGCTGGCGAACAACGACCCCTTCTTCGGCTTTCGGGCACAAGGGTACTGGTGCGACATCGGCAACCTACTACAATACCGTCAGGCGCACTTTGACGCGCTGACTAACAAGGTGTCGTTGGAACTGCCTGCGGAGCCAGTTCGCCCCGGCGGCTGGATTGGTGAGAACGCCGTGGTAGACGGCAACGTGAAGATGGAACCGCCCTTCTATATCGGCGCGGGAACCCGTCTCCAGCGCGGGGCAGCCATCGGCAAGCACGCGGTCATTGGAGCACGTTGCCTGGTGGAAAGCGAGGCATCTATCCGCGCCTCCATCGTGGGGCCCGGTGCACGAGTAGGGGCGGGCACGCAGTTGACCCATTGCGTGGTGGATTCCGGCGCTCACGTGGAGGCACGTACCGCGCTGAGCAACGCGGTGCTCTCGGCGGAGGTTACCGCTCCCCTGGCTTCTTCCCTGCCATTGGCGGCGTAGCAACAGGGCGGGCAGGCGAACCCCTGCCTGCCCCTCATATTCCCAACCTTTGACACAGATAGCGGAAAGAGGTGTTCTTCTGCTTCGCCACCTCCAGTGAAAAGTATTCAAGTATCTGCTGCAGGAAGATCGCTCGCGCAGGTACTCGCTGTGGTATCATCTGATTAAACTGCTCCTTGCTCACTGCGCTGGTATCATCGAGATTTCGAATACCCAACCTCTTGCATCCGTTCTCATCCAGTCCCGCAAGATACCAGCTTTCCACCTCGTGTATCACAACAATTACCTTCTCGCTCTCCAGCAGTTTGTAGGTTTGCATCACCTGCTCCTTCTTTGCCGTAACACATGGGGCATCGTTGATGTCGCA
>JBMFOT010000129.1:0-3485 GCA_049969495.1 Armatimonadota bacterium
GCAGCAGCAAGGTGAGGATGAGCGCTTCGGGGTATAGGTAGGGTCTTCCGCGTCGTTTGGGCAGCGGGTGTTGTTGGCAGAAGCATTGGACGTAGTGGTAGATGACCCTCACTGGGAGGGTGGTCAAGGTGGCGTGTTTATGGTATTGGTGTTTCATAGCCATTTATATACCCGAAATCCACCAACTTTTTGAACATCCTCAGGCGTTTTCTACGTTGTCCACAAAAAATTGGAGGGGGCTATTGCTTTGTCAAGCGTGCAGCTTGCAACCGGTTGTTCCCTCTGGTGTATCATATAGGGGTGCAGCTGGAGGTGCAGTATGGCGATTATCCAGGTAGACCGGCTTTCTAAAACATACGTCACCCACAAACGGGAGCAGGGGGCACTGGGCGCCCTGAAGAGCCTTGTCACTCGCCAGAAGGTAGAGGTGCACGCGGTGCAGGAGGTCTCTTTTACCATCGAGGAAGGCGAACTCGTCGGATTTCTGGGGCCGAACGGTGCAGGAAAGACCACGACGCTCAAGATGCTTTCGGGCATCCTCTACCCCACCTCGGGCAGGGCTACCGTGATGGGCTATGTGCCCTGGGAGCGCAAACCCGCTTTCCAGAGGCAGATGTCCATCGTGATGGGGCAGAAGATGCAGTTGTGGTGGGACCTGCCCGCCTACGAAAGCTTCATCCTGTTGAAAGAGCTGTACGAGGTGGACGACCGCACCTTCGAGAGGCGTGTGAACGAGCTGGCGGAGATGCTGGACATCAAGAAGCTGCTGCACACACAGGTACGGCGGATGAGCCTGGGCGAGCGGATGAAGTGCGAATTGCTGGCTGCGTTGCTTCATGCTCCAAAGGTAGTGTTTCTGGACGAACCCACTATTGGGCTGGATGTGGTGTCCCAGAAGCGCATCCGCGAGTTCCTGAAGGAGTACAATCGCCAGGCGAAAACCACCATCTTGCTCACCTCTCATTACATGCAGGATATTCAGGAGCTGTGCGAGCGAGTGATTATTATCGACCATGGGCGGATTATTTTCGATAATACCTTGCAGACGCTGGTGGAGCAGTACTCGGACAGCAAGCTGCTCAAACTCACGTTTGACCGTCCGGTAGCCCGTGAGCAGCTGGAGCGGTTCGGTGTGGTATGCGGGATGGATGACCTGCGTGCTGTCATCGAAGTTCCTCGCGTACGCACCACGCAGATTGCCTCCCAGGTGCTTTCGGAGCTGCCGGTGGTGGACATCGTTATCGACGAGGTGGAGGCGGAGGAGGTCATCCGCGACATCTTTGCTGGGCGCGCCCGATTGAGCACCCACACGTCGGAGGCGACGGTCGGGTGACCTCCGCCATCCTGCGCTACCCGACGCATACGGTGTCTATTCCGCTTTGCCGGCGGACGTTTCGGTTGACAGCCGTGCGTAGCGTGGACGACCTGCTTTCCGAGAACCTCTGCGCCGATGATATTCCCTTCTGGGCGGTGCCCTGGCATGCGTCGGTCGGGTTATGCCAGTTTCTTTGTGAACATCGAGATGTGGTGCGTGGTCGGCGGGTGCTGGAGCTGGGAGCCGGATTAGGACTGTGCGGGATAGTCGCCCGATGGTTGGGCGGCGAAGTTACGCTGAACGACTATCAGCCCGACGCGCTGGAGTTCGCTCTTTGGAATGCGGAACAGAACGGGGTGGGGCACATTCAAACACTCCTCGCCGACTGGCGCCATTTTCCCGACACGGAGCCCTTCGATGTGGTCATTGCGGCGGACATCCTGTACGAGCGTCACCTGCACAGCGCGTTGCAGAAAGTGCTGCGGAAGGTCACCTCAGCTCACGGTCGCGTTTTGCTGGCAGACCCCTGGCGCGATACCGCATGGGAGTTCATCGTGCAGATGGAGCAGGCGGGCTGGCGTGTAGACTTTAGCGAGCACACCGCGCAACTGCTGGAGAGCCGGCACGATGTGATTGTGTTTGACCTGCGCCCCCCATAAGTTTTACTCACTCATTCCACTGGCGGACGAATTCGTTCACCGTGTCCAGCAGCTTCAGCAACCGTTTGCCTCGCTCGGTGAACAGATACTCCACGCGCGGCGGTATCTCGGGATATACCTGTCGGACGATGATGCCGTATTTTTCAAGCTTGCGGATGCGTTCGTTGAGTACCTTGTTGGTCAGCCCGGGCAGTTCGCGTTCCAGCCTGCCGGGTCGGTTGACACCGCGCGCGATGGCGTCCAGAATCGCCAGCGTCCACTTGCATTTGAGAATCTCGGTGATGCAATCGTAGACTTCCCTCGATTGTGCGCGTCCCTCGATCTTCATGCGTCTATTTTACCCGAAACGACACCTCCTTCTGGGGATAGTCTTTTACGGATGCGTTCGCCCCCTACTACCACCTCGCGCGGGGTGGCGGTGATTCGCAGGCGGCGGAACGCATCCCTCCACGCAGGTGCCCGGTTACCCCGGCAAAGGCAGTCTCACCGGCTCGCCGCGCTTTGCGGACTCGTACGCCGCAAATGCCACCTCTGCCGCTGCCAGACCGTCCTCGCCTGTGATGGGCACAGGTTTGCCCGTCGCCACACTCTCCACAAACGCGCTCACCAGACCGTAATCGATGCTGGAACCCCAGTGCTCCAGCGTGATGCGCATGTTGCGGTCGTCGTACAGGGTGAAGTTCTGGGCGAACATGTCCATGTATACCAGCCCCTTCGTGCCCACCACCTGCAGGGTCACATCGCCCCACGTGGGGAACACCTTCGGACGGGACCACGAGGAGTCCAGTGTGGCGAACACGTCGTTGGCGAAGGTGAGGGTAAGCATTCCCGTGTCGTCGAAGTCGCCGTGGCAGAAGCCGTTGCCGATTTCGGCGTACACCTCCACCACCTCACTTTTCAGCAGGTCACGGCAGAGGTCGGTCACGTGCACCGTGTGGTCGATCACCGCGCCGCCGCCGGAGAGCTCGGGCACGATGAACCATCCGCCCGGGTTGCGCCCGCGGTTGGTGCCGCGAATTGCCAGCACCTCGCCCAGCTCGCCGGACTCCACCATCTGCTTCAGGCGGATATACGAGGGGCTGAAACGGCATGGGAAGGCGGTCATCAACTGCACACCGTTCGCCTTGCAAACCTCAATCATCGCCCTGCCGTCGGCTTTGGTGGTGGCGAGGGGTTTCTCGCACAGCACGTGTTTGCCCGCTTTCGCCGCCATTTCGGTGAGCGGGCGGTGCTTGATGTTCTCCGGGCAGATGATGACCGCATCGATGCCGGCGTTCAGCAGTGCCTCGTAGCTGTCGTAGAAGCGTGTGCCGTACTGCTGCGCCACCTGCTGACCACGCTGCGGGTCGTCGTCCGCCACGCCTGCCAGCTGCGCCTTGCCTTCCGCCTCCAGCTGCTTGACGCAGTGGATGTAGGAATAGGCGTGCATGTGCGCAAAGCTCATCATGCCGATTCGTACCGCCATCTCAAGCACCTCCTCCCAGCCGAATCACCTTGCCTGTGCGTACGCT
>JBMFOT010000130.1:0-3281 GCA_049969495.1 Armatimonadota bacterium
AGCAGGGAACCCTGTCCCTCGATATGTAGAATCTCGTAGTCGCGTCCGTTGCGCAGCACCACCTGCTCCACCGCGCCCGCCGCGAAGTCCACGCGTACTGCATCCAGAGGCACGCCGTCGCCTGCGATCATGATGCCCGTTTGCCCGGAGGCGATGAACGCCGAGCGCAGCTCACGCCTGAGCGAAGCGCGGTGCAGTTCGATGCTGGTGGACATCTTGCCGATAGCCATGTCCGTGCCGACGGTGAGCACGCGCAGGCAGGGAAGCTCTCTTGCAGCACCGCTACCCAGTGTCAAGCCCGGCGGTTCACGACGCACATCCCAAATCCATTGTCCTTCCCGCAGAAGGGGCTTCAGGTCGGGGTGTTCTGCCATCGGGGTGTGCAAACCGTTCACCACGCATAGCCCCGCCGCCACAGCCTCTTTCACTTCCTGCCACCATGCTTCGGGGAGCGCACCCCCGGGTGGCGCGATACCGGTAACCAGCACCTGCGGCTGATAACGCAACGCCTCGCGCAGGGAAGCCACGATAGGTACGTCACGCGGGATGCCGGTGAGCTGAGGAATGGAACCGCCCGCGCAGTCGGCGTCTATCACCGCCACAATCTGCGCCTCACTGTAGCGCAACAGGGCAAGCCCTGTCTTGCCGAACTGCCCTCGGATACCGCCATGTTGCAGTATCGCCACGCGGTGCTCAGGCAATATCCTCACGGCGTCGTACCCCCAGTCCGGGCAAGTCGTTCGGAACAATCCGTCCGTCCTGCAGGGTTGCGCCCACGAAGGGGTCGTCCAGCAGGTTCAGGTGGCTGTCCAGGTCCAGATGGTCGGCGAGAGGGGAGAGATGCGCCGCCGCGGTAATGGCGAGGCTGCTATCGGAGTAGCAACCGAACATCACCTGCAGTCCACACGCGCGGGCGGTATGCACGATGCGCATCGCTTCGCTTAATCCGCCACATTTCATCATCTTCAGGTTCACCCCGTGCACGCGGTCGGCAAGATTCGCCACATCCGAGCTGGTGAAGCAGCTCTCGTCCACGAAAATCGGCAGGGGAGACAGGCGATATAACTCGGGCAGGGCGTCTTCCATGCCTTTGGGCAGGGGTTGTTCCACGTACTCTACGCCACGCTCTGCTAACCAACCGCACATAGTGACCGCATCCTGCAGACTCCAGCCGCCGTTCGCATCCACGCGCAGAATAACGCTTTCCGTCACTTCCTCGCGCACCGCTTCGAACATCGCTTTATCTGCCTCGATGCCTTCGGGGCTACCCAGTTTCACCTTCAGAGCCTTTGCGTCGGTGAGAGCCAGCCAGTCACGCACACGCTGCCGAGCGATATCTGGCGGATTGATGCCGATGGTGACGGTCGTCGGCACAATCTGCTCGCGCTCCAGACCCCACAGCTTCCACAGGGGCAGCCCCACCGCTTTGCCCAACCAGTCGTGCACGGCGATGTCTACCGCCGCGCGGAGGGCGCTCGGCACTCCGTGCTCTTTCAGCAGCCGTTCTATGCGGTGGCGTTGCAGAGGATGTAGCGGCTCTAACAGGGCGATGGCGCGTTCTGCCGCTTCCAGCAAAGCCTCTGTGCTCTCGCGGTACGTGCCGATGGAGAAGGGCGAGGCTTCTCCCCAGCCCTCCATACCGTCCGCTTCCACGCGCAGCCACAGGTTGGTGGTCTGGGCAGTGGTGCCCCGGCTGATGGTGAGCGGGAATCGCTTGTTGACCGTGAAGGTCTCATACCACACGCGCATAGTGCATTCAGGTTTCAACCCCTCAGACAAACTTTCCTGCAGGAGGAGTGAGACGATGAACGGAATACATCTATTAGAGCAACAAGGAGGTGAACGGAAATGCGAAAGGTCAAAGCTGCGATTATCGGCACGGGCTTTATCGGACCGGCGCATGTGGAAGCCGCGCGTCGATTGGGCTTTGTGGATATGGTGGCGCTGTGCGAGAAGGATGAAGAAACTGCCAGAGCGAAAGCAGCGCAACTGAACATTGACCGCGTGTACTGGAACGTGGATGACCTGCTGAACGATAAGGAGATTGAGGTCGTTCACAACTGCACGCCCAACAACCTGCACTTCGAGGTCAACCGCAAGATTATCGAGGCGGGCAAGCACGTCATCTCCGAGAAGCCTCTGGCGATGAACTCCAGCGAGTCGCGCCAGCTGGTGGAGATGGCAAAGAAGGCTGGCGTGGTAAACGCGATTAACTTCATCTATCGCTACTACCCGCTGGTGCGCCATGCCCGCTCGATGGTGCAGCGGGGCGACTTGGGCGAGATTTACCACGCCACCGGTTCGTACACGCAGGACTGGCTGTTCCTGCCCACCGACTGGAACTGGCGTCTGGTGCCCGAGCTCAGCGGTGAATCGCGCGCGGTGGCGGACGTCGGCTCGCACTGGTGCGACAGCGTACAGTATGTGACCGGATTAAAGATTAAGCGCGTGTACGCCCATCTGCACACCATTCACAAGACGCGCATGAAGCCAAAGAAGGAGCTGGAGACCTACGCGGGCAAGGTGCTGCAGCCGGAGGACTACGAGCCGGTTCCCATCAACACGGAGGACTACGCCTGCGTGGCGTTCGAGTTCGACAACGGCGCGGTCGGCGCGTTCACGGTGTCGCAGTGCTTCGCGGGACGCAAGAACCGTATGTTCTATGAAATCTCCGGCAGTAAGTGCTCGCTGGTGTGGGACCAGGAGCGGCCGGACGAGCTGTGGGTCGGCTACCGCGAGAAGGCGAACGAGATTGTGATGCGCGACCCATCGCTGTTAACCCCCGACGCGCGTCCCTTTGCACACTACCCGGGCGGCCACCCCGAGGGCTACCCCGATGGGCTGAAGAACTTCCTGTGGCGCGTGTACACGGCGGTTGCTGAGGGCAGCAGCGAGTGGGACTTCAGCACCTTCGAGGACGGTCACGTGGAGATGGCTATCGTGGACGCGGTACTGCAAAGCCACCGTACCAAGCAGTGGGTAGAGGTGACGTACTGAGAGGAACCCCTTTATCGCGTCTGCTCTGCATTGGCGGCTTCAGCCACAATGGTGACACACCGGTTTTGGGGGTTTTGATGGCTGAAGCCGTTCCTTTTCACCGTGCAGCCGATTGGCTCCGTCTGTGTAACTGGTGGCTCCTGTCCGTTCCATAGCGCGTCGCGCAGGTAACTGTTCAGCAAATTTTCCGAGCACGCTCACCGCATCTGAGGATGTTCGAGAAATCATGTAGACACCCCGTATCCATAAACACCACAAAAAACGCTACGAAAAAACTGCCTCCC
>JBMFOT010000131.1:0-3230 GCA_049969495.1 Armatimonadota bacterium
AATTTAAAAAATATTTTGAGAAGGAAAAAGTTTGTAGCGTACCTATAAGGGATTGAAACGAAGAAGGTAAAACTTTGGCAGATGCTGTAGCAAAAGTTTGTAGCGTACCTATAAGGGATTGAAACAATTTATCTCACATTGTTCAGATCAAAATTCTTCTAATGTTTGTAGCGTACCTATAAGGGATTGAAACGGGGTTAAATCGGTGAAAGACTGGATTAGTGAGGGGTTTGTAGCGTACCTATAAGGGATTGAAACAGACTTCTAATAAACCACCTTTTCTCAACTCATCTCTGTTTGTAGCGTACCTATAAGGGATTGAAACCCTCTCACATCAAAAATATAAGTATTGCTTTCTCCTGGTTTGTAGCGTACCTATAAGGGATTGAAACGAGTTTTAAGATACTTTCAGAGATAGAGAAGTTTAGTTTGTAGCGTACCTATAAGGGATTGAAACTATAACTGTAGAGGACATAAAAAATATGATAATTATGTTTGTAGCGTACCTATAAGGGATTGAAACCAAATACTTTGAGAAGAGAATTTTTCTTGCTTTTTAGTTTGTAGCGTACCTATAAGGGATTGAAACTAGTACTGGTAGAGGCAGGGTTGAAGCGGAGGATCTTTGTTTGTAGCGTACCTATAAGGGATTGAAACTTTGATCTACGTTTGCTCCTGTTGTGATCGCAAGATTGTTTGTAGCGTACCTATAAGGGATTGAAACTCCTGAATATTTCATGAAAAAGGTTGGTGTA
Organism: Armatimonadota bacterium; assembly: GCA_049969495.1. Lineage (GTDB taxonomy): Bacteria > Armatimonadota > HRBIN16 > HRBIN16 > HRBIN16 > HRBIN16. The sequence goes on from JBMFOT010000131.1 coordinate 756, forward strand.
GATTTTGTTTGTAGCGTACCTATAAGGGATTGAAACCACTATCGATTATCTCTTTTAGTTCAATTATCGTCTTGTTTGTAGCGTACCTATAAGGGATTGAAACTTCGCTATAGCAGCTTGTACTCCTGCAGCCCATGCATGTTTGTAGCGTACCTATAAGGGATTGAAACATATTCCTTTTGGGCCCCTTTCAAAATAGCTTCGAGTTTGTAGCGTACCTATAAGGGATTGAAACGCAGGACTTCTCTATATCTCTATACTGGCAAGGGAGTTTGTAGCGTACCTATAAGGGATTGAAACATAGATTGATAAAAAGGACTGATTTAAATCAGGAAACGTTTGTAGCGTACCTATAAGGGATTGAAACTAAATTGGAATAGCAAAAGCAAAAAAAAATTAGATTGGGTTTGTAGCGTACCTATAAGGGATTGAAACTAAGATAGAATTTATCTTCATATTTTGCTATCCATACGTTTGTAGCGTACCTATAAGGGATTGAAACAAACTTCAGAAGCAATTAATTCAACTTCAAAATCAGGTTTGTAGCGTACCTATAAGGGATTGAAACTTTTTTTAAGGCTTCTACAAAATCTACAGCCCAAGCAGTTTGTAGCGTACCTATAAGGGATTGAAACGGCTTCTTGTTTCCCTATGGTGTATTGCAAGTTCCTAGTTTGTAGCGTACCTATAAGGGATTGAAACGGAATATGAAAAAACCTACGAGGAAATGTAATATTTTGTTTGTAGCGTACCTATAAGGGATTGAAACTTTCAAGGGTTGCTTTAGGGTCTTTAAGATCTGCAAGTTTGTAGCGTACCTATAAGGGATTGAAACCAGATTGGATAAATTTGTTTGAGGGCAAAATAGATAGTTTGTAGCGTACCTATAAGGGATTGAAACAATCCTTAGATGAGCAGTTAAAGCAAAATCTACTAGTTTGTAGCATACCTATAAGGGATTGAAACTTCTTCAAATTGTCTAAAACAACTTCTAAAGAATTAGTTTGTAGCGTACCTATAAGGGATTGAAACAGAGGCCATTCAACAGCTTAGAAAACTTCTCAATGTGTTTGTAGCGTACCTATAAGGGATTGAAACCCGATGAAATTATAGAGAAATATATTGAGTATTTTTGTTTGTAGCGTACCTATAAGGGATTGAAACGAGTTTATGATAGAATGATATATTCTCCACAAATTAGGTTTGTAGCGTACCTATAAGGGATTGAAACATATTTCCAATACTCCTCTCTGTTCTCTTCTTAAAAAGTTTGTAGCGTACCTATAAGGGATTGAAACTGCTCTTTCTGTTTCCAAGGCTACACTCTTCAGTCGTGCGTTTGTAGCGTACCTATAAGGGATTGAAACCTATAACAAAAGAAATTGAGGGCGTGATAAATATTAGTTTGTAGCGTACCTATAAGGGATTGAAACACTCTCAACAAGCTCTTTCAGTTCAATTATCGTCTTGTTTGTAGCGTACCTATAAGGGATTGAAACGTTGATTGTTTTCGCACTGCAAGATTTGTAAATAAGTTTGTAGCGTACCTATAAGGGATTGAAACCTCTTCCTTTCTTTGCCTACTTTTGCTCCTTGGCTGGTTTGTAGCGTACCTATAAGGGATTGAAACCTACCTTCTTCCTTTATGCCTTTTCTTTACCCTTTTGTTTGTAGCGTACCTATAAGGGATTGAAACTTTTTTTTGCAACTTCTTGATTTTACTACTGGATATGTTTGTAGCGTACCTATAAGGGATTGAAACTGAGTAGATAAAGTGCAACTACTACAGGAAAGCCCAGTTTGTAGCGTACCTATAAGGGATTGAAACTTCGAAGATCTTTATCTCATGTATATCTTCTCAACTGTTTGTAGCGTACCTATAAGGGATTGAAACATCGATAATACTCCTACTTACTATGCCAGGATTTATGTTTGTAGCGTACCTATAAGGGATTGAAACGACAGAATTGAAGCTGTTTTGAAGGGGTCTCAAAAAGAGTTTGTAGCGTACCTATAAGGGATTGAAACTCTTCCGATTTGGGCCAACTCTTCTTCAGTGTATAGTGTTTGTAGCGTACCTATAAGGGATTGAAACTTTTCTTTTTCTTCAATTTCAGCGATATTCAATTCAGTTTGTAGCGTACCTATAAGGGATTGAAACAAAGACATTCCTGAGAACTGGCTTTATCTGAAGGAAGTTTGTAGCGTACCTATAAGGGATTGAAACGAAGGAGTCATTTTCTTCTCAAATGAAGACATTACTAGTTTGTAGCGTACCTATAAGGGATTGAAACCCTGCGGGGCTGATGGGTTTGATCTGGGTAGTGAGAGTTTGTAGCGTACCTATAAGGGATTGAAACTTTCCTGGCAAGACCTTCTTTCTGAGATTTTATCGATGGTTTGTAGCGTACCTATAAGGGATTGAAACCCTCCTTCACTCAAGACTGGGGAGCTCCTGGACAGCCGTTTGTAGCG
>JBMFOT010000132.1:0-3081 GCA_049969495.1 Armatimonadota bacterium
CACGCCATGTCCGACAGTGAGCAGAGGCAGGGTCAGCGCCAGTGCAATCCATCCGGTGCGGGTATAGGTGAACCAGAGAGCAAGCAATGAGAGAGCTGCAGCACAGAACCACACTGCCCGCTCCCAAATCCGTGACGCGCCCAGCGCCAGTGCTAGAGACAGCGGCACACCCATTATCAACACCGGGTAGAGGTGATTAGGTGTGCCCAGCGTGCCCCCGGTACGTGCACCGAAGTGCGGGGTGTGGAACTGCCGGATGTCCAGCAGGTGGTAGGCGATGGCATATACTGCCTGTGCACCGATGGCAACGGTAATGCCTTTGCTGAGCAGAACGGGAGCACGGGCAGACGGCAGCAGAATAACCAGCAGGAAGACCACCCAGCCATAGCCCAGCCACCACGTGCCGCCATACTGATAGGGGGTAGGAGCAGAATGCAACCAGTCGGTGAGGTAGGGAAGGCTCCATAACACGACTGCGGTAACTACACGGTCAGCCGGTTTTGTCCACACCGACAGGGTGGAGCGCGCCACCAGCCAGCATACCAGCAAGGTAAGCGCAAGGCTGATACCTGCTAGGTAGACCAGCGGGTGGTAACCGAGCAGGGTGTAGAGCGGTTGCAGCAGACCGCCCCAGAGGAGGAGGTCCAGCGTGCGAAACAGCGCCCATTGCAGAGGTTCGGTGAGGAAAGTATTGGGAACAAGATGCCACCACAGGAAGGCGAGCAATACCACCTCCCCTGCTGAAGGAAGTGTCATGCACCGTACCAGCGCTCTGTGTGTCATGGAGACGACGTTCACATGGTCTGTCGCATCCTTCGGTAGAGGTAGATAGCCAGAACCAGTAAGAGCACACCGGGAACAAAGAGTGCCCACGTCGCCCGTAAACCTTTACCTGCGGAAGGGAGCTTGCCTTGCTCGTATGCCATGCTTTTGATATCTTTTTCGCTCGGCAGGTACCCGGACCAGTTGTAGTTAACCACCCGCCGCTCTATGTTCGGCGCATCGAACGTCAGAGGCGTGATACACTCATCAACCAAACGGTAGTCTATAGTAGGGTTCCCTGTGGGAAGGCGGAAATCGCATCTTTCCGCCCTGGACACGCTCCTCAGAGAATATCGGTAAAGGACGTGCTGCCACTCGGTTCCAAAACGCATGACTGTCTTTACCGTAACTTCACTTGGAACTATCATGTCCCCACGCCGTGCATATTTCACTACCTGTCCAGATAGGTGAGGTGTTGTAGAACCAGCGAACACCACATAACGGCGAAGAAGCCCTGTGTGTTTATCCAAGGTTACTTGGATGATGACCCGATGCCAACAAGACGGCGAAGAACAACTCATTGTCACTGTCTCGTTATCTACAGCAATAATGTGCCAATTACAACGATAAATGCCTAAAGGATTGTCCATTGATAGCAGTACAACAAGCTCTGTTACCCTCTGGAGGTCTCTCCAACGCCTGCACTCACTATCGCACCGCCACACCATAATCGGCAGCGGAGGAAGGGGAGGTGGTGCGACATTAGGGGATAAAGGTGGAGGGAGTGGAGGGACATCGTAAGCAATACCAATATCGCCCATGTACACCCGTAGAACGTTGGTCATATTGCTCACGGGCTCTGACGTGGGTGTCAACATCTTCGGCAGTCGTGATATGACATCAGGAGGTGGTGTCAAGGATGGGAGCTGGCCTGAGACCAATACGCGCCCCTTCTGCTTGCATATTCTTATCAACATGCCCCGCTTGTGAAATGAGTTCTTGGGCGGGAGATGCTGGTTCCGCACAGGTTGCATCGAACCTGTATACCACACAGCAACACTATATTCCCAAACCCATATGCGGTCTTCAGATCGCCTCTCCCACTCTTGAGCGAGCCGGTTTAACCGCAGCACCTCGCCTTGCTCGTGCACGGAAGGCTGAGCGCAGGTAGTTACCGCAAGCACTATGACCTCTGTCAGCAGAAAAGCGACCATGATCATCAACCGTGCTATCATCGCCCCTGCCTCCCGTGCACCCGAATTCAAGGGGTTCGCATTTCACACGACCAGCCTGTAATCCAACCATTCCACCGCGTCCAATCGTCATTACAGACGCATGTCTTAGCCATGGTTGGCGAGCAGGTGGCATAGTATCCCATTAGAAGTGCAGGACCATATGCGACTCGACACTCGTATCCACTCGCCTCCCTGCACTCGCCGTAGTATATGTACCCCTTAAAACAGTTGTAAGCACAGGTGCCAGATTGTGTCAAGCGGCAAGTGTTAAGAGGCGTGTCATGCCTATGCCACGAGTGGAAACAATTCTTGTTCTTTTGCCACCCTTGCGCCAGTAATGGCAAAGAGATAACCACGTAGATTGCAGCCGCCGCTACAAGGGCAACTGTCCACGTTTTCTTAAATCGAACCATTTTGAATCCTCCCTCCGCGTCACGATTCCCTCTGCTGCCCTTGAGGCCCTACCACCGTAAACCGCACCGTCAACCGTTCGCGCCATGAGGCATCTTCCGTGCGCAGGATGATGTCCACCGCCTCCTGTTGCCTGCCGGGCATTCTGCCCTCTGTATCCACCTGTAACTGCACCTGGCGAATACCCAGCGGAGGTAGGACTCCCTCCCGCAACCCCACGGCAGTGCATCCACACGTCGGTTGCACCTCCACCTGCAGGCGACGCAGACTAGGGTTCATCAGCCAAACACGGTGCCTTATCCACGTGCCCACTCTTACCTGGCCGGCGTCGTACCACTCTCCAATCAGCCATACCCGTTCGCCAGGCAAGGCGTACTCCGCCAACGCAACCAGAATAATCCACCCTGTCCCCAAGCACGCAAGTACCACAGGCAGACGGCGAGACGGTCTCCGGCTCATGGTTGGTAAGAAGCCTCCAAGCAGAGAGGTTGTTTTCTACCTCTATTCTACTCTGTCCCCCCCCCGCGTCAATACCTAAATTTTGCCATTTTTGTACCCAATTTGTACTAGATACAGCGTTTAATACACCCAGCGCACACGCGATATACACTAACTGCGCCACGTTCTGCGCACCAACCCGCAGCCGCGCATTCGCCAGATGACGGCGGATGGT
>JBMFOT010000133.1:0-3072 GCA_049969495.1 Armatimonadota bacterium
CCATCATTACCAGGGTGTGGACATAGACGCATTCGTTGTCATGCCCAACCACGTCCACGGCATTATCATCCTCGTAGGGGCAGGCCCCCGTGCCTGCCCAGGCCCCCGTGCCTGCCCCGGTATGGGGCAACCACAGGGGGTTGCCCCTACATCATTACTACATCATTACCCCCCGATATGGGGCAACCACGCGATATGGGGCAACCACAGGGGGGGTGCCCCTACAACCGTCAATCATCCGGGGCAACCACAGGGGGTTGCCCCTACGTTGTCGTTGCCGGATGTGGTGCACCGGTTCAAAACAATGACGACCAAACGGTACATCGATGGCGTCAGACATTTCGGCTGGATGCCGTTTCGTGGGCGCGTTTGGCAACGCAATTACTACGAACATATTATTCGCAACGAAGAATCGCTGCATCGCATCCGAGAATACATCCGAACCAACCCGCTGCGCTGGGCGATGGACATGGAAAATCCCAACCGAACAGGAGCAGACGCATGTGACGCCTGGCTGGATAGCCTTACCAAAGGGAGTCACCACGATGTTAGTTGATAATCCTAGGGGAGTTTGGGCGGTGGGCTTTTGCGCTGTGCAAGCATCCGATGCAGGTCCGGACCCACATAATGGAAGCACTTCACACACTCCTAGCGCGCTGAGACCACGCCCAGCAATAACCGTAGGCACACCCTTCCAAAACGGAAATGGGTGGGGATAAACCGCTTTATCGGCGCAACTGTTGCAGCACCGCGCTCCAACGGGCTTCCATCTCCTCGTTGTAGGCGTATGGCTCCCAGCCCAGCGAGAGATAGGTGGCAATGGCTGGCAATCGCCAATCATCGGTGAGCAGGTATATCCGCTGATAGCCGCGCTGAATCAGCAGGCGCACCACAGCAGCGGTAACCACCTTCCCCAGCCCCTTACCCTGGTGAGCAGGGTCGGCAGCCACCCAGTCCAGCACCCCGGCGTTGGGATGCTGCTCATTCGGCGAGTGGTTTGCCATCGCGGTCGCCACCAGGTCGCCTGTCGGCTCGTATTCCACCACAAAGAACCCACCGGGCAACACGTTGCGCATGAACCGTTGCACATCGGCAACCGTCCACCCTTCAGCGAAGCCCACCTTGCGCATCAGCGCGAGGTACTTTTGCTCCTCACCCGGGCGGATCTGACGTAGGCGGTAGCCTTCCGGTAGGGGTGGCTCGGGCAGGGAAGCGAAACGGTGGGGCGGGTAGACCATCTGCAGCTGCGGTTTGGGCTCCGCCTCTGTACCCCAGAGGCGTGAGTCCGGTACATCCACCCAGCGTCCGCCCTGCGCGATGGAAATCTGGCTCACCAAGCCGGGCAGGGTCATGTCCAGTGCGTAGTGCACGTCCACTGTAGGCGGACGCTCACCCCGAACAGCCGCGACGAAATCCGCCAGCACGAAATAGTCTCCACCGCCGTGTCCGGTACGACGCGCCATCTCTTCTTGGCGCCTCCACTCCTCCGGCAGGAACTGTTCCTCCAGCTCGCGCAGCGGCAACCACGTATTCTTGTCCGGGCACAGGCTACGCAACCACACGCGATCGTGCTCACCCTGCGCCCGCGCCGATTCATAACAGCCGTCCGTGCCCTGCAGCTGATAGACGTTCATCGCGTGCGGGCGGTCGGAAAGCATGTCCAGCCGCAACTTCACCAGCCCGCCGGAGCGCATCTTGCACAGCGTGATGGTGGAATCCTCGTTCTCATAGAGCTCACCCCGTGCGTCGCGGTAGTGATGTCCGCTGCCTGCACAACACACGGACACCACCCGGTCACCCGGCATCCACTCCAAAATGGGACCGATGCTGTGCGTGGGGTAAGTATTACCGTTGATGCCTGTCTGCCAGCGACGACGCCAGGGGGTGAGTTCGTTCAGCTCCTTCAGCTCGTGGATGTATTCGCCCTCCGCGTAGTAGGTTGTGCCGAACAGTCCGCGTCGTACCAGTTCTTTCACTAGCACGATGGGCTTGGCGTAGATGTAGTTCTCCGCCATCATGTATATCGCTTTGCTCTCGCGCGTGGCTCGCACCAGCTGTTTACACTCCTCCACCGAGACGGCAGCGGGCACCTCACTGAGCACATGGATATGGCGCTGAAGAGCGGCGATAGACTGCGGCGCGTGCAGCGGCATGGGTGTGGCTACGATGACCGCGTCGATCTCCGCCTTCTCTAACATCTGCTCGTAGTCGGTGAAGGTCTGCTTCGCACCGGTCAGCTCCGCCACGCGCTGTGCCCGCGTTTCGTCCACGTCGCACACCGCCTGAATCCGCACGTCAGACAGGGCGTCGCATGCCGACTTGAAGCTCGCTCCGCGCCCACCTGCGCCCACAATGCCTAACCGGACTGTTTTTTTCACCGCACGCTCCTCCTCGATGCAACTTTCTGTAGAGGGGATTCCGTCGCGGCAAGCGCAGCTCCTGCCTGCCAACAGAGGCGAATGTGGTATAATCATGGCGTGATGGACACTGTGCACATCGGAGTGTTTGAAGTAGACGACTGGCAAGCGCAGTACCTGCGCGAGGGCTTACATCGCCTTGGGCTCGCCGACAAGGTGCAGATGGACTGCGTGCCCGCTCCGCTGAACCCTGACGGCTGTGAAGGCTGTAGCCGCTACGATGCCATTGCTATCTTCATCGGTACCAAGGTGAGCCACGCCACCCTGGAAGCTCTACCCCGCCTGCGCCTGTTGCTCACGATGTCTACCGGTTACGACCACATCGACACAGACGCCTGCCGGGAGCGGGGCATCGTGGTCTGCAACGTGCCCCATTACGGCGAGAACACGGTGGCAGAGCATACTTTTGCGCTGATTCTCTCCTTGTCGCGCAAGTTGCACGCGGCGTACTTCCAGAGCCTGCGGGGCGAGTATGAGGTACGTGCCCTGCGCGGCTTTGACCTGTACGGCAAAACGCTGGGCGTGGTGGGAGCGGGCAGCATCGGACTACACGTGATACGCATCGCGCGCGGGTTCGGAATGCGGGTGCTGGCGTACGACGCACGCCCTCAGCGACTGCTTGCGGATGTGTTGGGCTTCACCTATACGGACATGG
>JBMFOT010000134.1:0-3006 GCA_049969495.1 Armatimonadota bacterium
TGCCCGAACTGTCAAGGAGCAAACGGGTATGCCCCAGACCATCCAGCACATAATACCGCGTTCCGGCTGGGGAACGCTAACACAAATAACTTATGCGTCTTCCTTAGCAAAATGCAGCAAACAATGATACAAGCTGGCATATTCTACCACTGCAGGCATATCCTTCTTGCTTCGCCGTTGCATCCAGTAGACCACGTATACCTTCTCATCATGCGGGCGTGCGATGACCTCCACAGTCCTATCCTCATCTAACCAGCCAACAGTAAAGAAGCCTTCACCGTACCCAGACTCAGGAAACTGTTGCAATTGGATGTCCATCCAACCCTCAGCAGAACGGATTCGCTTGTAATGCATGGCTAATTCCCGGAGAGAAGAAGGCATGTTTGCCGGTGAGATGTCCACTGGCACTATCGCAGGCTCACAATCAAATTGTTCGGGGTCGGACAGCACTTGCAGAAGCCTCTGTTTCGCTTCTTCTACGCTAAATTCCCGGTTGAACCGTTGGGCAGCCGCTTGCTCCTGCTGTAGGCTTTTAGACGCGTCCTGCCAGAGCCACCTATCTAATAGCATCCCAACGAACTTGCCGATAAGAAGTGCTGCTGCCATGTAAAGCAGCCATGATGGAGGGAAATCCATCCTTGTTGTGTCGGCGAAAGTGTCCATACCTGTCTTACTCCGCGCACTCGTTGCGAACTAGGCGAACTGTTACGGTATAACGGTTAGTGTTCAACCGCAGGAAGTCTTCAAGTCTCCGCATCTTGCGATGCCGCTGTAGATGGGCACCGGTATCTATTATCTCAAGGTTCCACCTTCCGCTGTGAATGCGCGGGGGTAAGCCGCCAACAGGGAACAGTGCCCGTCTGCCGCCTGGGTGACCAAGCAGAGGATTGCGGTGGTGAACAATGAACTCCTGAGCAACCTGCTGTGTTCGCCGCAGCTGTCTCACAAATCGCCGTGCCTCCTTCTGCAAGGCACGATAGCCTACCCTCGCGCTTTTCTTCACAGCCATCTTGGTCAGTCCATATGACCCAAGCGACAGAAGCATTTCGGTAGCTATTTCTGTACGCTCTCCCCAGATGTACGCAGTGCTACACTGATTTACTGCTTCATTCGCGCCTATTCGCTGCCGTACCCAGTTGGTAAGCCCAAAAGTGAGCGAGTCACCAACACCAGCGAAGAAGTTCGCTAGGTCATCTAACCAATCCAGTCCCGAAGGGTCTGCCGCATTTATCGGGTCATTCCCACAATACCGATACAGGTTCGGGTCGCCCGAAGCAGCGTCTATCGGGTCTCTCTGCAGCCACCTGCCTGTGCGCGGGTCGTACTCCCGTGCGCCGACATGGTACAGCCCTGTGAACGGTACATACTCATACCCATACGCCCCGTTCCAGCGGAAGGGTTGGCGGGTGGTCTCCGCTTGAGCGTTCCACTATTTCTCCAAACGCGCCACCACCTCCTCCACCATCTTGCGAAACTCGCCTTGACCCCGCTTTGCCATCCGCTCCGCAAACCGTGCCAATATCGCCTCCCGTGCCTCCCGCACCTTCAAACGCGCCAACCCTCGCGCCGCCTCTAACGCGACGCCATCGTCAAAATCCTGTAGCAACTCCAGCAACAACTCGCGCAGCCCTTCAGGACGAAAGCGAACCACTGCGCGAACAATCTCAATACGAGCCGAACCGTAGCGTGGGTCGCGCGCAATCTCCAACAGGTGGGGCAGGTCTTCCCGCTGCGCCAGATACCCGATCGCATTCCCAAGAACGTAAAGCAAGCCATCCCAAGGAGCCAGCGTGCGGATGCGACGCTGCATCTCCACTGGCACTTCGTAAAAATCGCCTAGCTCACGGTGAATAGCTGAAAGGCGTTGGTACTCCCGCGCCAGTTCTGCGTTCCACGGCACCTGCTTGAGCTGTTCTATCAACACCGAGTTGGCAATTCCGCGTGCTTCCTTCACAGTTAGGGCTCTTGTCAGCATCTCTTTCACCCGAGGATGTTGCACTCTGCGCAAGAGATCGATCAGCGTTGGAATGACCTCAGGGTACGAAAGCCCAGTATTGACCAGTGCGTCTAGCGGCGAGAGTGGTTCTGTTTGCCAGAGCGCGCGTGCCTCTGTTTCATACTGGACGATCTCTCGCACTCTGGGAAACTGCTCCAGCACACGGTCGACCTTTTCGTACTCGCTTTGGCGCAGTTGTTCATCAAGCGCGAGTTTCAGCATCGGTTCATCTACAATCGGTTCCATCGCCACACCTCATAGTATGGGCTTGTGAATGATTCTACCCTGTCGGATGAGGTCTTGCAGTCGTTTATCCAAGACCGTATTGCGCCGTGTGATGAGTACAAAGGTGTGGTTATATTTCTCGCACCACTCTAAATAGTCTTGAAGTTGTTTGGTGTATCGCAGCTCGCGGACATTTTTGACCTCTTTCAGTGTGCGTGCATTTTTACTAACCTCTTCAGGGAATGGGACTCCTTCGATTGAGCAGTGCAAAGCACATACCCCGCTGAGAAAGTTAGAAACTACACCTGGCTTACATACTTCCCGCAGCACGGTTCAAACAGCCAAATCTAACCGCTTTCATTATCTGCAGATTCAACTTTCGCAATAGCTGCCAGAATCCGTTGACAAACTTCCTCGTCTCCGAAAAATGAAGGACTCTCTCTACGCCACTCTTCGTTTGGTTCGTAGTAATCAAGGTCGACTGCAAGATCGTTAAGAATGTCCCAGATCTGCTGCTCATCTGGTGCGATTTCATCCTCTCTGGTGTCCCACACTAGCTGCTGAAACCTTTTTATTCTTTCGGAGCGATTCTTCGGGTTCTCAATCGCTTCCTTGAGCAACCCGATCAGCATCTCCAACTTTGGACTCATCTCAGCCCCTCCAAGAGAATTTTACCGACCAGGCTATCTACATCGCACAGGCTGATAGCGCGGACTTAGCTCGCGTGTCACAAAAGTAGTTGTGACCTTACCAGTTACAGGATTACGCGCTACTACAAGATGTTT
>JBMFOT010000135.1:0-2682 GCA_049969495.1 Armatimonadota bacterium
ACTTTTTCCCCACAAAGTATTCGCCCCAGCAGATAGAGCGGGCGATGGGGGAGAAGGTGGTGTTCGTGTGGGAGAGGGGGCGGAGGTAAGGGCTTTACCAGAGAAGGTCTTTGCGATGCGCGAATTTGGAGGCTGCTCCAGCACCCGAAGCAATCCCCCGTGTGCGCAGGAGATGGCTTCGCCCCTCGCGGCTCGCGACGACGCAACGGTTGCGCAGGAACATCCCCCCTCCGCGCGTAATGGAAAGGCGACCAAGCATAACAGACGGAGGGTAGAAGATGGCGGTCAAGATTATCGGACCCGAGCTGCCGAATATCCCCTGGGAAGAGAAGCCCAAAGGCTATCCGGGCGTGATGTGGCGTTTCAGCAAGAACCCGATTATCCCTCGTAACCTGCTGCCTACTTCCAACAGCATCTTCAACAGCGCGGTGGTGGCATACGGCAACGAGTTTCGCGGCGTTTTCCGCTGCGATGACACGCGCCGCTACATGCAACTGCACGCTGGGCGCAGCAAAGACGGCATCCGGTGGGAGATTAACCCCGAACGTATTCACTTTGTGGGCGAAGCCGCGCAGGAGCTGGGCTGGGAGTACGGCTACGACCCGCGCGTGGTGTGGATAGAAGACCGTTACTGGGTGACCTGGTGCAACGGCTACCACGGGCCCACTATCGGCGTGGCGTGGACACAGGATTTCGAGACTTTCCACCAGCTGGAGAACGCCTTCCTGCCGTATAACCGCAATGGCGTGCTGTTCCCGCGCAAGATTAACGGCAAGTTCGCCATGCTCAGCCGTCCCAGCGACCGCGGGCATACCCCTTGGGGCGATATGTTCTACAGCGAAAGCCCGGACATGATACACTGGGGCTGCCACCGATTTGTGATGGCGCCTGCGGGTGGCTGGCAGAGCACCAAAATCGGCGCGGGTCCCGTTCCGATTGAGACCACCGAGGGCTGGTTGCTCATCTATCACGGCGTGCTCACCTCGTGCAACGGATTCGTGTACAGTGCCGGTGCGGCTTTACTGGACCTGGAGAAGCCCTGGAAGGTGATCGCCCGCACTGCGCCGTACATCCTCTCCCCGCAGGAGCTGTACGAGTGCGTGGGCGACGTGCCGAACGTGGTGTTCCCCTGCGCGGCGCTGGCGGACTCGGCGACGGGACGGATTGCGGTGTACTACGGCGCGGCGGATACTGTGACCGGACTGGCGTTCTGCCATGTGGAGGAGCTCGTGGAGTTCACGAAGCAGAACTCGCTGGTGTAGCGAACAGGGCGCGGCTCGGCAGGAGCCTCGCCCTCCAGTTGAAGTCTCTCGAAAGGATATGCTAACATGAATCGGAGAGGTGATGTATGATGCCTACCAGAGTGATTGAAGCGGAGTACGATGGCAAGGTGCTCATCCCCAAAGAGCCGCTGGACCTGCCGGTGGGGACAAGAGTACAGCTGAGTCTTCACGTGGAGCAGAATGCTGAAGAGCGTTTGCGAAGGCTGCGGGCTCTTTGGCAGCACTTTGAAGAGAACCCTGTAGACGCTCCCAGCCTGGATGACGAGGCATTACGACGAGAGAACCTCTACGAGAACCGCGTATGAAAGCGGTACTTCTGGATACCGGTGTCCTTCTTCGCGAACGTCATGTTGGCGACATTCACCACCAGACAGTAGTGGGTGCTATCGAGAAACTGGTGGGCACGGGGTGGAGCATTTATACCGCACCGCAGTGCCTTCAGGAATACTGGGCGGTCGCGACTCGTCCTCCGGAGGCGCGTGGGGGTCTGGGGTTGAGTGTGGAGAGAGCGGCAGAGGATATCGAACAGATTATCTCTGCCCATGATGTGTTGGTTGAAACCGCCGAGCTCTTTCAAGTGTGGCGGAGAATAGTGACGGACTACCGGGTGCTCGGTCGGCAGGTGTGGGATGCGCGTATCGCGGCAATCATGCAGTTGCACGGGATCAAGCATTTGCTCACTTTCAATACGCAGGACTTTGTTCGGTTTGACTTCATCCGCGCTTGGTCACCCGAAGACGTAGACGGCTTGCTTCAGTATGCTAACATGAATCGGGGAGGTGATGCGTGATGCCCAACTTGGTGATTGAAGCGGAGTACGACGGCAAGGTACTCATCCCCAAAGAGCCGCTGGACCTGCCGGTTGGCAAGAGGGTACTTTTGAGAATAGAGGCAGGGGATGCTCTGCAGGAAGAGAACCGTTTTGCCCAGCTGTGGAAAGACCTCGCCAGTCGTCCCGCCCGAGGCGAGTCTCCCGACGCCGAGTCGCTACGGCGTGAGCACATTTACGGAGAGGATTAATGGATGTCTTTATAGACAGCTCCGTTTTGGTACGCCTGAAGGACCCCAGCGTCCCTCTTCGCCATCTCGCAGAAAGGGCGATAGAACACCTCGATGCGCAGGGCTTTCACCTGCTGTTAAGCGCACAGGTGCTGATGGAATACTGGGCTGTTGCTACTCGCCCGTCCACGGCGCGGGGTGGACTGGGACTGACAGCTGAGGAGGCTGTGTCAGATGTGGAAGCATATAGAACCTGGTTTGCCACAGTTCGTGAGGACGAACGTTTCTTCAGCATATGGTGGCGTATCGTCCAGGACTACCGCGTGCTCGGTCGGCAGGTGTGGGATGCGCGTATCGCGGCAATCATGCAGTTGCACGGGATCAAGCATTTGCTCACTTT
>JBMFOT010000136.1:0-2584 GCA_049969495.1 Armatimonadota bacterium
GCCGTAGGGGTCTACCTGTGCCAGTCGGTACAGGGCGTCGGCATACGCCAGTCCACACCACTGCACGGGTAACCCGAACCACACCGGCGCCACCCAGTTTGTCGCGCCGTAGACGGGGATGGTAGCGTATGTGCCTATCGGGTTACCCGTCGGATTCACCAGGTACACAAACGGCACGCCTGTCCACGCCCAGTATCGCGCCTGCTCCAGATAGTCTTTGTAGCCGGTCAGCAGGTAGCCCATCAGGTAGGCGCGTAACAGCAAGCCAGCCGCGTAAATGTCGGGTGTATGAAGCGGGATCTCCCATGTTTGTGCGCCGCGTGGTACGCCGTTGCGAAACTTGTCCATCGCCCTCAGTAGGCGAAGCCCTTCGGCAATCAGCTGGCGGTCGCCGCTGAATGCGCCATGCTCCAGCACCTGAAGCACCGCCGCGGCGGTATACCCACTGGCGTCGGGGGCGTAGTGCGTGCGTCCGTAGTCGGGTTTGCCGGGTTCAGGACGATAGATGAGCGTGCCGTCCGGCTCAAAGCGCGAGACGACCTGCCATCCCACTTGCCGGGCGGTCTCCATGTTCTCGGCGACGTGACCGTACACCAGCGCAGCGACCGGATACGTGTTGTGGGAGATGTTGTAGAAGTTCATTGCCCAGGCAGGTACCTGCGCAATGGCTCCGATGGCGGTTTCGCGCAGGCGTTGTGTCAGGGTGGGGTCGGAGGCGTATCCTGCCAGCCACTCCATCAGCACCGCCGCATCCGCTGCGGGCTGAGGGTCAAAGCCGGGCCAGACCGCATGTCGGAACAGATAGCCCTCGCGGATGCGCGAGTCCAGCCATCCCCCCGCTGCCAGCGACACGTATCCCCCAAAGTTCATACCGATATTCGGCAGAGGAGGCAATCCGCGCAAGCGCACGTACTGCTGAATAGCCGGCACCGCGCTCTCACCTCGCCCGCCGATGAGGGTAGCGTTCAACACCAGAGGCTGCTCCGGCTGCAACACGATGGGAATGCTGGGAATCAGCTTGCCCTCCTCGCGGTTTACACCGTCCGAGCCGGGGCTGAGCACGCCCATCACATGCGCCCCGGAGGCGAAGAGGCGATCGGGCGAATCGAACAGGGCGCAGAATCGCACGTCGGGCTGCCATATCAAACCCACATACCGCCCGCGCGCCTGTATCGCCATCAACGGGAAGGTAATCTTGAGGTTATTAGGGACCTGCCTGCGCGCTGCCGCGCCCACCACGTCCGCTTCGGAGCTGCTCGGCTCGTTTTCCAGGTATTCCAGCCCCGCAAACAGCCCCTGCCCTTTGGACGTGCCGTAACTGCCCATGCCGGGAAGTAGCAGGAGCATCGGCAGGAAGTACACCTCGCGCGACCGGTCTACGCTGACCTGCGTCTGGA
This sequence comes from Armatimonadota bacterium, assembly GCA_049969495.1. Taxonomy (GTDB): domain Bacteria; phylum Armatimonadota; class HRBIN16; order HRBIN16; family HRBIN16; genus HRBIN16. The sequence goes on from JBMFOT010000136.1 coordinate 1,398, forward strand.
TGTCTATCGCGCCCGGTACTGTGCTCGGAGTAAACCGTTGCGTTAACAGCCAGTTGCCCCCATCCGGGTCGCGCAGCGTGTACTCCACAATCAGCGCATCCCCCTCGCGCCACAGGCGCGCGTTCTGGATGGCGGAGTGCAGAGCCATCCATCGGCTGTCGCTACCCATCTGGTAGCCGATCATCGGTCGGGTGAAGCCGGTCGCCATGCGCTCACCCGCTATCAGCATCTCGAAGTTGCCGGGCGCAGGCGCACCATGCCGCAGCACCAGGTCACCAGAACGCACTTCATACACCTCACCCTGCAGGTCTGGCAGAACGGGTTGCAGCCACTGCGGTTCCTGTGGAATGTGGCGTACCTCGATGCTCATATAGCGTACCCATGCCTTACCGGACGGACCGGGCGGGTCGATGCGAAACCGGTAGTTGCCGGGCAAAACGGGCAAGATAAGCGTTGGCTCGCCCCACTGTCCCTGCGGCACGAAAAAACGCACAGACTGTTCCTCTGTCGCCCAGGTGCCGTCGCGGAAGTAGAAAATCTGCCAGAACGTGCCCACCTCCGCTTTGACACGAACGCGCAGATACAACGCCTTGTCTGAGGGCAGGCTGTATGGGGGACCGATGGTGTACGGGTCTTCACCGGAAATCTCTATCTGCATCCCATCCCAGGTCGGTAACAAGCGGCTGATAGCATGAGTGGGTTGCCATCGAGCGACCTCGTACGGGTTGCGAAAATCGATGTAATAAAGCGTTTGTGCGTAACCGCTGGTGAGGGATACCATCCCCAGCACTATCAGAGCGCAACGTGCGAACATGGAAATACCCTCCCTTCCTCCCACAAGGATAGCACAAAGGAGTATCACGGTCAAGTGTTCATGCTTACTCAGGCAGATATTTTGCAGGAAACTGGCAGGTTACCATGAAATTAAAAATAAGAGGCAATGGAGGTTTTCAACATGAAGCCAGGTGGCGAAGTGACACTGATTGCCATACAGATGCGCACCACTCTGGAGGACTACCAGAGCGAGAAGCATCTGGAGCATCGCCTGGACGCACTGCTTGCTTCCGCTATGAGGCGTGTCCGGTCTGGCGTTCCCACACTGGTCGTCTTTCCTGAAGACATCGGCTTGGGAATGCTTTTTCTCGATGACTTTGAGACAGTGAACGGTTGTCGCAGCATCTACGAGG
>JBMFOT010000137.1:0-2567 GCA_049969495.1 Armatimonadota bacterium
ATTCTCCTGTCACATAGGCGGTCTCGCGCAGCCGTCATTCTGAGCGAAGCGAAGAATCTCGTTTGGAAGACTGAGATGCTTCGCTACCGCTCAGCATGACAAGACGATGGAACGGCTCTTTCACGCGGTGGTTTCTGCCAGCTTCTGTGCTTCTTGAGTGTCCACACGGATGCCGGGTCCCATTGTGGACGAGACGGTGATCCCGCGCAGGTAGCGTCCTTTAGCGGCAGCGGGTTTCGCCTTCAGCAGCGCACTGATCGCCGCGTTGAAGTTTTCCACCAGCTGGTCCACCTCGAACGACGCTTTGCCGATAGGCATGTGTACGATACCCGCTTTCTCCACGCGGAACGCGACGCGCTTGCTCTGCTTCAGGTCGCGCACCACGCGGTCGATATCGTTGGTCACCGTGCCCGACTTGGCATTCGGCATGCGAGGGCCCAGCAGGCGTCCGAGTCGGCTGACCTGTGGCACCATATCCGGGGTAGCGACCAGCACGTCGAAGTCGCGCCAGCCCTGCTGAATCTGCTGGATGAGGTCTTCCGCACCGACCACATCTGCTCCCGCATTCAGTGCCTCTTCCGCCTTATCGCCTTTGGCGAACACTGCCACCTTTATCTTCTTGCCGGTGCCGTGTGGCAGGGTGGTGGTGCCTCGTACCATCTGGTCACCGTGGCGGGGGTCCACCCCCAGATTAACGGCAATATCGATGGTCTCATCGAAGCTGGCGTTTGCGAGCGACTTCGCCAGTTCTATCGCCTCACGCACCCCGTAAAGCCGGTTACGGTCTATCTTCTGCTTTGCTTCCAGGTAACGCTTGCCGTGTTGTGGCATCGTTTTCTTCCTCCTGTGGTGTATTTTCGGGTTTACCCCTCCCACATGGGAGCACCTACGATGAAACGATTTCAATCCCCATCGAGCGGGCGGTTCCCGCCACAATCTTCATCGCTGCCTCTTCGTCGTTCGCATTGAGGTCAGGCATCTTGGTACGAGCGATTTCACGCAGTTGCTCCACGGTGATTTTGCCCACCTTCTGACGGTTTGGGGATGCGGAGCCTTTGTCGATGCCTGCCGCTTTGCGCAACAGTTCCGAAGCGGGCGGTGTCTTCGTGACAAACGTGAACGAGCGGTCCTCGTAGATGGTAATCTCAACGGGAACGATAGACCCCACCTGCGAGGCGGTACGCTCGTTGTACTGCTTGATGAACTCCATCATATTGATGCCGTAAGGTCCCAGCGAGGAACCTACGGGTGGAGCAGGAGTTGCTTTTCCTGCGGGTATTTGCAGCTTGACCACAGCCAGAATCTTTTTTGCCAACGTAAACCCTCCGTCTTTGCGCGTCTTACGCGATTTTCTCTATCTGCTCGAAGTCGAACTCTACCGGTGTATCGCGCCCAAAGAGCGAAATCAAGACGCGCACTTTTTCTTTATCCGGTAGCACCTCTTGGATGGTGCCGTGAAAATCGGTAAACGGGCCGGACACCACACGCACCTGTTCGCCCGGCTGCCACGCCACGCGCGGCTTTTTCTGGGTACCCTCCACCGTCTCGAGAATAGCCTCTACCTCTTTCTCCTGCAGAGGCACCGGCTTATCGCCGGAGGTGACAAACCCCGTGACACCGGCCGTGCTCTTCACCAGATACCAGGTCTGTTCGTCCAGTATCATCTCGATCAGGATATAACCGGGGAAGATTTTTCGGCTGACGGTGATCTTTTTGCCCTGGCGGGTGCGCATCTCCTGTTCGGTGGGCACGAGAATACGGAAGATGCGGTCACGCAGTCCCATCGCCTCTGCGCGTCGCTCGATGGCGGTCTTGACCTTATTTTCGTGACCAGCGTAAGTATGTACTGCATACCACTGCTTTTGCATCGCCCACCCTCAGAACAGCCTTAACGCTCGCGTGACCCACGACAGCAAGACGTCCAGCGCCCCGATATACACGCTCATCACCGCGATAAAGCCCAGCACAATCATAGTGGAGCGGACAACCTGTTCGCGTGTTGGCCACTCGCAACGTTTCAGTTCTATCCACACATCGTTCAGAAAGCGACGGATGCGCTCGAAACTGGGTGTTCGACGTATCGGAGGTCTACCTGCTCCTGAGGTGGCAGGCTTTGCCCGCTCCGTCTCTTTCGTTTTCGTTTTCACCATGCCCATGACGGTTGTCTCTCTTGACGTACTGAATTGACATACAAATGGCAGGGGTGGAGGGACTCGAACCCCCGACCGCCGGTTTTGGAGACCGGTGCTCTACCATGCTGAGCTACACCCCTGCACACCGCAGCGCAGGTAACCCTGCGCTCAAAACCTGCTTACTTCACCTCACGGTGCACCACGTGGTGACGACAACGTGGGCAGTACTTGCGCAACTCCAGCCTGTCCGGATCGTTAATCCGGTTCTTGGTGGTTGTGTAGTTGCGCGAGCGACACTCGGTGCAAGCCAGCGTGATGATTATCCGGTTTTCTTTGTTCTTGCTTGCCATCGCTGTTCCCTGCTCTTACTCGATAATCTTGGTGACCACGCCTGCGCCCACCGTGTGACCACCTTCGCGCACCGCAAAGCGCAAG
>JBMFOT010000138.1:0-2564 GCA_049969495.1 Armatimonadota bacterium
CTGTGGGGGGGCGCGCTCTGTCGCGACCAAAGGGGAACGGCCCGGGGGGAGCCTCGCCCTCCACAAGAATGAACATTGACAGACCACCGGGCTGGCAACCTTACAATTTTTTAGACCAGCGGGAGGCAACCCCTTGACAAAACATTTCCATTGTAGTATTATAATTTCCAGAAAAGCAAATATATCTCTTTTAAGGGAAAGATAATGGCTCAGACTATTCTGGAACGCAGTGTGTTCGCTTGTGAAGAGGTATTCCGTGCTCTTGCCTCGGAAGCACGATTGCGCATCTTGAAGCTGCTGACCGAGCGCGACTTGAACGTCAACGAAATCGCTCGTACTCTGACTCTGAACTACCCCACCGTGTCTAAGCATATCCAGGTGCTGGAACAAGCGGGACTGATCCTTTGCGAGTACATGCCGGGTAGTCAAGGGGCGCAGAAGCGATGCCGTCTACGCTGGGATAAACTTATCTTCTCGTTGGAGACCGACAGCTTGACCGAGCAGGTGGAAGAGATCGAGATGGCAATAGGGATGTACACCCTCGCGAACCCCTCACCCACCTGTGGGCTTGCCAGCCGTGATGGCTATATCGGCTTGATGGATGATCCCCAATCCTTCCTGCTTCCAGAGCGAGCGAATGCGCAGCTGCTATGGATGGGCAGTGGCTTCGTCGAGTACGTTTTCCCAAACTTCCTGCCCACATCCGTTCAGATTACTCAGGTAGAGGTGGTGATGGAAATCTGCTCCGAAGCGCCGGACTACAACAACGACTATCCATCGGATATTACCCTCTGGATCAACGGGGTGGAGGTGGGCACGTGGACATGTCCGGGTGACTTTGGAGGCAAAAGAGGCAGATTGAACCCGCCCTGGTGGAACGACCACGGTACGCAGTTCGGTGTGCTCAAGGTATGGTCGGTCAACACCGAAGGCTCGTATATCGACGGGATGCGCCTTTCGAACGTCACCGTCAGGGATATCATGGTCGTACCTCAGCAGCCGGTGACCGTGCGCATCGGAAACAAGCCAGACGCGAGACACATTGGAGGGTTCAACCTGTTCGGCAAGGGGTTTGGGAATTACGAGCAGGACCTTCTGCTGCGTCTGCACTATGCGCCACTACGCCCCACCGCCCCGACGGAACCAAGCGAAGCCAAAGCGGACAGCGCAGCGGAAACTCAACATGGAGGGCGTTAGCCAAGGTTGCACATCAACCTGGCAGACCAAATACTGGCAGCAACGAAGGAGGAGCTAACATGAAAAAGACAACGGCGTTCACCCTGATTGAGTTGCTCGTCGTTATCGCGATTATCGCGATACTGGCGGCGATTCTGTTCCCCGTGTTCTCCCAGGCGAGAACCAAAGCGCGTCAGGCATCCGACATGAGCAACCTCAAGCAGATTGGGCTGGCGCTGGCGCAGTACTCTCAGGATTACGATGAGACCATGACCCCTTGGGACATTATCGGTACGCCGGGCACAGGCTGTCCTAACGGCGGTCTTATTTACTGGCCCAAGCTGCTCCAGCCCTATGTGAAGAACACCCAGCTTTTCCTCTCCCCCGGCTACGTGTTCGAATACGATCTGGATGCGGAGCCAAATCGCACCCCGTGGGTATGTCGGGAGCAGAACATCAACATCTTCGCCAACCGCTACATGCGCGTGTCGTACCTCATGAACAACATTGAGCCTCAAATCTGGGATGGCACACCATGGAGAGACTCTCCGCTCAACCACTGGGGCATTCGTACCTACTGGTGTGGCAACCAGATTTGCGTCACGCATATGTCGGAGATTCAGCTCCCGGCGAACACTGTCCATGTGCTCAACGGACACTCTTACGGGGAATCGTGGGGAGCACGCTTCACCGACTTCCTGCACGCACGCGGACTGTGGCCATGGACGGCGGTTGGTAAGGAGTGGTCTGGTGGAAAGCCAGAGATACACGGTATCTTCAACAACCGTATCAACATCCTGTGGGTGGATGGTCACGTGAGCAGCAAGGTGTGGGGTACCACCTACCCTTGCGAGTGGTCGGTGCAGGACGATTGCAATATGGACCCATGGTGGCCAGGGTGATGTCCGATGAAAAGGGATATTCCAGCGCCGTGGGTCATTGCTGCTATCGTGGTGGTGCTCGTCGCTATAGCGGTCTACTACTATAGCCGACTGGGCGGGCCGATTATAGAAAGGACTCCGCCGCCACCAGGCTACTTTGGCTCTCCCGCACCATCCGCACCACGATAGCAGGATTGATTGAGCTCTCTGGATAAAATTGACCCGCAGGGCGAGGTGTATCCCTCGCCCTGCAACGTAAAGAGCGGAGAAACGCCATGCAGATTACCTGGTCTTCGGAGACACACCGCGCCGAGGGAGCGAAAGGATTTCTGGTACTGCCCGGCGGCGATGTGCTCGCCACACGCACCGAAGCACGCTCTGATGGGGTGCATGTTCTTCTCTCGCGTAGTCGGGATGGCGGGCGGTCCTGGCAACGCGTCGCCACTATCGTTTCCGACCCTGACCCGGCGACCGACATTGGCGACGGCAACCTGTGCCTGCGCCAGA
>JBMFOT010000139.1:0-2184 GCA_049969495.1 Armatimonadota bacterium
TGCCGGGCGATAGCAACTGGAACCCCGATGCTGATTTAGACGGAGATGAGGAGGTGACGCTGTTCGACTTCGGCGTGCTGGTGCGCAACTTCGGCGCGATGGGGGATGAGTAGCCCTCACCCCCTGCCCCCTCTCCCAGCGCCTTTCAGGGAGAGGGGGTTTTCGCTATGCTCCCAGCCTGCTGGCGTTGCGGATATCTATCAGGCGTTTCATTACATGGTGCAGGTTGCCCTGCCACTCGCGCGTGCCGAAGGCGTCGTGCAGGTCTTTGTACAGCGCGAAGAGATCGCGGTACACTGCCTGTGCCTGCGGGTTCGGTTCGTAGGCGACATCTTTCAGACCGCACATCGCCGCCTGCGCCTCTTCAAAGGTGGCGTAACCGCCCGCCTCCTTTCCGGCTACCACCGCGCCCGCAATCGCCGCGCCCAGCGCACACGTCTGCGAGGAGCGAGCCAGTCGGATGGTGCGCCCGCTCACGTCCGCCAGAATCTGCATCACCAGCGGGTTCTTCTCCGCCACGCCTCCGCACGCAATCACGTCTTGAATTGCCACGCCGTACTTCTCCAGCTGGTTCATAATCACCAGCGAGCCGAAGCAGGTGGCTTCAATCAACGCGCGGTAAATCTCTTCGGGGGTGGTGTGCAAGGTCTGCCCTACCAGCAGTCCCACCAGCCGCTGGTCGCCCAGGATGGAGCGGTTGCCGTTGTTCCAGTCCAGCGCCAGCAAGCCCGATTGCCCTGGCTTGAGCTGCTGTGCCTTCACCGTCAGCGCCTCATGTGAACCTAAATCGGGTCCGCCCGGCTCGATGTAGTTCACGAACCAGTTATAGATGTCGCCGAATGCGCTTTGTCCCAGCTCGATGCCGAAGTAGCCGGGCAGGATGGAGCCGTCCACGATGCCGGTGGTGCCGGGGATGTCCGCCAGCGGCTCGGTGTTGGGAACCACCATCATATCGCAGCAGGAGGTGCCGATGATTTTGACCAGTGTGCCGGGTTTGATGCCTGCACCGACGCCGCCCAGATGCGCGTCGAACGCCCCCACCGCCACCGGGATGCCCTCCGGCACACCCATCTTCGCTGCCCACTCGGCGGTGAGACGCCCCGCAGGGTGGTTGGAGGTATAGGCGACGTCGTACAGGCGGTCGCGCAGTTGCGCCAGCTTCGGGTGCAAGGCGGAGAGGAACTCTTTGTCTGGCAAGCCTCCCCACTGCGGATTGTACAGCGCCTTGTGTCCGGCAGCGCACACGCCGCGCAGGACGCGCGAGGGGTGGTCGTTGCCCGTGAGCACCGCAGGTATCCAGTCCGCGCACTCCACCCACGTATACGCCGCTTCGAACACCTCAGGGTCGGTGCGGAGGCAGTGCCACACCTTCGCCCAGAACCACTCGGACGAGTAGGAGTTACCGCACTTGGCGAGATACTGGGGACGCATCTTCGCCGCGGTTTCCGTGATGGTGACCGCCTCTTCGGTGGAGGTATGGTCTTTCCACAGCCACGCCATCGCGTTCAGATTATTCTCAAATCGCTCGTGGAAGGCAAGGGGCACGCCGTTCTCGTCCACAGGCAGAGGCGTGCTTCCGGTGGTATCTACCCCGATGCCAATGACCCGTTCGGGCGCGAAATCGGGGTCGTTGCGCCGGGCGTCTTCCAACGCGGCGCGCACCGACACCTCCGCCCCCTGTAGGTAGTCGGCGGGATGCTGGCGGGCGAGGTTCGGGTCCGCGCTATCCAGCAGGATGCCCGCGTCGCCATGGGGGTATTCAAACACAGATGTGCCCGCTTCAAAGCCATCGTGAACGCGCACCACAAGGGCGCGCACGGAGTTTGTGCCGAAGTCCAGCCCAATCACGTATTTCGGTTGCATCGCTTGCCCCTCCTGACGGTGGTCGCTTGTCAGCAGCAGCTTCGACAGTTGGGGTGAGGGTTCCTGTGTATACACACCCGTCGCTATGCACTCAACACGTAATATTGCGGAACAGCAAAAGCGGACTTCGATGGAAATACACCTACACAAACCTGACCACACTGCCATAATACGAGAACAGAGAGCCAATCGCCTGTTTGCCTCTGTGAGCAAGCGGGAGAGGCAGACAATTTATAAGCAAAAACCGGTGTAAGGAGGAATCCTGTCCATGGGCAGCTATTGTCGCCAAGGTCGCGGGAGAAACCTGCTGAATTTGGCTAC
>JBMFOT010000140.1:0-2017 GCA_049969495.1 Armatimonadota bacterium
GCGCAGTGGTATGCTCCTCTACTCGTACCAACAGGGCGGTGTCCGCGTCTGCAAAGCTTGGCTCCATGTCGATCTGGGGCAATGCATTTGTTTCCATGTCGGTTTGCACATCCAGAGCGTAGACAGCCCACACCATAAACCGCTGAGCCTGACGGGGCATGCTGGCGATAGGCACTGGCGCTCCCCGTATCAACGCACTTCGCTGGTGAGCAGGCAGGGCGCCAAGAGCAAGCAGAGCGAATCGCAGGGGGCGTTCACGAATCAGGCTGGCGCACAAATCCTCTCCGGCACGCTGCAGCCCACTTGCAGGAGCCATGAGAGCGACCTTCTTGTCGAGCATCTCCAGTTGCCATCCCTCCAGCGATGCTATCTCTACCATCTCCTGCAGGCCGGGAACCCCCTCGCGCCCTTTCATCAGCAACCAGCGTCGGATGTTTCTTTCGGGTATTTCGTAGTGCCTGCACAGGGGGCGAAGGCGCTGTGTAACGACCAGCCAGTCGCCAGTAATCCGTAGCTGGTAACGAGAAGACCGCAGGTCAGACCACACTGCTAGCCAGTTCCACTGGGCATCCGAAGGCTGACTGTAGAGGCTGGCGCCTTCGGTGCGCGAGAAGGCTCCGGTAGAGAGATATGGGTACCACTCGGCGACCAGACACACCTCATTTGCTTTTGCATAACGGGAGAGCAAGGTTCCCAGCACGTCGAGCCGCTCGTTGAGGCTTAGAGGTTGCAGGGGTATCTGACGTGACAGGCGTTTTAACAGAGGGGCGTCTATGGAGACGGCCTCCTCTTCTTTCTCTAACAACTCATCCAGTTGTAGCGCCAGGTCCAGCAAGGAGGAAACTTCTAGCCGCACAGTCGCCGACGCCCATGCGGGTAGCGGTTCCCCGTCATAAAGGCGAATAGTGTAGTACATCTCCCCGTCCAGTGGGTCCATCCAGAGGGAAACAGCGGCACGGTTGATGCGTTGCATCCGCTCGTAGTGCCGTCGTTGATCCTCATCTGCAGCCAGTCCCAAATTGGCTTCGTACCGCGCCTGCTCAGCCCACTCCAGACGCGCCATGTCCACGACGCTGGAGGGCAGGGGAGAATTGGGCGATGCGGTATCGAAGCGGAACACCTCACCCTGCTGCAGTCTTTGCCAGTCTTGCTCAGAAAGCAGAGATAGCGCCTGCATCACTCCCCATGTCAGGGAAGAGGAGACACTGTTTCGCGCCGCCTGTTCTTGTAGGTAATTTATGGCTTCTGAGCGGTTACGGAATCGTGGGCTTCTCTGCTGTCGTTCTTCCCGAAGCCGAGCGCGGGCAGAAACTGGGTCCTCAACGGGGTTCTCGCGCAGTCGACGGGGTATCCCCAGCAACATCGCCCTGCTTAGTCGCCGCAGCTCCTCTATCTCCGCCGCTTGCTGTGCCTGCTGTTGCGCAGGTTGGAACAGTATGTACTCCGGCGGCTTACCCTTCGCTTCCACCTTACGCCAGCGGTAGTCAAACGCTTCTGCCAGCCTGCGCAACGTCTCATGCAGAGGCTTTTCATGCGCTACCAGAATAGCTCGGTGTTCGGCGACGGTGCGTTCCGCCCGCAGGGTTATACCTGTCTGTTGAGATAACTTTTGCAACAGTTCGCCGAGCGGTGTCGGCGCGAAGGCGGCTGAAACCGTCTGGCGCAGGCGAACGTCTTCGAGGGGATTGAGAGGAGAGTTATCGTCGCCCCAGCAGAGGCTAGTTAAACACCACACCCCTGTGCAGAAGAAGATAAATTGAGCAAAGCGCTTCGACGACCTTATTTGGCGAGCAATCTCATCCATTGCCGATCTCCCGGTAGGGTCACGGAAATTCATCCATTACTATATCTACCTGACGCAAGCTCGCAAGGGGGCAGGTTGCCTGCCCCCTTGTTGGTTACACAGAATACTCCCTGCGATTCTCCGGCATGGAGAGGAGAACCGGTTTATCCGGCAGCACCTTAGCAAGCTCCTCTATCTCGGGTGGCCCGTCGGGGAGGGGAAGGGCGACCTGCC
>JBMFOT010000141.1:0-1953 GCA_049969495.1 Armatimonadota bacterium
GCAGTTTTTTGTGGTGGTTATGGATACGGGGTGTCTATATGATTTCTCGAACGCCCTCAGTCCGTGTCCAAACCGGAACCAGCCGCGTGAGGTACGCGGGCGGAGAAAGGCGGCGGGCTTATCTCCCCCGCCCTCGCCGAAGAAAAACCGCAGACGTGCGCTCTGGGTATCCTTCCCCTGCTGGATGGCGATGGAGTTACCCATCACCAGTTGGACATTCACACGCCGACCGTCGCGCACCTCGCCGAAGTAGGTATCGCCAAACAGCCAGAGTGTCCGCTCCGCATCCAGCGGCACAGAGTATGCGCAGTCAGAGCCAATCCATCCCGCTTGTCGGTGGAAATGCCGTTCCCACCGCGTTTCGGGAAGGGCTTCTATTTGGGGTAATGACAGTGCAATTCTCCTCCTAGCATTTTTACTGAGGCGAGAGCGATACTGTCTGCCCGCGCCGAATCAGCTTCCAGCCAAACGCCTGCGCAAACCCGCGTGCTTCTATCCATACCTCGCGCCCATCATACAGCACTGGCTGCGAGAGCGGAACCTGTTGCTTCCCTATTAGCAGTACCCGTGCTGCAACGGGGATGGTTACCCGCTTGCCCAGCCAGGAAGCAGTAAACACCCCTGCCTTGCCCTGTTTGAGGGTCCCGCCATGCTGCTGTAGCACGGCGCCTGCGGGAACGTATATCACCCCCGCCGTGGACCGTTTGGCTGGCACAGTAGCCTTCGCGCTCTGCACGCGCAATGTACCTAGCCCCTCCCAGTTCATCAGCAACATGTGCGCCCGAGAAAGCAAAAGGCGTGCGACAAACTCGGAACGTTCCTGGTCCTCGCGGGTAACGGGCAAAAAGACTCCTGTCTTCGCTTTGGGGTCTATGGGTTGATACTCCACGTATACCTTCAGGGTAAGGCACCCGTCATGTATGACAAGCCTTGCGGTTCCTGCTCCGGGTCCCGGTTTAGCTCCCTCAGGTGGGGTGTATACCCAGCTCTTCATACCGATGGGGAAGCGGCTATAGGTACCTTCGGGTATGCCAGGAGTTCCCAACGGAGCTAACTGGCTTCCTGCAAAGAACACAGATTTTCGATAAGCTTGCCTCTCATCCGACACGAGTGCCAGGACGTATGAAATCTCTGCCAGGAAGTTTCCGAGAGGACCGCGGCGGTTGAAACGCAGCGATTGAGTGAGGTAAGGTGCATTGACGTCTTCCAGCACTCCAGTTCCTATCCCCTGCCGCTCCACGTAGGGAAGTTCCCCCGGCTGAATGGCGACCCTCTCTTCGAGAAGTTTGCACAGTCTATCGTGGCTCATCTGCCCGTACAGGTGAGAAGCCAACGCCAGTATGGCGACGACAGAGATCGTGAGAGTGGTAAGTAGCAGTTTCCTCTTCATTTTCGCACCTCCTAAGGTCTTTTATCAAGGCGGGGTCCAAGGCAGGGTACTCACCCCACACTTGCCCGTCCACTCTACGACAGGTTCGGCTCCATCTATCTGCTCGGGTTCATTCACCAATCCCCGAGGTGCTCCCCACATGCGGGGCATTTGCCAGTAATCTTCTTGGATCCACCAGCAAGCAGGTTACACCAAAGAGGCGTTTCCACATCATTGGTCACCATCCTTTGCTCATGCTTGTTCTGCGTGTTCAACTGCAATATACCATGTCGAAAAAAAAAGTCAAGGGCTTCAGAGGATGTTCGAGAATTGTTGAGAAGTTGGTTGCAGCGCAAGGGGAGAGGCGTTCTTGCTACCCCTTGTCCTACCTCACCCCGTCCCCTCTCCTACGAGGAGAGGGGCGTTCCCCCTTCCCTCGCAGGGAAGGGGGCTAGGGGGTTAGGTTATCTATCCATTCAACCACCGATTTATCGAACTCCCTCAGTGGTTTGCGGGATGAAAGCTGAAGTGATTTCTCCGCTTTGCCGATAATCGGAGTGAAGAAACTTCACCCCCGTCCCCTC
>JBMFOT010000142.1:0-1949 GCA_049969495.1 Armatimonadota bacterium
GCCCCACTGGACTACACTCGTTCTATCGCCACTTTGGGATGCTTCGCTGACGCTCAGCATGACACAATAGACTGCATCATGCCTTTGGGCAGAACGCGCATGTCCAAAGATTGATGAGTGGTCACGTACTACGCCGCTTCCAGCACGTCGAGGGCAGGTGCGTTAGACGAGATGAACGCCTTGGCGGTGACCTCTTCCAAGGTGGTGATACCCTGTATCGCTTTCTCGATGCCGTCCTGTGCCATCGGCACCATGCCTTTACGCAGGGCAACATCGAGAATCTGGCTGCTGGGAGCGTGCTGGATGGTTAGCGAGCGAATTTCATCGTCTACCACCATGATCTCATGTACGCTGACGCGCCCCAGGTAACCACGTCCCCCACATGCGGAACAGCCCACCCCGCGGTACAGCTTCTCCACTGGGCGCCCGATTATCTGGATTTCCGTCAGGGTGGGTTCATACTCTTGTTTGCAGTGCGGGCATATCACGCGCACCAGTCGCTGAGCCACCACTCCCACCAGCGAAGAGGAGATGAGAAACGGCTCCACGCCCATGTCCATCAGGCGGGGGATAGCACTGACCGCATCGTTAGTATGCAGAGTGGAGAGCACCAGATGTCCGGTCATCGCGGCGCGACAGGCGATTTCCGCCGTCTCCTGATCGCGAATCTCACCCACCAGCACAACGTCGGGGTCCTGGCGCAGGATGGCGCGCAGTTGCGCGGCGAAGGTCAGTCCCGCTTTCTCGTTGACGTTGGATTGGTTAATGCCTTCCAGCTCGTATTCAATCGGGTCCTCGCAGGTAATAATGTTGCGGGTTACCGACCGAATTTCGCGCAAAGCAGCATACAGGGTAGTGGTCTTGCCGGAACCGGTGGGACCGGTCACCAGGATGATGCCGTTTGGCTGTTGTAGCAACCAGCGGAAGGTCATCAGGTTGCGCGGCGAGAAGCCCAGTTCATCCAGCCGACGCAGATTGCGGTCGCGGTCCAGCACACGCATCACCACGCGCTCGCCATACTGGATAGGCAGGGTGGAAACGCGCAGGTCTACCTGTCTGCCCTCCACCTTGATGGTGATACGCCCGTCCTGCGGCACGCGCCTTTCGGCGATATCCATGTCCGCCATGACCTTGATACGTGAGATACACGCCGCCATCAGGTTGCGAGGAATATTGCGTACATGCTGCAACTCGCCGTCAATGCGGTAGCGCACCTCCATATGCGTGCGGCGCGGTTCGAGATGGATGTCGCTGGCGCGTCCGTTGATTGCCTCCATCAGTAACAGGTTTACAATACGCACCACCGGCGCGTCTTCCACCGCCCGGCGCAGGTCATCGAGGTTCTCCTCGTCACTATCCGATAGTGAACCGACCTCAGAAATCACCGCGTCCAGCGACTCGCAGCTCATGGCGCTTTCGCTGTAGTGGAAATCGAGCGCTTTCAGCAGGTCGTCGGGGTTCGTGTAGACCGCTTTAACATACATGCCCGTGTGGCGCTGCAAAACATCGATGGTGTCTACGTCCAGAGGATTAGCCATCGCAACGACCAGCTTGCTTTCCTCGATGCGTAGTGGCAGTACCTGCAGGCTCTTTGCCAGCGTGACAGGGACTCTGCCCACCGCCTCGGGTTGCACACTTTCGGGAGTAATCTTTTCGTAGTCTACATCGTACTGTTCTGCCCGTGCCTCGGCAATGTGGTCGGCGTTAACGTAACCCAGACGTTGCAGCACTTCCCCAATGAGCCCGCCGTTGCGCTGTTGTTCTTGCAGCGCCTCTTCCAGCTGGGCAGGGTTAATGTAGCCCAGGTCTACCAGTATCTCTCCCAGTTTACGTCGACCAAACATGATTTCGTGTCCTTATTAGAGCACCTGCGGCTTGTTAAGCGTGATACCATACACCGGGAATTGCCTCTGCCATATTATCGGCACCAAAAGGGGTATATTACAGTG
>JBMFOT010000143.1:0-1910 GCA_049969495.1 Armatimonadota bacterium
ATAAGGGTAGTTAATTTTAAGCGGTAGCTTTTTTGCCCTTTTTACGGGTTTGTAGCGTACCTATAAGGGATTGAAACTACTTTGAACCCTTTTATCGATATGCCCCTCATAAGTTTGTAGCGTACCTATAAGGGATTGAAACACATAAAATTCCCCGGTTGCATTCCAAATATTACGTGTTTGTAGCGTACCTATAAGGGATTGAAACACAAAATAACAAAAAAAGGTATAATTTAAAAAAAGGGTTTGTAGCGTACCTATAAGGGATTGAAACTTCTTTACATCTTCCCAGGCCTTGTCTAACTGCTTTGGTTTGTAGCGTACCTATAAGGGATTGAAACAGAATTATTCGGCCTTCCTGACACGCAAAGAAAATGGTTTGTAGCGTACCTATAAGGGATTGAAACTGGAGCTTCTTTTGGTCTTGTCGCAGAGAGATCTACGTTTGTAGCGTACCTATAAGGGATTGAAACGAGAAAAAAGGTAGAAAAAGAATTAGACTCTTTATGGTTTGTAGCGTACCTATAAGGGATTGAAACTTATCGGAAGTTGTCAGGAAGATGAGATTTTTTCAGGTTTGTAGCGTACCTATAAGGGATTGAAACTCCTCCGGCTTTCTTGTGGATAAGAAGCGGAACGTCGTTTGTAGCGTACCTATAAGGGATTGAAACCGTCGTATTTCTCTATCAGCTGCATAGGAGATTGAAGTTTGTAGCGTACCTATAAGGGATTGAAACATGGTCGGGCCCTTTCCTCTCTTAATTGATAAAAAAGTTTGTAGCGTACCTATAAGGGATTGAAACAAAGAAGTAATAGAAATATTAATAAATAAGTACGATGGTTTGTAGCGTACCTATAAGGGATTGAAACATGTAAATTCGTAACTAATATTTTTCGTACTTCCAAGTTTGTAGCGTACCTATAAGGGATTGAAACTTTACAAATCTTGCAGTGCGAAAACAATCAACTAACGTTTGTAGCGTACCTATAAGGGATTGAAACTGCGCCCTACAGCAATAGATGTTGTGAGAAAGGAATTGTTTGTAGCGTACCTATAAGGGATTGAAACCTATATCAGGGTCTTGGGCGATTCTTTCATAATATGTTTGTAGCGTACCTATAAGGGATTGAAACCTTTTCTACTGAGGTTTCTTGGACGCCAGAAGTAGAGTTTGTAGCGTACCTATAAGGGATTGAAACCGGAACGAATGCGACAGAAATATCGACCACAGGCTAGTTTGTAGCGTACCTATAAGGGATTGAAACACATCATTATCCACTAACTCTAAAAACTTATTCTTAGTTTGTAGCGTACCTATAAGGGATTGAAACAGTTTCCTCACTCCTGAGTGCGTGATATGCAACTCAGGTTTGTAGCGTACCTATAAGGGATTGAAACGGGCTTCCAAAACCCGAAGAAACCAAATACCATAAACGTTTGTAGCGTACCTATAAGGGATTGAAACCAGAGTACAAAAGGCTAGATCTGAAAGAATACCTGAGTTTGTAGCGTACCTATAAGGGATTGAAACTACGAGAATAGCTCTGTGCTGCCTCTGATGAATTTCGTTTGTAGCGTACCTATAAGGGATTGAAACTGGACAGAGTGATTGGTCTGTAGTAACTCTTCATGAGAGTTTGTAGCGTACCTATAAGGGATTGAAACTAAAGACCAATGCCAAAAGGAAAAAGAGAAATAGAAGTTTGTAGCGTACCTATAAGGGATTGAAACTCTCTTCCCTGGATTATATTTTTCTGAATTATTAAGTTTGTAGCGTACCTATAAGGGATTGAAACAATTTACAATGAAATATTTATCACTTAGAGAAGAATGTTTGTAGCGTACCTATAAGGGATTGAAACGGAGATAGTAGCTATGGCTGAGCAAGAAATAAAGGGGTTTGTAGCGT
>JBMFOT010000144.1:0-1871 GCA_049969495.1 Armatimonadota bacterium
ATGCCGAGGGGCTGGTAGCTCTGGGACAGGAGCTGGGCACGGAAGGGTAGGACCTTGCCGTGCGCAAGGGGCATCCGGTGAACCCGGAGAACGTAGAGCGTATGCTTCCTGCGGCTGCAAAACGCCTCGCTGAGGCAGAGCAACCGGTGCTCGCTGTTACCGGTGAAACCGACCTGTTGACCCCCAACACCCCGTACGCCGAGCCGTTGCTGAGGGCGATGGATACCGCCGATGTGCGCCTTCTCAAGCTCGGTTACTTCCTGTTTGACCCCGGCAAGGGGCAGTACTGGCAGGAAGTGGACAACGTCCGTCGCGCACTGGAAGGCTGGCAAAAGCTCGCCCGCCGCCATAACGTGAAAGTGGTCTATCACACGCACAGCGGTATGGGATTTATGGGATTAAACGCCTCTGCGCTGATGCACCTGCGTGCCTGTTCAAAGGAAGGCTGTGCAAGACAAAAATAAAGCCAAGAACACACTTCCTCCCCTTCCCCCAACTTCACTACCGCACCACCCAGCCCAAATCTGCTCCACAAACGATATGCCAACTCCCAACGCTCACCACCACAGGGCGCTCGTGCCCGCTGGTAGCGGTCGCGCAGCACACGCAATACCGCTATGTCCTCCACACGACGACGATGCAACACCTCCAATAAGAGGGGACGGGGGAGAGGTCTATTTCGAGCACTTCCCCCAGATACTTTATCCCCGCATCTCCTGCCAGGCGGTGCGCGGGTCAGGCAGATGCTCGCCCGTAAACCATTCCTGCTTCAGGCGAAAGCGAGGTAGCACGGTGCTATTCAACCACCCTTCCTCGTCGGCGAGCACAGGGATGTAACTCCCGTCCTGTAATGAGAAGATGGTGATTCCTTTGCGTCCCGGACGAGGGTCGATCAACCAGTATTCCCGGATACCTTCCCGTTCGTATTCCAGAAATTTCTCCACGCTATCGCGGTGTACGCTGTCCTCCGAAATCACCTCTGCAACCACGTCGACGGCACCCGTGGCGCGGTCCTCCGTGAGGCGCGAAAGGTTCTCGCGAAGCACCACTATCAGGTCAGGCTCGCGGGAAGCGTTACTCCGTGTCAAGAAAAGTTCAAACGGCGCGAAGAGAAACTCTCCCAACCCGGTGTCGTGCAGATACTCCTCCAGCAGGTAGGACAGGAAGCGTAAAACCTCCTGGTGGGCTCTCTTTGGTGGCATGAACCAGATGACCTCCCCATCCACCCATTCCGCATGGGTATCCTCTGTTTTCATTTGCAGGAACTGCTCATATGTCAGGCGTGTTTTTTGCGACGCCAGCGCGCTCTGCATCGGGTAACCACCTCCCTCCGTCAGTATACCCTAGCGCCGAGGCACGGGTGCGCGAGATGCCGGCTCTATCAGCAGTTCCACCCGACACGTGCCCAGCAACTGCAGAACAAGACTCCCCGAGGGCAGATACTGATGCGGTGGAGCGATAGTAATCGGCACGCCGTTCACACGCACCTGAGGTATTCGATCCAGCCCGTTCACCAGGATATAGTAGCGACGCGGTAGCCACGGGGTGATGCGGAAGGAGACTCGTATGCTGCGTGGGTTGCCGGGCAGAGGGGTACGCGCCGCCACCTGGTCTATCCGTCCGGGCGTGTGAACCAGCAGTTTCGTCGGGCGCACCACGTGCAGGGAGTACACCGGCAGGGCATCGAACAACCGGACGGCATCCGTCTGCACCGTGCCCGGGTTAATCGGCGGTCCATCGCGTACCTGCGTGGGTAAATGGAATACGTCGGGTAACAGCCCTTGCCGTTCAACGTCGTTCTGTTTCCATGTCATCTGGATACCTGTGGTGGTGATGCCGTCTGCGATCGCACGCCAGGGACCGCCGTAGGG
>JBMFOT010000145.1:0-1801 GCA_049969495.1 Armatimonadota bacterium
GCAGCCGCAACTCGCCCACTCGGATCCACCGAGTTAACCGGGTCGTCTTCGCAATACAGATACCGGTTCAGCGACAGTGGGCGATAGATATCCCCCAGCCACTTGTCCGCGCTTGTCCACCGACCGACACTAACATCATAATGTCAAGGTATCGACCAGAAGGAGAGCAAACCCCCGCCCACGATGCCTTCAGCCAGCTGCTTCAAAAACAGCCTCCCGACACGGAGGCGCTTGGTGGTGCAGGAATTATCTGGCTCATCCTCGCTATATCCTCCACCCAACTGCGTAAGTCCTACTTTGAATCTTTACTTCCACTCTATCTGTGGCAGGTTCATGCGCAAAAGAACGCGCAGTTCTTCCTTGCGTGCATACTCCATATTCATCAGGTTCACACGCCGCCATATCTCTTGTGTTTCTGTATCCCATCGCAGCCGGGCAGTGGCAGCGCAGAGAAAATGTAAATAGGGTAAGAACCATTCCGCGCCAGCAGCTTCTAGGGAGGGAATGAAGCGTCGGCGTAAAGCCGCTCGACGAAAGCCTAAGGTCGCCGCGAGTAGCATATGGGTAATGAATGTTTCGTTATACTTGCGCGTGGCGAGTAGCGATTGCCAAACGATAGCAACTGGTGGACGTCGAGACTGTGTGAGATGTTGTACCCACTGCGTCAGCAACAGTAGCAGGTCGGATCTGTGTTCTGGTAGCGAGAAAGGCAGGGGGGCCCCGTTGAACCAATTAGCAGCCGAAGCGACGCTCGGGGTCAGGCGCTGGGCAAGCAGATCATGGGCTATCTCAGCAAACATGCCTAGCCCAAACATATACCATATCGCTAACCTTGCTGCTGTTTCGGGGAAACTTCCCTGTGATTGGAGTTCAGCCCACCAAAGACGCAAACTGCTGCGGGCATCGTCCACTTTTCCTCTTTGCCAGAGCCACAAGCAGAACGACATTTCTTCGCAGAGCTGTCGCCCTTGCTCCGTGCCGAATAGTAGATAAGGTGCAATCATCGGATGCTGTCTGATATCGGAAGGAACCTCGCCAACGATGTACCTGAAACGATGGTACGACTGCTGCCATTCGACAAAGGAGACACGGGACAGCAGTCGTTCCAAACTGATGCGGAGCGCATGCTCCCAAACATCTATATCCTCTCTGTACAAACGGATGCCTCGCCATAAAAGAGATTGAGCCTCGTCGTACTCGGCATGGAACGCGAGTGCTCGAGCGGTGAGTAGGAGGATTCTCTTGTCTTGTACACAGAGGTCTGATATCTGACGTGCTAAGGGTGCCGTTGTGTACGCTGGAACGACGGAAAAAACATGGCTTATCTCCTCGTAGGCTACCCCGGACGGTAATAGTCGGGATAGCCTTGCGAACTGGCGAGTCCAGCGCGACAATGTATCCAACTGGCGGCGCTCCCCTTTTACCACATAGGAGAGAACGCTGCCTCGTAAGAACCAACGCATCATTGTGTAGTACAGGTTCTGCTGCACAGATGCACCTCAAAAATGGGAACGATAACATTTAGGAAGTTGTGGAATATCTCCGCGAGCTTTGCCAGAATAAAGGTGAGCCACCCCCTGGGACCTTTAGGATCAGGCGACATATCTGGTGGGATTGGAGGTGGAGACGGTTGCCGTACCTCGTACCGCCAGGTTTTCTTCTCTTCCTCGTGCTCTCTCATTCGCTCTTTCCACCAATCCTCCGCTTGTTTTATGAACAGAATCACGGCTATCGTCGCGCCTACTGCTATGACGCCAGCCGCAACCACTTGCCCTGCCCCAGGCACCAGAACCAGCGCTCC
>JBMFOT010000146.1:0-1750 GCA_049969495.1 Armatimonadota bacterium
GGGATTGAAACCCAAAAAAATCTGTGCTTTCTCAAGCCCCCAACTTGTTTGTAGCGTACCTATAAGGGATTGAAACGGTGAAGAATCCTGTAAAGATAAGGAAATTGATGATGGTTTGTAGCGTACCTATAAGGGATTGAAACAATGAAAATCACTCGTGACAAAATATTACATTTCCGTTTGTAGCGTACCTATAAGGGATTGAAACCCAAAAAAATCTGTGCTTTCTCAAGCCCCCAACTTGTTTGTAGCGTACCTATAAGGGATTGAAACGTTGAATTCCATATAGAAGAGGATAGGGTGTATATTGTTTGTAGCGTACCTATAAGGGATTGAAACAATCTCTTTCACTCCAGCAGGAATTTAGAATCAATCAGTTTGTAGCGTACCTATAAGGGATTGAAACCGCCAATTTTTGGCGTTTTTCATCTTTACCACCTCGTTTGTAGCGTACCTATAAGGGATTGAAACATTCTTTTGGGGTTGTAGTTGATAATTTGCAGAGGGGTTTGTAGCGTACCTATAAGGGATTGAAACTGGTAGACCCTGTAAAATTTTCCAAATCCAATGTGAGTTTGTAGCGTACCTATAAGGGATTGAAACTTTTGGACCTTAAGCTCAAACATTGGTTCTATTGAGGTTTGTAGCGTACCTATAAGGGATTGAAACCGCATTACTCTGTCTAAAGCGCTTCCTGACTTTTCCAAGTTTGTAGCGTACCTATAAGGGATTGAAACAGTCCCTGTAGAGATTTTGCAACATAAATATAGATCTTGTTTGTAGCGTACCTATAAGGGATTGAAACTGAATTTCATAAATCTATCGAGGAAATTTGTGAGGGTTTGTAGCGTACCTATAAGGGATTGAAACCGTCTATTCTCTTCTGTGTGAGAAGTTTTGCAAGCCTGTTTGTAGCGTACCTATAAGGGATTGAAACTCAATCGTCCAACCTCCTCCAGCGCTTTCAGTAGAGTTTGTAGCGTACCTATAAGGGATTGAAACTTGCGATCTCCACGAATTAGAATATCGATATCAGAGGTTTGTAGCGTACCTATAAGGGATTGAAACTCTCAGCGGGATTCTCTCCCGCTGTGAATCCTATAGAGTTTGTAGCGTACCTATAAGGGATTGAAACAGGGCCCAAGACCATCCTTGGGCCGAGATTTTCTCAGTTTGTAGCGTACCTATAAGGGATTGAAACTAGGGACTCCTTTTGAAATTAAAAGTTTTCCTTCCTCGTTTGTAGCGTACCTATAAGGGATTGAAACATTCAAAAATTTCTCTTTTAGCTCATTGTAGAGTTTGTTTGTAGCGTACCTATAAGGGATTGAAACCTTGTAAAACCATAAACTTACCTCACATAACCAGCTCCGTTTGTAGCGTACCTATAAGGGATTGAAACAATACTTTCACAGATAGAGAAAAACAAAAAAAAATAGTTTGTAGCGTACCTATAAGGGATTGAAACCCTCTCCATGTCATTTCGTCGAGTACTACAAGATTGTGTTTGTAGCGTACCTATAAGGGATTGAAACTCTCCATAGGAGCGTGAGATCTCTCTCCAGTGCCATCAGTTTGTAGCGTACCTATAAGGGATTGAAACCGCAATTGACAATATATTCCACGTAATTCCTCACTTGTTTGTAGCGTACCTATAAGGGATTGAAACGATCGATAGCACAGGTGGCATATATTGTGTCCAATTCGTTTGTAGCGTACCTATAAGGGATTGAAACTCAAATCTCTCATC
>JBMFOT010000147.1:0-1626 GCA_049969495.1 Armatimonadota bacterium
TCGAACAGCGTGATGAAAGGCGGGTCGTTGGGCTTGCCAGGGCGGGAAAGATCGAAGGTGTCGTACACGATCCAGCCCAGGTTCATGCTCAGATCGAAGGGTTGAGGTTCGGTCTCATCGGGTGGGCACAGTTCGAAGAACGCCGGAAACTCGCGACACCCCAGATAGGGCTGGTGGAAGTACTGTCCCCGACCGGCACGGCGTATAAATTGCGCTTCGAGGGCAGGAAGCTCTGCTTCGAAGCCCGGCCACGGGCGGATTTCGGCGTGGATGCGGTAGCAGACGTCCTTCAGCGCCATCGTCTGACGCTGGGTCCTCCCCTTGGACTCCTCGTCCACGTCTACGAAGATGGGCTGTGGTTCTTCGCTTCCCTCTGCCCATCGACGAATGGTGCGTTCCGATGGCGCTTTCTCCTTCACCTCGTTGCGCCTCAGGGCAATGTAGTGAGGCGGTTTGAGCATCTCGATGCGCAGTACCTGCCAGCGGAACTTGACCGGCTTGCAATAGATAGCGTCCAGTATCCCGCGCGCCGCCGAGGGCGTCAAGATAGGATAGCTGAATCGCTCTACCTTCATTTCGGGGCGCGTAAAACAGGCAAAATCGCCCCACACGCGAAGCACTTGTCGGTTCGGTCTCATTGCGTCACCTCCTTACAGGATCCAGAGTTCAGGTGCTTGCTGAGGTTGTAAGCCCAGTAAGCGGTCGTAGTGCGAAGGTTCTGTATAGATAAACCACTCCTCGGAGGGTTGCCCACGGATGGCAATGGGTTCCAGAAACTGGCAGATATCGTCTGATGGACGGGGACGATATGTGCTCACCACGTATGGACGGGCTCGACGTATCCACGCGGAGGTCAACCCCCTCTGGCGTACCTCCGTTGCCAGTTGTTCGTACATCGCCCTGTCGTAGGGAACGAGTATGTTGATGGTCGAGTCGGGAATGAGACGGTAAAGACGTGCGACCTCCGCGAAGTCCAATGCCTTGATGGCTTCCTGCAGGTCCCGCCTCAGTTGGTCAGGGGAGGCCAGATCGTACACCAGCCGATAGTAACGGTCGTAGAAATCGGGGTCATACAAGTCTATCTCTCCTGCCTCTTTGAGATACCCGCGCGTCACCCGCGCCGCCTGCTCGTAGGCGCCCCGTGGATATTTCTCGTCCTCCGGCACGAACAGAACCACCTTTCCCTGAGCCAGTTTACCGTTGCGGTTGCAGCGTCCTGCCGCCTGGGCGATGCTGTCCAGCGGAGCGAAGGCGCGGAAGACCACCGGAAAGTCCACATCCACTCCCGCTTCCACACACTGCGTAGAGACCAACAAACAGTGTTTACCCTTCCGCAGCCGCTTGCGCACCTCTTCCAACACGCTTTGCCGATGGGCTGGGCACATGCTGGTGGAAAGGTGGTACACTGCGTCCCCATCCGCCTGTTGCAGGAGCAGCCGAGCCAAATCCATTGCGTGGCGCTTGATGTTGAGCACACATAACGCCTGCTTGTACGCAATCATCTGCTGCGCTAACTCTTCCCAGCTCAAAGGGGTGTCGTCCTCCAGCGTTTCCACCTGTACCCGCCGTGCCTGATGGAAGAGCTTCACTTTGTCAGAGACTATCTCACGAGGCTGCCAGCCGCTG
>JBMFOT010000148.1:0-1562 GCA_049969495.1 Armatimonadota bacterium
ATTATCTCTCCTCTCGAAAGTTTCAATCCCTTATAGGTACGCTACAAACTCCTATTACTCGTCAAGACCCTTTTATTACGATTTGGTTTCAATCCCTTATAGGTACGCTACAAACTTAAATGAAACTCTATGAAAAATTTTGTGATATACAAGTTTCAATCCCTTATAGGTACGCTACAAACGGGATTGAGAAAAACGGCAAGAGAGAAGCAAGAATGTTTCAATCCCTTATAGGTACGCTACAAACATTGATGATACTAAAAAGTATGTTTTTTATGGATATAGTTTCAATCCCTTATAGGTACGCTACAAACTAATGGTAGATCTGAACAAAAAGTTAGCCCAAATTTGGTTTCAATCCCTTATAGGTACGCTACAAACTAAATGACTTACTCCAATTCATCGTGGAGAACTACAAAGTTTCAATCCCTTATAGGTACGCTACAAACAGTAATCTTTTAAGGTCTTTTTTCAAGGACGAAGGGGTTTCAATCCCTTATAGGTACGCTACAAACAGAGGAGTAATATCAAAGGGAGAAGCAATAGATAGAAGTTTCAATCCCTTATAGGTACGCTACAAACTATCATCAAATACCCTTTCTCTTTTTTTTGAGTTTTGTTTCAATCCCTTATAGGTACGCTACAAACGTCTGTTACGATGCAAGGGAGGGAGTTCTTTTTACGGGTTTCAATCCCTTATAGGTACGCTACAAACGAGCATTGTTAGCGAGAGCTCCAGCATCAGCACCACATGGTTTCAATCCCTTATAGGTACGCTACAAACACTTGAACAAAAAGAAGTCCTATCACTTCTATTTTAGTTGTTTCAATCCCTTATAGGTACGCTACAAACTGAAGCAGAGGCTATGTCAAAAGCTTCAGATTCAGCCAAGTTTCAATCCCTTATAGGTACGCTACAAACTACTGGGAAGATTTTCTAAACTGTGAGACAATCTTGTTTCAATCCCTTATAGGTACGCTACAAACCAAACCAAAATTGAAAACAGGAAGATTGTTTTTAAGTTTCAATCCCTTATAGGTACGCTACAAACAAGGATACCTGGAAAAGCATTCAAAGGACTTTCCCGTTTCAATCCCTTATAGGTACGCTACAAACCGGTACAATTTCGTGTGGAGCGGTTCCAAATTCTACAGTTTCAATCCCTTATAGGTACGCTACAAACAAGAACATCAAGCAAAAGTAAAAGAAGCCCAGGGAAGTTTCAATCCCTTATAGGTACGCTACAAACATTGATAAAGATAACCTGCTTTTAGACCTACCCTTTTAATGTTTCAATCCCTTATAGGTACGCTACAAACTATACTCACTGGTGGGGGCAAAACGCTCCCACCAGGTTTCAATCCCTTATAGGTACGCTACAAACTTGAATATATTCTTAGCCGATTCCCAAATCTGGCGTTTCAATCCCTTATAGGTACGCTACAAACAAATTATTCTCAAGGGAAACACAAAAGAAATTGAAGGTTTCAATCCCTTATAGGTACGCTACAAACCCGTAAAAAGGGCAAAAAAGCTACCGCTTAAAATTAACTACCCTTAT
>JBMFOT010000149.1:0-1444 GCA_049969495.1 Armatimonadota bacterium
ATTGAAACCGTCTTCCTGCTTCTATGTTTGCTAATTGTGCTTGTGAGTTTGTAGCGTACCTATAAGGGATTGAAACATTTGTATGTTCCATCACCTAAGTCCTTTACTGTGATGTTTGTAGCGTACCTATAAGGGATTGAAACAGAGAAGAGAAGAGAGGAGAAGAGAGAAGCTTGAAGAGTTTGTAGCGTACCTATAAGGGATTGAAACTAAAAAACATACTTTTTAGTATCATCAATTCTGAGCGTTTGTAGCGTACCTATAAGGGATTGAAACCGTCTTCCTGCTTCTATGTTTGCTAATTGTGCTTGTGAGTTTGTAGCGTACCTATAAGGGATTGAAACAGAAAGGTCATTCTTATCACTTTTCTTGTAGAAACAGCGTTTGTAGCGTACCTATAAGGGATTGAAACGAAATTTCCGTTCAAGAAGGTTATACGTCTCGTCGGGTTTGTAGCGTACCTATAAGGGATTGAAACTGTCACTAATTTTCATTCCTCTCCCTCCTTTCTTGCGTTTGTAGCGTACCTATAAGGGATTGAAACAAAAATTCGAGTGGGATAAAGAGTTTGAACATAAAGGTTTGTAGCGTACCTATAAGGGATTGAAACAGCAGTGAAAGAATAGAGAGGAAAAAAAAGAGACCAAGTTTGTAGCGTACCTATAAGGGATTGAAACTTTCGTGTTTGCAACTCACGGATGGACTTTTGCGAGGGTTTGTAGCGTACCTATAAGGGATTGAAACATATCTATAAAATCTACGTTCCGTGAGGCCAAAATTTGTTTGTAGCGTACCTATAAGGGATTGAAACTCCTCTCTATGGGCGTTGAATGTACTATACCCTGCGTTTGTAGCGTACCTATAAGGGATTGAAACAATTCCTTCTCTTCCATCCTCCTCCCTCCTTTCTCTGTTTGTAGCGTACCTATAAGGGATTGAAACCGGACTTTGCTCCTGAGGGTTACAAAATAGGGAGCAAGTTTGTAGCGTACCTATAAGGGATTGAAACTACTTCGTATTCAATCAAAACGCCTCCAGTATATGGAGTTTGTAGCGTACCTATAAGGGATTGAAACATGGCAGATCTAGAGCAAGCAAAGGGAAACGTTGTAAGTTTGTAGCGTACCTATAAGGGATTGAAACTCACTCAGAATCCGATACAGGCGTGCCATCTCCCCACGTTTGTAGCGTACCTATAAGGGATTGAAACTTGCATAATAATACGCATCTAGTATGTCATTCTCTTTGTTTGTAGCGTACCTATAAGGGATTGAAACAATTATTGCTTTTCCAGGCTCAGGAATTACTACAAAGTTTGTAGCGTACCTATAAGGGATTGAAACCGCGAACTTGTATATGCTGTTGCCCAAACTTCTAATGTTTGTAGCGTACCTATAAGGGATTGAAACAATCCGTAGTCTTCTAAGCCTGATGTCTCAACATC
>JBMFOT010000150.1:0-1435 GCA_049969495.1 Armatimonadota bacterium
GGTTGTGCTATAAAATAGTCAGCTGCCGTTGCGTCCGTGTTTGCCCATGTGCTCTTCCCGAAGAACACGGATGAACGCAGATGAGACGGGTTGGCACGAATTGCCTAACCGTTTGAAAGGCAACTGTGCTTGACAGACTAACAGGTACAATTCCTCCCCTCTCTACGGGGAGCAAAAGGATGGAAGGAAATATGGCAAGGAGGATGCTTTTTACGTCCGAAAGCGTCACAGAGGCTCACCCCGATAAGCTGGCAGACCAGATTAGCGATGCTGTTCTGGATGAATGCTTGAGGCAAGACCGTGAGGCAAACCTGCCCATCGAGGAGTACTCACGGGTTGCCATTGAAACCTTGCTGACACGAGGGCTGGCGGTGGTAGCCGGTGAGCTCACCACGCACGGCTACGTGGAAATCCCCGATGTGGTGCGCAAGACCATCAACGACGTCGGCTACACGCACACCGACTACGGCTTCGAGGGCGACACCACCGGTGTGATGGTGGCCATCCAGAAGCAATCCCCTGACATCGCGCAGGGTGTGGACACCGGCGGAGCCGGTGATCAGGGTATGATGTTCGGCTACGCCTGCACCGAAACCGAGCAGCTGATGCCCCTGCCCATCACTATCGCCCATCATCTGACGCGCCGTCTGGCGGAGGTGCGCAAGCAGCATCCCGACCTGGGCTTACGCCCCGACGGCAAGTCGCAGGTAACCATCGAATATGTGGACGGCAAGCCCTACCGCATCGATACCGTGCTTATCTCCGCACAGCACGAACCCTACCTCAGCCAGCAAGACGTGATGGAGATAGTGCGCCAGCATGTGCTGGAACCGGTGCTGAAGCACTACGCAGAATTCAATAAGGGCGACTTTCGCTTCCTGTGTAACCCCACCGGGCGATTCGAAATCGGTGGACCGCAGGCGGACACGGGCGTCACCGGGCGCAAAATCATGGTAGATACCTACGGTGGTATGGCGCGACACGGTGGCGGCGCCTTCTCCGGCAAAGACCCCACCAAGGTAGACCGCTCCGCGACCTACATGATGCGCTACGTCGCGAAGAACATCGTGGCAGCAGGGCTGGCGGAACGATGCGAACTGCAAATTGCCTACGCCATTGGCAAGGCGGAGCCGGTGTCGCTTACCATCGACTGCTTCGGCACAAACGCCATTCCCGAAGAGCAGATACTCAAGCGGGTGTTGGACATCTTCGACTTCCGTCCGCGCTCGATTATCCGCGACCTCGGTTTGCTCACAGAGAACGTGTGCTACCTCTGCACCGCGAAGAACGGACATTTCGGGCATCCTGAGTTCCCGTGGGAAAAGACCGATAAGGTGCATCTGCTGAAGTAAACGACACCGTATGGACGACGTGGAGCGGGTCATCGAAGAGTTTCTGGACGGCAAGCCGCGGGCTGCCACCCTGCGCGAGCTGC
>JBMFOT010000151.1:0-1382 GCA_049969495.1 Armatimonadota bacterium
TGCGGGGACAGGGAGCCTATCCTGAGAAGGATAGCGCAGTGACTGATGCCAACGGTGTTGCGCGCTTCTTCGCCAGCTGGGATGCAACGGTTGCCGCCGAGAAGAGTTTACTGACATGGACCGTCCCAGACGTAAAAGACGTCTCTCCTCTCCAGATAAAGCGACCGGCGAAGTCGCCATAAACACGGTATCCGGAGGTGTCACGTTGCAAACAGGAGTCATCGGTCTAGGCATCATGGGCGGGGCGATAGCCGATCGGTTGCTCGTCACCGGCCATGAGGTTATCGTCTACAACCGTACGCGCGAGAAGGCGCAACCGCTTCTGGAAAAAGGCGCGCGCTGGGCGGATTCGCCCGCCGAGGTCGCCCGGCAAAGCGAGGTGGTCATCTCCATCGTCACCGACCCGGCGGCGGTGGAGCAGATTTCCTTCGGTGAGAAAGGCATCTTCCACGCGCTCTCCCCGCAAAGCGTGCATTGCGATATGAGCACCGTCTCCGTCGCGTGGACTCGCCATATCGCACACGCCTACCGGCAGGCAGGCAAGCGGTTCGTACAGGCGCCGGTTCTGGGCGGTAGGAAACAGATCCTGGAGGGCACGTTGCTGGTGTTCGGCGGGGGCGCGGAAGAGGACGTTCAATACTGTGAGCCTGCATGGCGAGCCTTCTCCGACAAAATCTGGCGGTTCCCCACCGCCGAGCAGGCCACCGTGACCAAACTGGCGTGCAATATGCTCATCGCGCACATGATGGTGGGGTTGGGGCAGTCGCTGCTCTTCGCGGCAAAGGGGGGTGTTCCACCTGCCACGCTGATAGACATTCTCTCCAAATCCAACCTGGGCGCACCGATGTACTCCACCAAGGGCAAGGCATTGCTAGAGCGGAACTTTCAGGCGAACTTCTTCGTACGCCACCTGCTGAAAGACCTTTCGTTGGCGGAGGATGCCGCCCGTGAGACGAACACCATGCTACCGCTGAACGCCCTCACGCGCGAGCTGTTCGTCGCCGCCATGCAACAGGGCTACGCTGATGAGGACTACTCGGCGGTGGTGAAGGTGATGGAATCGCTGGTGGGGATCCGGCTTTGATGGAACGGGTCCACCGCGTTGACCGGCTCGTGTTCGCAATACAGATACGGGTGCTCAGAAAGCACCGCATCCCGCGAGGTGTGGAGAGCAGCTACGGTGCGTAACGAGTCAATGAGGGAACACGGTCAAAGTGTACATCTGTACTCGCTATAAAGGGACAACCTATTCTGGACATGACAGCGTAATGTAAAGCGTCACGTGGGCGCAGGCGGTAACGCTTCATCGCTTCGGTCATCGCAGAAAGGTCACTAACGGTTACCTCTACTACGTTGAGGTTGGGTAGCTGGCTTAGCTCCTC
>JBMFOT010000152.1:0-1348 GCA_049969495.1 Armatimonadota bacterium
CAGTCAACTGCGTAACTCCTAGGTATATCGACCGCCTGCATCGAATGGCGCGCTTCACCTGGCATCTGACCAAGCTGAGCGGTCAGGTCGCACAGATAGGGGATAACGACAGCGGCAGGTTCATCAAGTTGCAGGCGGCGTGGTGCATCCTAACCGTGCAGGAAGCAAAGGCGCGCATTCGCACCCTCCAGGGTTTCGAGGAACTGCCTGAGGACGCCCCGTATGTGTACGAGGATATGTTGGATCACTCTCACCTGCTGGCTTTTACCTCTGGTCTGTTTGACGACGCAACTCTCAGAGCGTACGCACAGCGGTGCCCTCTGGAGTGGGCAGCCTCCCGAGCCTTGTGCCCTTACCCGCTGCCGGTACCTGCGGAGCGCGAAGAAGAAAAAGCCAGTATCGGCTGTGTAGAGTACTGGAAAACCTTTCAGCAAAAGGTAAAACAGATGTCGCAGAAACAGGGATACGCTTCCAAGCTGGGGGTGGCAGCTTGCGCGAGGGATTACACCTTTGCATGTTTGTAGATTTTGGTGTATATCTCTTTCGGTCGCCAAGATTATATCTTCTGGTTCGCTGCGGCAGACAAAAGGCAGGTCAGCGGTGGGGACATGCGCATGACGACCAGATGTACCTCGAGTTGTGGATGGATGGACGAGACATGATTCGGGATCCGGGTACATACCTGTACGAGGCGCTACCGGAGATGAGGAATCGTTACCGTTCGATACACGCTCACTTCACCCCCGCCTGGCAGGGGCGAGAGCCGCATCCTCTCTCGAGGCGGGTCTTTGAGCACAAGGATTCGTTTCAGGCAGAGTGCTTGTACTTCGGGGACGAAGGCATTCTTGTCAAGCATACCGCTTTTGGCTTTCCGATATATCGTCTGATAATGATAGAGGACAAGGAGGTGCTTTGCACAGACATCGCAGAAGATATTCGCGCAAACACCGGGCTTCACTTCACGTATGCAAAGTACCGACCTCTCTTTTCGCCGGGCTACGGTGTGGTGCTGAACGAGTCAGCCCTCTCCGAGGAGGCGTTACAGTGAACCTGCTTATCCTGGCATATCACTCCCCTCCGGATGGGGCAATCGGTGCGGTGCGACCCTACCAATTCGCCCGTCTGCTGCCGCAGCATGGGATTCAAACCTGGGTCTTGACGGTCCAACTAGAGCACGCCCGGCAGCTGAATCCCGACTTTCAGCCAGTGGGCATCGCGAACGAACGGATCATACGCACCGCAGTATTCCCTTCACGGCGCGATAGGGTCCAGCGTTTCGCGGAAACGATAAAGGCTTTGGCAAAATCCAAACGAACGCACACAACAGGAGGCGGTCATGCGGCCAAAC
>JBMFOT010000153.1:0-1304 GCA_049969495.1 Armatimonadota bacterium
CAATATGGCAGGGGAGGGTCTGAGATGAATGACGCCAGCCAAACCATGCAGGCGGTACGCTGTCATGCGCCGGGGGACTATCGTTTGGAGCAGATACCCGTGCCCGAACCTCGCCCCGGAGAGGTCATCGTACAAGTAGAAGCGTGCGGTATCTGCGCTAGTGATGTGAAATGCTTCTACGGTAACCCCTCCATTTGGGGAGATGCTATCCACCCCCGTTATGTACAACCACCAGTGGTACCCGGGCATGAATTTATCGGGCGTGTTGTCGCGCTGGGAGAAGGTGCTTCGGAACGCTTCGGTTTGCAGATAGGCGACCGCGCCATCGCCGAGCAAATTGTGCCCTGTGGCAGATGCCGGATGTGCGACCGCGGCATGTACTGGCTGTGCCGCGACCGCGAGATTTTCGGCTTTCGCGAGAAGGCGCAGGGAGGGTGGGCGCAGTACATGCGCTATCCCGCCAACGCGCGCGTATATCGTGTTCCCGAAAACCTTCCCACCGAACAAGCGGCGCTCATCGAACCCTTAGCCTGCTCCATGCACGCGGTGGACAGAGGACAGATTCAGTTCGGCGATGTGGTGGTTATTGCGGGCATGGGTCCGCTGGGGCTGGGCATGGTAGCGTGCGCCCGGCTCAAGAACCCTGGAGTGCTGGTTGCGCTCGACCTACGCGACCACCGGCTGGAGGTGGCCAAGCGATTGGGCGCGGATATGGTGATGAACCCCTCGCGCGACGATGTGCGTGCGCAAATCAGGCGGTTGACCGACGGCTACGGCTGTGACGTGTACATCGAAGCCACCGGGCATCCGCAGGGTATCTTGCTCGGACTGGACATCATCCGCAAAGCGGGCAACTTCGTGGTGTTCAGCGTGCTGCAGGAGCCGGTAACGGTAGACTGGACGATTTTGGGCGATGTGAAGGAGCTGAACGTGTACGGCTCGCACCTCGGACCTTATTGCTACCCAAAAGTGATAGACTATCTGAGCCGCGGCTTGCTGAAGACCGAAGGTATCGTCACGCACCGGTTACCTCTCCCCGAGTTTCGGCATGGCATCGAGATGGTGCATGAAGGCAAAGAATCGATAAAGGTGTTGCTGGTGCCCTGAGCACCTCCTCCGGAGGTGGCGAGTTTGCTGAGAAGCGGGGTGTAGAGTACTCGGTAGGGGGTATAATAGAGTTGCAGAGGTAGTGTGTAGGGGTAAAGGTAATGTTCTTCAAAAACATTAGGGTATCTAACTTCAAAAGCTTTAGGCATCTGGATATAGACCTGAGACCGTTCAGCGTGGTTATCGGCGCGAACGCA
>JBMFOT010000154.1:0-1283 GCA_049969495.1 Armatimonadota bacterium
GCAACACCCCGAATATATCATACAGGTTGTTACTGACCACCTGTGCGCTGCCGTTCGTGATCACACCTGCTGTGCCTAACGGGTCAAAGGGATGCCATTCGTTATTTCGACGTACCAACGAGATGCCATGATAAAATGGCGCGTCCCCACTTATCCCCCGCCTACTTCTCCTCTGTCACGGTGTACCCTGTTGGTATATCGAAAACAGATGGCGACACCTTCACTTTTGCATGCAACACCGTATCCCATACGAATATTGCATGCATGTTTTCCTTGAGTACCAGTAGAACCACCTTCAGCACACCCGGTCCACCTCCCTGCCTTGGCTGGTAGATTGTTAAAATAGGCATTTCGTGCTTGTCATAATAGGTGATGACAGAGCATGGTATGCCTAGATAGATAGTGTGGGAACGCCTAGGACTACCACTCACCTGCACACCTCGCTCCTCCAGCCATTTTCGCAACGCAGTGAACGTAGCGTCTGCGTTCGTCCCAGCGAGTACGAACGGGGTAGGACTACCACCAAAGTTCGCTGCTCTCCTCCGTGTCACATGTCGCTTGGCGTGGTCTATGTACAATAGCCGTCCATTGGATCTCAGGATGCTTGTGGTGTCACCGACGTCGAAGCGAATCGCGCCTTTACTCCAGTATTGTTTCATGACGCTAATGTTCTGTTCGTCGCCGAGAGAAAAGGCAAGATAACCTACAGTATGTATGGCCTCGATACCCTCTTGTTTCATGCCCTTTTACCCCCCTACTCTTCGTCTGCCTTCGGTGGTTCGGGAACTGGCGGTTTCGTTTGTATCCCGCAGATGGAGATATAATCCTTGGACGGTCCGCAAAATGGGCGTCCGTCAGGGCAACAGGTAGCGATGTCACCCGGCACATTTGTACGGCATTTGCCCTTTGCACACTCTGCTTCCTTGCCCGGAGGCTCTGGTTCCGGTTTAGGTTGGGGCTTGGGAGCAGGTTTAATGAGCTTACCTCCCTCTGCTACACATGCCTCCACGCATGCCCGGCGTAAGTAATCCGGCTTCACACTACGGCATAGATGTTCACAGAAAAGCCTGATGAGAACGTCTTCCAAACCTGTTGACATTGCCGTCTTAGCTATGTAGCTGCTGGTGCCGCTAACCAACAGGCTTTCGTCTCCCTCTTTTTTGCCCTTCCACCTCCACGGCGTCTCGGCGCTGCCCTGTTGATACCGCAACACCCCGAATATATCATACAGGTTGTTACTGACCACCTGTGCGCTGCCGTTCGTGATCACACCTGCTGTGCCT
>JBMFOT010000155.1:0-1037 GCA_049969495.1 Armatimonadota bacterium
AAGGGATTGAAACTGAAATATTCAGGATAATATAGTTTTCTTCCTATTTGGTTTGTAGCGTACCTATAAGGGATTGAAACTGGATATACATCCGTAACTACTGGTTGTTGAATTCGTTTGTAGCGTACCTATAAGGGATTGAAACAGGCGAGTAAGTATTCATATCGCTTCATTTCTATAGAGTTTGTAGCGTACCTATAAGGGATTGAAACAAAAGTGTGTCAAGTCTTTTATTTATCACTTTTTTCTGTTTGTAGCGTACCTATAAGGGATTGAAACAGATTCTCTATGAGAATCCATGCATCTCTGTTACTTGTTTGTAGCGTACCTATAAGGGATTGAAACATTCAATATCTTTTTTTCATCTTGCTGTAAACGTTCAAGTTTGTAGCGTACCTATAAGGGATTGAAACTATGAGGAGATAAAATGAACAACGATGAATTAATTTGTTTGTAGCGTACCTATAAGGGATTGAAACTAGAATTTTAGGGAGTAATAGACTGACCTTTTTGAGGTTTGTAGCGTACCTATAAGGGATTGAAACTATAGATGCTCTTTGCGATATTGGAGGGAAAAATATGTTTGTAGCGTACCTATAAGGGATTGAAACCCCACCAGTTCAAATCTCCATTCTTTAGTGCTTGTGTTTGTAGCGTACCTATAAGGGATTGAAACGCTTTCAAACTCTCACCACCCCCTTGAAATTCATACGTTTGTAGCGTACCTATAAGGGATTGAAACTTCCCCATACTTTACTTCCGATAATGGAGATTATGTGTTTGTAGCGTACCTATAAGGGATTGAAACAGGTGTATAAAGCCTCGACCCCGATAGATTCCAACTGTTTGTAGCGTACCTATAAGGGATTGAAACAATCCGTAGTCTTCTAAGCCTGATGTATCAATATCCGTTTGTAGCGTACCTATAAGGGATTGAAACTATCATATACATCAACTGCAATTAGTCCTGAAGCTTGAGTTTGTAGCGTACCTATAAGGGATTGAAACTCTTCCTGTCTTCCTCCAAGCTCTTCTTC
>JBMFOT010000156.1:0-907 GCA_049969495.1 Armatimonadota bacterium
TCAATCCCTTATAGGTACGCTACAAACAAAAAAAGAGAAAACTTCTAAGGGCGGGCATAGCAAGTTTCAATCCCTTATAGGTACGCTACAAACTGTCCCATGAAATGCAAATATTGTTTCTTTGGAAATACGTTTCAATCCCTTATAGGTACGCTACAAACCAGTTGGAAAACTTTGCAAACTTTTCAAAAGGTGTTAGTTTCAATCCCTTATAGGTACGCTACAAACGGGACGCCATCATTATTAGTATCGTTTTCAAAGGAAGGTTTCAATCCCTTATAGGTACGCTACAAACCAGATCCAAAAGATAATTTGACCGAGCAAGAGATTTGTTTCAATCCCTTATAGGTACGCTACAAACGCAGAGATTTGGAGGCTTGATATTTTCAAGAATGTGTTTCAATCCCTTATAGGTACGCTACAAACTTGAGAGTTGCGAAAGCCATAGAATTAAAAGAGAAGTTTCAATCCCTTATAGGTACGCTACAAACCGCGAGTAAGTGCAGGTGCCAATACTCAATCAATTTGTTTCAATCCCTTATAGGTACGCTACAAACGGAGGGATTTAAGGAGCTGTACAAGTGGCTTGAGGGGTTTCAATCCCTTATAGGTACGCTACAAACTTTTTTTGAGAGGGGATTCTCTTCTCTTAGAAGTTGTTTCAATCCCTTATAGGTACGCTACAAACGCGGTCTTTCCTGCCATAGCTGCACAAGCGGGGCAGTTTCAATCCCTTATAGGTACGCTACAAACGTAACGTTTTTTATCGACCAACATGGTCCATTTACGAGTTTCAATCCCTTATAGGTACGCTACAAACCGACTACACTGCAGGAGTACAGGCTCCAAGAAGGAGATGTTTCAATCCCTTATAGGTACGCTACAAACGCATACTTTGGTCCAGCAG
>JBMFOT010000157.1:0-826 GCA_049969495.1 Armatimonadota bacterium
AATCATCATGCAACCCTTCAGGAGCGTTTCAATCCCTTATAGGTACGCTACAAACATGAATACAAAGATTAAAGCTAAAGTGGGGGATATTTGTTTCAATCCCTTATAGGTACGCTACAAACGTAGAGAGTTCCAAATCTTGTAAGCCCTGTTGAGCCGTTTCAATCCCTTATAGGTACGCTACAAACTCACAGGCTTAAAAAAAAAGGGAGAGAAAAAAGGGCGTTTCAATCCCTTATAGGTACGCTACAAACTCTACTATGAATTATGGCGCTTGTTTTGCCTCTACAAGTTTCAATCCCTTATAGGTACGCTACAAACTTTAGGAGGTTGGCCTGTATGGCTATAAAAGTTAGAATGTTTCAATCCCTTATAGGTACGCTACAAACAGATAATACGTAGATCTACTGAGAATGGAAGTAGAGAGTTTCAATCCCTTATAGGTACGCTACAAACCAATGATTTCACTGATTTTGCATGGTAAGAGTGCATGTTTCAATCCCTTATAGGTACGCTACAAACGTGTGGATAATTTCTTCGAATTTTTATGGGTAGACTAGTTTCAATCCCTTATAGGTACGCTACAAACGAGGTTTTAAAATGAGCATAAGAAAAGGGATCAAAAGTTTCAATCCCTTATAGGTACGCTACAAACTGAAGCTAAGGAACTCCATACTAACGTTCCATTCTTAGTTTCAATCCCTTATAGGTACGCTACAAACAGAGTTGGCCCAAATCGGAAGAAAACTATATTATCCGTTTCAATCCCTTATAGGTACGCTACAAACCCGTAAAAAGGGCAAAAAAGCTACCACTTAAAATTAAC
>JBMFOT010000158.1:0-806 GCA_049969495.1 Armatimonadota bacterium
TGTAGCGTACCTATAAGGGATTGAAACTTTCGAGAGGAGAGATAATGGTAGAGAGCTGGAGGAAGTTTGTAGCGTACCTATAAGGGATTGAAACCTGTTTGTCCTCTGTGTAAGAGAGAATATCCTGTAGGTTTGTAGCGTACCTATAAGGGATTGAAACAGGTTAGACAAGCAAATGTACAAGCATTTGAATCTTAGTTTGTAGCGTACCTATAAGGGATTGAAACTCACTTGTGGCACTAATGCCACGGAGCTTGCTAACGGGTTTGTAGCGTACCTATAAGGGATTGAAACTGGTACAGAGATATGTACACATGCTTCCTGTTGAGCGGTTTGTAGCGTACCTATAAGGGATTGAAACATCAAAGAGGCAATTTGAGAATTGATGAAATCTACAGTTTGTAGCGTACCTATAAGGGATTGAAACCCAGATCGCCGATGTTGTTTCCCTCCCTGCAGGCTACGTTTGTAGCGTACCTATAAGGGATTGAAACCTAATGTAGTCCGTGTAATACTCCGACAAATCCTTCCGTTTGTAGCGTACCTATAAGGGATTGAAACCAGGCTTAAAAAAAGAGGGAGAGAGAAGAGGACTGGTTTGTAGCGTACCTATAAGGGATTGAAACAAACTTCCTTCTTCGTCGTCTTTCTTCGCAAGAGAAGTTTGTAGCGTACCTATAAGGGATTGAAACAGATTTACCCCTGGAATTTCAAAAACTTGGATATGCTCGTTTGTAGCGTACCTATAAGGGATTGAAACCTGCTCTTTCTCCTGCTGCAGGTGAAGGCTTCAAAGGTTTGTAGCG
>JBMFOT010000159.1:0-793 GCA_049969495.1 Armatimonadota bacterium
CTGAAAAGTTTGTAGCGTACCTATAAGGGATTGAAACAAAGAGAATGACGACCTCCTTGAGTTATACCACGACTTTGTTTGTAGCGTACCTATAAGGGATTGAAACAGGAAGAGTGGTAATCTAAGGGTGTAAAGGAGAGAGGTTTGTAGCGTACCTATAAGGGATTGAAACATAATATCGTCCAAATCTCTTTTTTCAGCAAGCGGGTTTGTAGCGTACCTATAAGGGATTGAAACGATGCCGTACCCCCGGAGTAGCCTATTCCGGGGGCTTTGTTTGTAGCGTACCTATAAGGGATTGAAACAAATCTCTTCGAAGAATTTGTAATGGTATATATTTTGTTTGTAGCGTACCTATAAGGGATTGAAACATAGGTGTGAGGTATAATTTTGTTGTTGCTGTCTTGGTTTGTAGCGTACCTATAAGGGATTGAAACCAAAGACTTTCATACTTCTAAAACTTACTCGATTTTGGTTTGTAGCGTACCTATAAGGGATTGAAACATTCTCCCATGGTACTATTAACATTCCCTATAATGCCGTTTGTAGCGTACCTATAAGGGATTGAAACTTCAAAAAATTCCAGCCTTGGAAATGGCTAAAAGGGTTTGTAGCGTACCTATAAGGGATTGAAACAAAAACAAGGTGGGGTATTATTGCAATGGATAAAATGTTTGTAGCGTACCTATAAGGGATTGAAACACTGGTGGGAACGTTTCGTCCCCACCAGTGAGTATAGTTTGTAGCGTACCTATAAGGGATTGAAACTTCTTTTCCGCCTCCTTTTGCCCAA
>JBMFOT010000160.1:0-781 GCA_049969495.1 Armatimonadota bacterium
GTAACAATCTCAGATATTGCGTTTGAGAACAGTTTGTAGCGTACCTATAAGGGATTGAAACTACAATCATTTTGAAGCTTTTGGGCCAAGGAAGAATGTTTGTAGCGTACCTATAAGGGATTGAAACATTTCTCTTTTTTTTGATGACAAACTCATTTCAAAAGTTTGTAGCGTACCTATAAGGGATTGAAACACCTCTCAAACTTGGCAATAACGACGACTCTTGGTCGTTTGTAGCGTACCTATAAGGGATTGAAACATGAGATATATAAAACAAAAGAAGAAGGAGGGGATCGGTTTGTAGCGTACCTATAAGGGATTGAAACATTTTTGTTTCTGTATGCGATATCTCAGAGATAAACAGTTTGTAGCGTACCTATAAGGGATTGAAACCTTAGTTGGCCATTCTCATATGCAAGGAGTTGTAAAGTTTGTAGCGTACCTATAAGGGATTGAAACTAAATTTGCAATCTTCAATATTTCATAAACGGTAAGTTTGTAGCGTACCTATAAGGGATTGAAACCCGAAATTCTTTGCCAGCTTGTAGAAGAAAGTGTTAAAGTTTGTAGCGTACCTATAAGGGATTGAAACAATTCCTTCTCTTCCATCCACATTTTTTAACACCTCCGTTTGTAGCGTACCTATAAGGGATTGAAACCTATCCATTTTCTTTGCATAGCTGAAGGATTTATAAGTTTGTAGCGTACCTATAAGGGATTGAAACTCCCTGATAATTCCATTGCTTTACGCATTACTCTGTGTTTGTAGCGTACCTATAAG
>JBMFOT010000161.1:0-776 GCA_049969495.1 Armatimonadota bacterium
GTCGCTGAACCGGTATCTGTATTGCGAAGACGACCCGGTCAACGCGGTGGATCCGAGTGGGTATCTACCAACCTGGCAAGACGTTAAGGATTGGTTCAAGGAGCATGGCAAGACTGTCGTCAAAGGAGCGGGTGCGGTGCTGGGTGTGATCACGGGCATCAAAATCGCAGAGGAGATGTATATCGTATACGTCAATTGGGACTGTTCCAACCGGATGAGGGATATGCTTAGGGAGTGGGGGCATGCTGAGGAACATCCTGAACTACAAGATCTCATTAACTACCACATCCGAGATGCTATGCGAGACACAGGACGCCTTGTCGGAGATGCTGCCAGACAAATATATCGGGTTCGTCCTGTGCCGTCACAGTAGGAGGCAGTCCAATGCGAAGGATGGTGTTTTTTTACTGGGGATGCGGCTTTGCCTTGCTTGCCATCATCGTCACATGGAGTGTTCTAGCATACATCCTGCGCCTTTGGCTGTTTATAGCAGCGGCTACCTGCAATATGAAGATGAGGGATACTGCTCTGATGCTAGGAACGCCGGTGGACTCGCGAACCGCGTATGGTGAGACCCCCCTCATGGTTGCTGCCCGCGCCGGTTGCAGGACAGCCGTGTGGGAATTCATTCGCCGGGGCGCAGATGTCAACGCCGCTGACAACAGGGGAATTACCCCTTTGTATCATGCGGCAGAGGTAGGTGATGCCATGACG
The DNA here is from genome assembly GCA_049969495.1 of Armatimonadota bacterium. Classification (GTDB taxonomy): domain Bacteria; phylum Armatimonadota; class HRBIN16; order HRBIN16; family HRBIN16; genus HRBIN16. The sequence goes on from JBMFOT010000161.1 coordinate 715, forward strand.
GTGAAAAAGTTACTCCAATCTGGTGCCCATCCGAACTCAGCATCAAAAGTTTGGCGAACGAC
>JBMFOT010000162.1:0-760 GCA_049969495.1 Armatimonadota bacterium
CTCCTTGTAGCACTGTAGATCGTGACTATATTGTTTCAATCCCTTATAGGTACGCTACAAACTATTTTAAAGGAGGTGTTCTAACGTGGAAAAAATTTGTTTCAATCCCTTATAGGTACGCTACAAACGTGATCCAAAAAGTATCAGCTATAGTAACAAAACCGTTTCAATCCCTTATAGGTACGCTACAAACTAACGTTTTTTATCGACCAACATGGTCCATTTACGAGTTTCAATCCCTTATAGGTACGCTACAAACAGAGCTGGGATGGGAGACCATCCCAGCCCACATTATGTTTCAATCCCTTATAGGTACGCTACAAACTGAAATGGAAAATATTGTTAGAGGAGAAGTTAGATTGTTTCAATCCCTTATAGGTACGCTACAAACGGAGCTGGGATGGGAGACCATCCCAGCCCATGTTATGTTTCAATCCCTTATAGGTACGCTACAAACGTAGCTCTTCTCCAGGGCCAAACACAAGAGAGGGATGTTTCAATCCCTTATAGGTACGCTACAAACCTCTCTGCCTCTACAAGCTCTACCCTTTGTTGTATGGTTTCAATCCCTTATAGGTACGCTACAAACTTCATTTTTGTTTTGTTATATGTGCCGGCTAAAAAAGTTTCAATCCCTTATAGGTACGCTACAAACGTTTTATGGGATCTTATGGATTATAGGGTCGGTATTGTTTCAATCCCTTATAGGTACGCTACAAACTTATCTTCTCAAGAGCTTTATCAGTCTTTATTTCCGGTT
>JBMFOT010000163.1:0-741 GCA_049969495.1 Armatimonadota bacterium
ATCTTAATGCTCCACGAGGGGGAGGTAGCTTGTCGTTCTGGTACGACAGAGCAAAAGTGGTTCTGGAATCGCCCAACCTGAGGTCGGCTGAAGCCCTGGCGCAATGCGTCCTGTACCGTCTACTCGTCCATCCCAAAGGGGTGGTGAAGCCGATGCCCGTGCCTCAGCTGCTGGTGGAGGGCAAGCCTCTCTCCAGCCCACTCATCGCCTCGCTCAACGGCGTGGTAGTGGTGCCGGTGAGCCTGCTCAAGCCATTCGGGGTGGAGGTGCAGACGAAGCGCACCTCCGAAATGTGGACCGTGACGCTGCGTCGCGGTTCGCGCTGGGTGCAGGTGCAGGCGTTCGGCTGGGAGGCGCAGACCCCTTCGGGCAAGGTTAAGCTGGAACGCGCGGTGTTTCCGTTTCAGGGGCAGTTGGTGGTTCCGCTGAGGCAGGTGGCAGAGGCACTGGGGCTGAGCGTGCAGGCGCAGTAGGGCAGCGCACTCCGGTCAACCTGTTGGAAAGCGCGGTGCGGTGATATGGCAGCATCTGTGGCAAGGGGGCGGCGATTGGTTGCCTCCTGAGGCTTTCATCCGATAGTGAGATTCTCTATACTGTGGGATGGCAGCGTGATGCTCAGTACAAGCAGGCTTTGGTTAGGACTTTCAGAAATTTCCAAAATGGGCAAGAGGTACAGAGTGTCCTGCCCGGTAGACCGAATGAGCCCTGGAACCCGACGCCAACCGGAGGTTTCATTCCCAG
>JBMFOT010000164.1:0-714 GCA_049969495.1 Armatimonadota bacterium
CCGCACCGCAGCCGCCGCGCTGGGGCAGACAGGGCAATCTGCTGCCATCCCGTACCTGCTGGAGGCGCTGTCCGACGCGGACGGTGGCGTCGGGGAGGCGGCGGCGAACTCACTGGCCACTCTCGGCGCGCCGGCGGTGCAGCCGTTGGTGGCGAAGCTGGCTGCTGGCAATCCCACCGTGGCTTATCTCGCGGCACGCGCTCTCTCCGCGATGGGCGACGTCAGCATCCCCGCTCTGCAAAGCGCACTGAACTCGTCCAATGCAAACACACGGCACTGGACACTGATTGCGCTGGCAGGGAATAACAGCCCACGCGCCGTGGAACTGCTCCGGCAAATACAGGCGCGTATTCCGGAATCGGAACGCTGGATCATCCAAGAGGCTATCATGCGCCTTGGCTCCAGCGAAACGTAGCGGTTTAGACGCAGCAGAGATGAGGGCTCGTCGGTACGCTCGCCTCAAAAGGGACTGGGCGTGCGGCACCCGGAGAGGCGATCATCCTACCGCCACACGAACTCTCCGCTCTGCACACCCCAGTCCGCGCCGAAAAAGCCTGCTGCCAGCACGCCTTCTATCCCTTTTGTGAGCATGTCGGTGGAAAGCACCAGACAATCGGGCACCCCTGCACCGGCGGTGAAGTAGGGTAGTCGGTCGGTCAATCGCATTCCCGCAACACCCGTGCCCGCAACCGCTCCCACCAGCGCAGTGGCAGA
>JBMFOT010000165.1:0-631 GCA_049969495.1 Armatimonadota bacterium
GCGGGGCAGACAACGCCAGCGGGGATAGTCGTGCCTTTCGCTGGACCGTAGCGGGCGGGATGCAGGATCTCGGCACGTTCGGCGGTGATTGGAGCTATGCGTATGGTGTTTCCGCGAACGGCTCGGTGGTGGTCGGCCAGGCAGGCAACGCCAGCGGGTATAGTCGTGCCTTTCGCTGGACGGCAGCGGGCGGGATGCAGAATCTCGGCACGCTCGGCGGTGATTGGAGCGCGGCGTATGGTGTTTCCGCGGACGGCTCGGTGGTGGTCGGCAGGGCATGGAACGCCAGCGGGGATAGGCGCGCCTTTCGCTGGACGGCAGCGGGCGGGATGCAGAATCTCGGCACGCTGGGTGGATTGAAGAGTGAGGCGTCTGGTGTTTCCGCGGACGGCTCGGTGGTGGTCGGCGAGGCAGAAAACGCCAGCGGGGAGTGGCATGCCTTTCGCTGGACACCCCGTGGCGGGATGGAAGACCTGAACATCACCTATGCCAGCCTGCTGTCCGACGGCTCTTATCTTGAGACAGCCTACGCCATCTCGCCCAACGGACGCTATATTGTGGGTGGGGGCTACAACGCCGCCACAGGGCGTTTGGAAGCGTACCTGCTGGATACTGGTACACCTTAGTGCAA
>JBMFOT010000166.1:0-611 GCA_049969495.1 Armatimonadota bacterium
TGCGTCGTTGCACCCGTCCTTCGGGACGGGTGAGGATTGAAACTGCTTCCACGCTGCGCAGATACTCGCGTGCTATATGTTGCACCCGTCCTTCGGGACGGGTGAGGATTGAAACTGCGAAACGTATTCTTGATTTCCTCATTTCCTCCAGTTGCACCCGTCCTTCGGGACGGGTGAGGATTGAAACTGTCTGATGGATCTATCAACGGATTGTCATAAGGTTGCACCCGTCCTTCGGGACGGGTGAGGATTGAAACAATAATGTTGACAGTTTCTGACGAAACTGACAATTGTTGCACCCGTCCTTCGGGACGGGTGAGGATTGAAACAAATAGCGTTGCGTCATTAAAGCCATTATTTGTAGGTTGCACCCGTCCTTCGGGACGGGTGAGGATTGAAACAGCAATGATTGCAATTAGTACCATCGTGAATGCAAGTTGCACCCGTCCTTCGGGACGGGTGAGGATTGAAACAACATCTTGCGCAAATTTCGTGCTTCATATTGCACGTTGCACCCGTCCTTCGGGACGGGTGAGGATTGAAACAAAACGGCCGCATGTGCAACGCTTTCTGCGCTAGCGTTGCACCCGTCCTTCGGGACGGGTGAGGAT
>JBMFOT010000167.1:0-609 GCA_049969495.1 Armatimonadota bacterium
AGTTTGTAGCGTACCTATAAGGGATTGAAACGAGTAACTTCTGAAGTAGAAGTAGTAGATCTCTGTACAGTTTGTAGCGTACCTATAAGGGATTGAAACGGAAGGTTCCATAGATCAGCCATCCTAACTATCCCAGTTTGTAGCGTACCTATAAGGGATTGAAACTAGATCAAATAGGATTGGATCCACGGAGGGCTCAAGGTTTGTAGCGTACCTATAAGGGATTGAAACAATTCAAACCAATTTTCTGAATTACATTAGCCCCACGTTTGTAGCGTACCTATAAGGGATTGAAACCCATGCCCAGGATCTATTATTATTATCTTCGTATTTAGTTTGTAGCGTACCTATAAGGGATTGAAACCGACTTCCTCCTCGTTCAGGAAGTCGTACAAATATGTTTGTAGCGTACCTATAAGGGATTGAAACTCCTATACTTCGATATCTCATTTGCTATCTGATCTAAGTTTGTAGCGTACCTATAAGGGATTGAAACACGAGTACCTGATAGAATTTTGGGTAGTAGGGAACGAGTTTGTAGCGTACCTATAAGGGATTGAAACGAGTAACTTCTGAAGTAGAAGTAGTAGATCTCTGTACAGTTTGTAG
>JBMFOT010000168.1:0-589 GCA_049969495.1 Armatimonadota bacterium
GAGGCGTGGACCATCCCCTGGCAGTACTACAACGGCACATGCGGTAGCCTGCCGTTCTGGCACAACAAGAGCGGCAACTGGGCAATGGCGGACGGACACGTGAAGTGGATGCGCCTCGCCGCCACGCTGGCGCCAGAGTTCCTATGGGACAATGAACCCATCAGCTACCCAGATCAGCCGCCATGGACACTGCAAGGGCTTCTGGACGCGATACCGCCGTGCTATCGCTAAACCTTCTTCCCTCTCCTTCTTCTCTCGCAGGGAAGGAGCAGAGGTGTTCGATTCAGAGTAGAGCATCAAACTTCATTCTTTTGGAGGGCTAGGATGCAACGTCTGGAGCAACAGGCAGGCAAGAGGTAGATGACGAATATGCTTCTTGGGAAAATCCCCAGAGAGAGGAGGTCCTTTGGAAAAGACAGTGACCCATAGTGAACTCATAGACGTTTTGCTCTCCACCGATGTTGGTGCAGAAATGGACGACCAGTGGGCGATAGCGCACCTCACACTTCACCCCCGTGTGAACCTGCTGGGCATTGTGACCACACACACGCCTTACCAGACGGCGCAACGCTCCGCAGAGGTAGCGCAT
>JBMFOT010000169.1:0-581 GCA_049969495.1 Armatimonadota bacterium
AGGCAAATGCTCAGACGCTGACCTGGTTGGGCACGCTGGGGGGGGCTCGCAGCGCGGCGTTTGGTGTTTCCGCGGACGGCTCGGTGGTGGTCGGCGGGGCAGCCGACGCCAGCGGGGATATGCGCGCCTTTCGCTGGACGGCAGCGGGCGGGATGCAGGATCTCGGCACGTTCGGCGGTGATTGGAGCTTGGCGTATGATGTTTCCGCGGACGGCTCGGTGGTGGTCGGCAAGGCAGAAAACGCCAGCGGGGATAGTCGTGCCTTTCGCTGGACGGCAGCGGGCGGGATGCAGGATCTCGGCACGCTGGGTGGACGGCTGAGCTATGCGTATGGTGTTTCCGCGAACGGCTCGGTGGTGGTCGGCGATGCACAAAACGCCAGCGGGCAATTTCGCGCCTTTCGCTGGACGGCAGCGGGCGGGATGCAGGATCTCGGCACGCTCGGCGGTAGTAGCTATGCGTATGGTGTTTCCGCGGACGGCAGGGTGGTGGTCGGCTGGTCTGGTCGGCGTGCCTTTCGCTGGACGGCAGCGGGCGGGATGCAGGATCTCGGCACGCTGGGGGGTGATGAGAGCGAGGCG
>JBMFOT010000170.1:0-556 GCA_049969495.1 Armatimonadota bacterium
GAATACGTCTCGCTTGTGTTGGAATCGTTCCTCATTTTGTGAATGCATTGACACAATATACCATGCCCAACAAGTTGTACGACTACATGGCGTTTCGTAAGCCGGTGCTGGTTTCGGATTGTCGTCCGATGAAGCGGGTGGTGGAGAGCCACCGGTGCGGTCTCGTCTTTCGCTCGCAGGATGCCGATGATTTAGTGGAGAAGGTGTTGATGCTGCGCGACCCGGACCTGCGCGCCCGGATGGGTGCGAACGGGCGCAGGGCAGTGGAGGAGAGATACAACTGGGACGTGGATGGAAGGAGGCTGGTGGAGGTTGTTGAACAATTACTTTTCAGCAGCTAGTGATTTCACCAAACGAAACGTGGTGGTATTTGCAATAGCATCTTTTGTACTTCTGCTACCAATATGGTTGACGGCTTATCCTCCGCTGCTTGATTGGCCCAATCACCTCGCACGCGCGTACATTCTAGCGCACTATCGTGAGGTACCCCAGTTTCAAGATGCCTACACGTTATATTTCGGCTTGCTGCCTAATTTAGGTGTGGACATCATGGGAA
>JBMFOT010000171.1:0-556 GCA_049969495.1 Armatimonadota bacterium
GCGGGAGCTGCGCGACCGCTTCCGGCAGCGGTTCGACATCGTCCGCGGGGTGGACTTGAAATACGCCTACGGGATCAATCCCTGGCAGGATAAGCCCCAGGTCATCACCTCCATGGACTTCGCCAAGCGTGAGGATGTGCTCGAGAGCCTCCGGCGCACCACCTGGGACTTGATCATCGTGGATGAGGCCCACCGGATGAGCGCCAGTGACCCGGAGCACAAAACGGAGCGCTATAGACTCGGCGAACTGCTCTCCCAGCGGACGCACCACTTCCTCCCGCATCCGGAACGGGAGCAGTTCGCGTCCATGGTGCGGGACGAAGAAGTGGAACGCATCGCCATGGAGGAGGCCATGCGCTACGAGCGGCAGCGGGGCTGGGAGCCCGAGGACGTCTCCGCCGAGGATCGCGGTTTTGACATCCTGTCCCGGCACCCAGAAACCGGAAGTGTGCGCTTCATCGAAGTGAAAGGCCGGGCTGGGGTGGGACCGGTGGCGCTCACGCCCAACGAATACAAGACGGCCGAACGGTTGCGAGGCGATTACTGGCTCTACGTG
>JBMFOT010000172.1:0-537 GCA_049969495.1 Armatimonadota bacterium
GTAGCGTACCTATAAGGGATTGAAACACGCCCAAACTGGGTTGGTCATTGGCCAAAGGAATAGGTTTGTAGCGTACCTATAAGGGATTGAAACGAAGAAAAGCAAAAACAATTAGATGAAGAAGCCAAGAGTTTGTAGCGTACCTATAAGTGATTGAAACGGAGTAAGCTCCTCACAGGAAACCCGCAAGTACATATGTTTGTAGCGTACCTATAAGGGATTGAAACAGTGTCTGTGGCATAAGCCACAGCATAAAATTCCCCGTTTGTAGCGTACCTATAAGGGATTGAAACCAAACTCTTCGTTCTTCTCTAATTCTTTAAATTTCGTTTGTAGCGTACCTATAAGGGATTGAAACAGTGTCTTTGACAAGCATATCCCAAAGTGGAGTACCGTTTGTAGCGTACCTATAAGGGATTGAAACAGCTCTCTTACCTTGTTATAAAACATAACCTCTCTAGTTTGTAGCGTACCTATAAGGGATTGAAACAACCTAGCAAGAACTACGACCCTTTGTCTTAATTTGGGTTTGTAGCG
>JBMFOT010000173.1:0-534 GCA_049969495.1 Armatimonadota bacterium
GGGCTATTGACAAAGCAGACTGCAGATTGCCCCGGCTCAGGTCTTGTGATGCCTGCTCTAAAAGATAGGCGTTCTGCAAGCAGGTTCTAGCATTTTCTAAAGATACCACTTGTAGCCAGTCCAGATCGTTCATGGTATGCTATTTCCCCATGCTCTCCCTACAGATCTATGGGAGTCTTGGGTTATAAGGAGCTCCTCCCCAGTAAGGTGGCTCGTTGTCTGGGATGTTATGTGGTTGCCGGTACTTTGGCTTTGGACGTTTCCCCTTTCTGTCCCCGTCTTCCCACTCCTCTTGGTCATGCTTTGCCTTCTCCCGGGCTCGGCGTTTCTCCCTTCCGTGCACTTTCTCACGCCACTTATCTGACCAGTCGCCGATACTATCGGCAATCTCTTTCACCACGATACCAATACCGACTACGATACCAGCGCCAATAATAATCTCGCGCGCCCCGGGTATTAAAAGACCAGGTAGTGCAGCAGGTGTATCCCCACTCGGATCCACCGCGTTGACCGGGTTATCTTCGCAATACAGAT
>JBMFOT010000174.1:0-527 GCA_049969495.1 Armatimonadota bacterium
GTGCCTGCGGTGACGCCTCCCACGTTGCTGTTGTTTATCGTCACACGGATGCCAAACGGGTTGTTCCCATCTACCAGAACCCCATCGCTCGCCGCACCCGTGTTGCCCAGATACAACCCCAAACCCGGACTGCCTAACTCCGCATAGTTCGCATACAGCCGATACGGCGAACCACCACCCGTCACCCCAACCCAGAAGTCTGCCTCAAAGTCGGGGTCAAAGGTCAAGCCGTTGCCACTGCCGTCATCGCCCATGCGGTTGAGCCCGTTGAAGTCCACATCGGGGTTGTCTCCACGCAGGCGGTTCTGCCCGCCAGGGCGGGTGTCAAAGAAGATTTCCAGTTTGTTGAAGTTGGACTCCAGGTTGCCTGCCAGCAGCAGGTAGAGCCACCCATCCTTGACGATACCACAGGCGACGTCCAGTTCGGAGCCGTTAGCATAGTCCACCATGCCTAGGTTGCTGTCGCCGAAGCCGGTCTGGGTGTCCTGCACGGCGAGGATTTGGTAGTCGGGGTCCCAGGAGCCGTC
>JBMFOT010000175.1:0-523 GCA_049969495.1 Armatimonadota bacterium
AGAGTGATGAGTGATGTATTTTTGCGGGTAGTGGCGACTATCAGTGGTTCGGTTCTTGCAGCGGTGTGGGGAATCGCCTTATTAGTTTGGCTGAAAACTTCTCCGCCCAAAGCCCACCCTGTCTGGCTGGCGGGCCTCGCGTTAGGGTATGCCCTGATAGCAATACCGCTCTATATGGGGCATGGGATACTTATATTGCTCGCTGGACAAATCCTTGTGTTCTTACAAGGCACGCCAGCGCTACAAAGACAGTAACGTGCACACAAAGCACATACAGCACAACAGGTAAGCAGATTTATCTCGCGGGATGCGGTGCTTTCTGAGCATCCGTATCTATGGCAAAAAAGATGTTACCATGCGTGCCTGCTTCTGGTATAATACGACCGTCAGGAAGACTTGCCGAGGGGAAAGATGCAAGCAATCTCTCAGCATGAACGGCAGAAGCTGCTCCAGCAAATTGATACGCTTATCCGCGACCTGCAAAACCTGCGTGCGCAGCTGAGCGCGGAGCCGGTCGCCTGTC
>JBMFOT010000176.1:0-517 GCA_049969495.1 Armatimonadota bacterium
GGCGGTTTAACCCGCTATATGCCTGAAGTAAAGCGTCCCGCCGAGACCGTGCTTATCGGTGACGGTATCACGATGGTAGGCGGCGGTTACTTTGTCATCGTGCTGGGTTGCGAGTCGGCGTACGTCCACCAGGACGGCAGCAACTTCGTGTTCCTGGATGGACACGCCAAACGCATCGCCCGTAACTCAGAGCGCTACCTGTCCTCTACCGTTGAGAACGGACAGACCGTCTGGTACAAAACCTACTACACCTTCTCGATGGAGTAAGAGACAATGCGTGGCGTAGCCCGGCGCTTTCGTAGCGCAACTTTGCTCCTGCTGGCAGCAGCGATGTTACTGCCGGTGCTGCTGGCGGGATGCGGTAAAAAAGAAGAGGAGCTACCGCCGAACTACTACACCGGTCCCATGAAGCCCAAGGGTACCGGCGCGGCGGGAGCGAATAACTAACACGAAACACCGGAGGGCGGCATTAGTCGCCCCCCGGTTTTATCCATTACCCTTCCCCCCTTTTACTGCC
>JBMFOT010000177.1:0-517 GCA_049969495.1 Armatimonadota bacterium
TTGTAGCGTACCTATAAGGGATTGAAACCTAATTCTCATTCTTCTCCCTCCTCTCCTGTTCTTGTTTGTAGCGTACCTATAAGGGATTGAAACATTTCCTTGAAATTTTGGTGAAAATTCTTAGTAGTGGGTTTGTAGCGTACCTATAAGGGATTGAAACCGAAGTAGCATAAAGATACTTTCAATTCAAGACTTGTTTGTAGCGTACCTATAAGGGATTGAAACATCCTTGCTTCTCTCTTGCCATTTTTCTCAATCCCAGTTTGTAGCGTACCTATAAGGGATTGAAACCAAGAAGGGGAAGGGAATTCTTTTTTACGGCCCTCGTTTGTAGCGTACCTATAAGGGATTGAAACTTCTTTGGGAGGTTTTGGAGAGAGGCATTGACACTTGTTTGTAGCGTACCTATAAGGGATTGAAACTCTTTTGCCTCATTCTCTTTGTATGCCCTTAGTGCAGGTTTGTAGCGTACCTATAAGGGATTGAAACCACTGTCATTAATTGCAAAGAGAAAAAT
>JBMFOT010000178.1:0-511 GCA_049969495.1 Armatimonadota bacterium
CAAACCAAAATTGAAAACAGGGTTTGTAGCGTACCTATAAGGGATTGAAACCAAGAAAATGTAAAATTTTATCATGCGTGTTTTTCATGTTTGTAGCGTACCTATAAGGGATTGAAACCTGTTACGGAAGAAACAGAGGAGGTAATAAACCTTGTTTGTAGCGTACCTATAAGGGATTGAAACGGAATTACTACAAAGCAAGATTGGATATGAAGACATGTTTGTAGCGTACCTATAAGGGATTGAAACTAACAGGGGCTGTTCAAACTTTAACACTTTCTTCTAGTTTGTAGCGTACCTATAAGGGATTGAAACGCACTTTTTCCTATTTGATATACATAGGAAAAAGTGGTTTGTAGCGTACCTATAAGGGATTGAAACGAGGAGGGGGTGAAGAGAATATCTTGATTGTGATATTTTTTACTTTTGCTTTTCACTGAAATCTACATTAGCTTTCTCATTGTTTATAGCACTAATTTTATTAGTTCTAATTTCCATTGTAATTGTTTTT
>JBMFOT010000179.1:0-507 GCA_049969495.1 Armatimonadota bacterium
ACAGCAAGTGGCATTATCCACACAACGACGTGGATGGTTCCCCATAAGAAGACAACAGTAATAATCAATCTCACAGCAGGACTGACAAGCATCTACTCGCTCATCCTTGTGCTTACAGGGATTGTCAGGGTAGTACCACGGTTGGCATAGATCCGGCCTCACCATACATACGATGTCCCTGCAATACTGAGCAACGACTTTGCGTCCGAGACAGTCCCCTAAGCACCACCAGAACTCATGACCTGTTTTGTCTTTGCATTTCTGCAAACACTTGGCAATCTCACGCCAGCTAGGAGGTTTTACCTTTCCTCCCATTATAGTGACGCCAACGGTCGGCAACTCGGGTTCGGCTACCGCACATGCTGTAGTCTGAGGAATTACTAACGTTTCTTCGGACAGTTTCGACCTTCCGCCAATCCACCTCCACGGCGTCTCGGCGCTGCCCTGCCATCGTCTCAGAAATATCAACAGTTATATGGATAATAGTAACTTATCTCATAGTAGACC